>NZ_JBFWFX010000005.1:0-175923 GCF_050286925.1 Caloranaerobacter longqiensis
TATATATGCCTTGCCGGCAAACTAGTAAACAAAAGGCTTAGCCAACTTCAATAGGCTACCATACCTGCTTCTCCATGTAAATTCTACTGGAATTAAAATAATAACACTTTTCCTTGAGGTGGGGGAATTTTCGATTAATATCGTGGGAACTTTTCGATTAATATAAACATCTCTCAAGTTAGGTGTTCTTATTTTCTCTACATCAAGTGTGATTTTGTTATTTTTAAGAAAAGTTAAAAAACATAAAAGTCAGTAGAATAACTTGTTATAGTTGATTTTGAAGCATTTTTTTCTGTTTTTAAATAATCTAAAAATTCATCAAACAAATCTTCAATATTGTACATAACTACTCATTTCCATTTTGCACAGAACTCGATAAATTTTTAATTGCATAAAATGAAATAATTATTTATAATTCTAATTATGTACTGTAATTTTAAGCATATAATTTGGAGTTCTGTGAAATATTTTTATTTTCAAAAAGCATTCTTAAAAATGTTGATACAGAACTCGGTTTACAGGCTTACTCGTTTTACTATTGTGAGAATTCAAGGTTTAAAAACCTTGATAAAAAACTAAAGAGTATAGAGGGAGTGGTATTTGTGAAAAATGTTAAAAGATTAATACCAGGTATTTTGTTTGTTTATTTGATATCATTTATTTCTATATTTATCAATGATTCAATAAAGCATATTGTAAATTTAGAAGCTTTAACTATAGGTATTATTATAGGAATTTTGTATAATAATTTATTAGAAACTAGAGAAATATTTAAACCAGGTATAAAATTCTCTGCAAAAAAACTTTTGAAGGCAGGAATTATTCTGCTGGGTTTTAAACTTAACTTTAAGTCTTTATTAAACCTTGGACCAAAAGTTATTTTAATGATAATAATATTTGTTCCAATTGTCTTAATAATTGCTTATTATTTAGGCAAATTATTTAAGATGAATAATAAAATTCCTATACTTATAGGAGTTGGTTCCAGTATATGTGGAGCTTCTGCTATAGTGGCAATGGCTCCTTGTATAAATGCAGATGAAGATGATGCTGTAGTTGCAGTGTCTATTATTAATTTTTTAGGAGCTATAGGAGTTTTGGTGTATTCAGCTATAGCTTTAGTTTCAGGAATTAGTGATATTGAATATGGGATTTGGTCTGGAATGTCACTTCAAGGGGTGGCTCATGCAATAGCAGCTGCTTTCGCTAGAGGTAGCGAAGCAGGAGAAATAGGAACATTTGTAAAGATGGGTAGAGTTGTAATGTTAATTCCTGTAGCTATGGTTCTAAGTTTTATATTTAATAAAAAAGAAAAGAGTTCTAGTGTAAAATTTCCGATGTATATATTCTATTTTATAATAGCTGGTATAATAAGTTCATTAGGCATAATTCCAAACCAGCTTTCGATGATATTAGTAAAATTAAGTTCTACTTTTATACTTATGGCTATGGTTGGAATGGGACTTTCAGTAGATTTAAAAAGCATTAAAGATAAAGGGCTAAAATCATTCTTATTTGGTTTAATTTTATTTTCTTTAATATCAATAACTACTAATTTTATAATTACAAAATTAATTTAACAGACTGTAGACAAAATAAAATATTTATGAAAATAACGTTCATGTGAAAGAATTTAGAAAAAACTTAAGGCTCAAATTTTTAGAAAATCTTAACGCACCTATTTATTTCCATATATTTTTTTAAAAGATTAACTTTGTCAACAAGCTCAATTTAAGTTTGTTGATAAATGTGATGCTCAAGCGAAAATTGTGAAAGCTCAGGAGATGATAAAATGAGCAAAAATAAAATATTAGGTGCAATATTTGGGTTTTGTGTTGGAGATGCTCTAGGTGTACCTGTTGAGTTTAAATCAAGAGAAGAATTAATAAAAGAACCTGTAACAGATATGCTTGGTTATGGGACTTATAATCAGCCACCAGGAACATGGTCAGATGATACTTCTTTAACTTTATGTTTAGTCGAAAGCTTATGTAATGGATTAAATTTAGAAGATATAGGGGAAAAATATGTAAAATGGTATTATGATTCTTACTGGACACCATATAATGTAACATTTGGTGTAGGTAATACAACTAAAGAAGCTATTCGTAGAATTTTTAAAGGTGTAAGCCCTAAACAAGCTGGACTTGATGATGAATATTCAAATGGGAATGGTTCGCTTATGAGAGTGCTGCCTTTAGCATTTTATTTAAAAGACTTTAAAGATGAAGAAAAATATAATACAGTACACCAAGTATCTTCGATTACACATAGACATTTAAGAAGTATTTTAGCTTGTAGTATATATGTAGAATATGCAATAAATCTTTTGAAAGGTTGTTCAAAAGAGGAAGCCTATAAAAATATGAAAGAAAATATTATTAATTTCTATTCTAATACTGATTTTAGAAAAGAATTTGATTCATACAACAGGATATTAAAATATGATATTGCAAAGCTAAAAGAAGAAGAAATAAAGTCAAGTGGTTATGTTGTAGATACTTTAGAGGCCGTATTTTGGTGTTTCTTAAATGGAGATGGATATAAAGAAGTAGTTTTAAAAGCTGTAAATCTAGGAAATGATACAGATACAATTGCAGCAATAGCAGGCGGACTTGCAGGTATATATTATGGTATAGAAGCTATTCCGAAAAAGTGGATAGATGCAGTTGCTAGAAAGAATGACATAATTAAGTTGGTTGAGCAATTTAGCAACAGTTTAAATATTAATAATTTAAATGACAATTAATATAATAAGATATTAACTAATTTATGTTATAATATAGAAGGGAAAAAGTACTTTTCAAAATAATTTATTAAATAGAAGAGGGATTTTATGGCACTAATAAACAAGTTTCTAAAGAATAACTTTAAAGAACCATATATTTTAGTTTGTTCATCTAAATCACAGATGTTGTTTAGTAAGGATTTATTAGATAAAGAAGGTATAGAAAATGATTTAATTCCTACACCAAAAGGATTTGGTGGAGTATGTACGACAGCTATAAAGTTTGATAAAAAATTTAAGCAAAAAGTAGAAGAAATAATAAAGAAAAATAATATTGAATATGAAGGAATTTATTCTTTAAAAGATAAATATAAATATGATTTATCTGAAATATTTAATATGAATATTTCAGATACTTTTAGAGATATAGTAAAAAAAATAGAGGCTAATATAGAATTAAACAAGGAAGAAATAAAATATTTGCTAGAAGTAGAAAATGAAGAGTATAATGCATTAATTCGAGTAGCAGATATTATAAGAAAAGAATGTGTTGGAGACAGGGTAGAAATAAGGGCTGCAATTGAATTTTCTAACTATTGTAGAAAGAATTGTAATTATTGTGGGGTTAGAAGGGATAATAAAATAAAAAGATATAGAATGACTAAAGAAGAAATAATAAATGAGGTTGAGAAGTTATATAAAGTAGGTATAAAAACAGTAATATTACAATCAGGTGAAGATCCATACTATACAACTGACAAGTTATTATCAATTATTAAAGAAATAAAGCAAAAATTTAGAATGGGTATTACTTTAAGTATAGGGGAAAGAGACGAAAAAGAGTATAGGCTATTTAGTGATGCAGGTGTTAATAACTATTTATTGAAAATAGAAACTGCAAGTAGAAGATTATTTGAATTAATTCACCCTGATGATGATTATGATATTAGAGTAAAACATACTAGACTTATAAAAGAAGCTGGAATGAGAGTAGGTTCTGGAGGAATGATAGGACTCCCTACTCAAACTATTGATGAAATAGCTGAAGATATTATATTCCAGAGAGATTTTGGTATTCATATGATTGGATTTGGACCTTTCTTACCAGCTAAGGGAACACCATATGAGAATTGTAAACCAGGAGATCTTAAGCTATCATTAAAAGTTGTAGCGGTAACTAGAATAGTATGTCAACATGTGTTTTTGCCAGCTACTACAGCAATAGCTACATTGCACCCAGATGGACAAACTCTAGCATTAAAAGCAGGTGCTAATACAATTATGCTTATTAGTACACCTCCTAGTTTAAGGGACAACTATCAAATTTATTCAAATAAAAATATGGTTGATTTGAGTTTTGCAATAAAGTCAACAAGAGATGCGAAGCGAAAGCTTCCTAAATATTTAAATTATGATTACTTAAGAGAATTAGGATATGAAATCGAAGATGAATTAATATAGAAGCCATCGGCAAAGTGCCGATGGCTTTCTAGTATCCTTTTTTTAAGTCAACTATATTAATTAACTTTTCACCATTGATATATCTTTTCATGTTTTCATATATAACGTTATATCTTCTTTCATTTCTCATTTCTGAAACCCAAGAATTATGTGGAGTTATTATAACATTATCTAAGTCCCATAAAGGATTATTCTCATTTAATGGTTCATTTTCAAAAACGTCTAATGCAGCAAATTTTATTTTTCCGTTTTTTAAATATTTAATTAAGTCAGCTTCATTTATTATACTGCCACGAGAAACATTTACAATATATACGCCATCTTTCATTATTTTAAATTTGCTTTCATTGAGTAAATGATGAGTTTTTTCTGTATATGGAATAGTAAGAACTAAAATATCGCATAAACTTAAAAAGTGGTCAAATTCGGAAATACTAAAGCATTTATCAAAGTACTTTACACTTCTACCTGTAGTGTTTAATCCGTATATATTTACTTCAAAACCTGTGAGTCTTTTTGCTGATTCATATGCGATACTTCCTGTTCCGATAAAACCTATTGTTTTGCCATAAAGCTCTATAATAGAAGTATCAATTTTCCAAAGTTTATTATCTTGCTTTTTATAGAAACTCTTGCTTCTTTTTAGCATTTCTAGTATTTTTAATACAACCCATTCACCCATAGGGATGCTATATCCACCTTTATTATTGGTTAACAAGATTTGTTTTTCCAATAAATATTGTTTAGGAACTTGGTCTATACCAATACTTGATAATTGAATCCATTTTAACTTATGTAATTTAGTAATATCTAAAGAGTTGAAAGGATTATAGCATACAAGAACTTCTATATCTTTTATTTTTTCGTTATAGGATAGTTCTTGTTCTTTAATATACACAATTTCATAGCCTAAATCTTCGATTTTTTTCATTTTTTCTTTGCCATAATCATAGGTAAATAAGACTTTTACCATAATTCACCACCTTTATAATATACTTTGTATATATTATATCAGAATATTTTGATAAAGTTTATCATTATTTTTATCATTATTTTAAGAGGCATTACTGAGAAAATATTACTTAAAATTACAAAATAAGACAATTTTCATTGAAGGGAAAATATATGGCGATAGAGAATAAGTGATAAGATATTAAAAGATAGGGGGGTTAGCTTTGCAATTGAACTTTTATGTAACAGGTAAAACTTTAGTTGTAGGCTTTAGTGGAGAGTTAGATCATCACACTGCAGAAAATATTAGGAAAGAGATAGATAATTATTATGATGAAAAAATGTTAAAAAATATTATTTTGGATTTAGATAATTTAAATTTTATGGACAGCTCTGGTATTGGTTTAATTCTAGGAAGATATAAAAAAGCTATGAATAATGATGGAAAATTATTATTAGTAAATGCAAGCACTAGAGTTAAAAAAATTTTAGAAATGTCAGGAATAACAAAGATAATTAAAATTTATAATTCTGTTAATAATGCTTTAGACAATATATAAAGGGGTGTTTTATATGCATGATAATTACATGAAATTAGAAATACCAAGTAAATCACAAAATGAGGCTTTTGCTAGAGTAGTAGTAGCTTCATTTGCGTCTCAATTAGACCCTACTATTGAAGAATTAGCTGATGTTAAAACAGCAGTATCGGAAGCTGTTACAAATGCAATAATTCATGGTTATGAAAATAAAATAGGAATAATAACTATAGAATGCAGAATAATAAAAAATAAATTGGAAATAATTGTTGAGGACAAAGGGAAGGGAATAGAAGATATAGAGAAAGCAATGGAGCCATTTTATACTTCAAGACCTGAAATGGAAAGATCAGGTATGGGATTTACAGTAATGGAAACTTTTATGGATGAGCTAAAAGTGCAATCTGAAGTAGGTAAAGGTACTATAGTGAAGATGGTAAAAGTATTTAAAAGTATATCATCTGAGGGGTAGATAATATGATCACTAGTACGTTGAGAAAAACCTCAACTGAATTGCTTAGTCATGAAGAAACTATTAAGCTGATAAAAAAAGCACAAGCTGGGGACAAAGAGGCACAGGCAATACTTGTAGATCACAATCTTGGATTAGTTAGAAGTGTATTAAAAAGATTTAATAATAGAGGATACGATATAGAAGATTTATTTCAAATAGGTTGTATTGGTTTGATTAAAGCAATTCAAAAATTTGAACCTAAATATGAAGTTAGGTTTTCTACATATGCAATTCCTATGATTGTAGGTGAGATAAAGAGATTTTTGAGAGATGATGGAATAATAAAGGTCAGTCGATCACTTAAACAAACTGCAGTAAAAGTTAATTTAGCAAAAGAAAAGTTAACAAAAAAATTGGGTAGAGAACCAACTATAAACGAGATATGTGATGAAGTAAAAATGGACAAGGAAGAAGTTGTTATGGCTTTAGATTCTAACTATCAGCCTGATTATTTATATGATGTAATACATCATGACAATGGTTCACCAATTCATTTAATAGATAAAATTGGTAATAATGAAACTGAAGATTCAGAAGTGTTAGATAGAATTGTTCTTAAACAGGCTTTAAATCAGCTTAAACCTATAGAAAGACAGATCATTATAATGAGATACTTTAAAGATAAAACACAGACTGAAATTGCTGAAATGCTAGGAATATCACAAGTCCAAGTTTCAAGAATAGAAAAAAAAGTTTTACAAAACATGAGGAATTATCTAAATAGACATCAAACTTAGATGTCTATTTTTTTGTATTAAAAGAAAGATTGAAGCAAATAATAAGATATGTAAAAGAAATGGAGTGGTTGTTATATGAAAAGATATTTTAAAATTATTATTTGTTTATTTTTATTTATTGTACTTATTACTTTTGGGTGGTATGTATTTCTAAGCAATAAGTCAATGAAACAAATCCCTAGAAGAGCTAAGCTAGTTTTAAATGAAAATATTGATAATAATGGGGTGATATACTATAAAAAATACTAATGTATATTTATTTTTTAAAACAAAAGTTACAAAAGAAAAACAAGAGTCAGTAAGGATAAAAGATATTGCTGATGTTTACTGTGATGATGTAAATTTACAGAAAGCAATACTAGACATTAAGCTAATTAAAATACCTAATGATAAGAAATTTGTGAAAATATCTGTACTTGAAGTAATCAAAAAGATAGAGTCTGAATATAAAAATTTGACTATATCAACATTTGGAGTAGATGAAGTTTTAGTAGATATAAATAATATTAGAGAATTAAATAAGTTTTTACAATTGATTAAAGTATTTTTAATATCTTTGATTCTTTTTATTGGAGCGGGTCTTGCTATAATAAATTTTCATGCTGATGTAAATATGGAAAAATCACATAAGATAATATACTATCTTATAACTGGCAAAAAAACTGATAACCCACTAACATTACAGATAGCATATTCTTTAGGCATTGGTATTGGTATGACCATTTTTTTAAACCAATTCGGTAAGAAAAGGGAAAAAGAGCCTAGTCCATTAGAAATAGAGATGTATAAATTTAAGAAAGATATAGATGATTATAAGATGAATAACAAAAATGAAAGTTAGTTTGTAAAATATGGTGATGAAAATGTTTAATACTATTCTTTTAACATTAATAGGGTTTTCAGGAGGTATTGTAATTGGAAGTGCTTTTATTGCAGTTATCGTATTATTAAATATAATTCCAAGATTAGCTCAAATGTCTCATACAGAGAAATTTATTAATATTTATGAAAAAGTTATGATTTTGTCAGTTGTATTAATTACATTATTAGATTTCTTTGATGTTACGTTAAGGATAAGTGAAATTTATTTAGTTCCAATCGGATTAATCATGGGAATTTTTATTGGAATTTTAGCGGCTGCATTAGCTGAAGTTATTGACGTAGTAGCTGTTTTTGAAAGAAGGGTTAAAATTAAAGATTATATTATTTATATTTTAATAGCTATAGCTTTTGGGAAAACTGTAGGTTCATTAATACAATGGTTAGTTTTAGAAAGATAAGGTGATTAAATGGTAAAAGATATTTCGAAATATTATAAGGAGTTAGGTAAAAGTGTTTTTAAAGAGAATATTAATGAAAATGAATTAAGATATCAAGAAAATGAAATACATTCTGACGATTTAATATCAAAAAGTGAATTCTTTAAAAAAATAAATCAAATTAAGTAAAGGGGTGATTCTATGGATAAGATTAATCCTAAGGATTATAACAAATATGTTCAGGAGAAAATCCCGAAACCAACGTTTTTAAAAAATTCTCTTTGGGCTTTTTTTATTGGTGGGCTTATTTGTACTTTTGGTCAGTTTGTGATAAATTTCTATAAAAATATGGGACTTGATAAAGAAAGGGTATCGACGGCAACAGCAATTACTCTGGTGTTTCTAGGAGCTTTTTTTACTGGATTAGGATGGTATGATAAGTTAGGAAAAAGAGCAGGAGCGGGTTCTATAGTGCCGATAACAGGTTTTGCTAATTCTATTGTATCACCTGCAATGGAATTTAAAAGAGAAGGGTTTATATTCGGAGTAGCAGCTAGAATGTTTACAATAGCAGGACCGGTTCTTGTATATGGATATGGAAGTTCAGTTATAGTAGGGTTAATATATTATCTAATTAAAAAGTAAGGAGGTGTAAATTTGGCTGTTAAAAAAATTGGAAAGCAAACAGTAAGATTTGAAAACCCACCTTCAATTATATCTACTTATAGTATTGTTGGTCCAAAGGAAGGTGATGGTCCACTTAAGGAATATTTTGATCTTATTTTACAAGATGATTTATGTGGTCAAAAAACTTGGGAAAAATGTGAATCTAAAATTCTTGAAGATGCCATAAAGATGGCAATAAAAAATGCACAATTATCTGAAACGGAGATAGAGTATGTTTTAGCTGGAGATTTATTGAATCAAATTATATCATCTTCATTTGCAGTAAGGAATTTAGGTATACCTTATTTTGGTTTATATGGTGCTTGTTCGACAATGGCAGAAAGTTTGAGTTTAGGTTCTATGCTAGTTGATGGAGGCTATGCTGATTATCTTGTTTGTGCTACATCAAGTCATTTTTGTACTGCTGAAAGGCAATTTAGATTTCCGTTAGAGTTAGGTAATCAAAGACCACCAACTTCCCAATGGACCGTTACTGGAACTGGAGCGGCTGTTTTGTCTTCAAATGGTCTAGGTCCATATATAACTCATGTTACAACTGGAAAGATAATAGATGCTGGTATTAAGGATGTAAATAATATGGGAGCTGCAATGGCTCCAGCAGCGGCAGATACTATAATACAACATTTTAATGATACAGGTTATAGAATAGATGATTATGATTTAATAATAACTGGAGATTTAGGTATAATAGGCAAAGAAATAGCTGAAGAATTTATAACTAAAGCTGGTTATGATATTTCGGGTGTATTTACAGATTGTGGAATTGAAATATTTGATCATGAAAGACAGGATACTCATGCAGGAGGTAGTGGATGTGGCTGTTCAGCTGCAGTATTCTGTGGATATATTTACAAATTACTTAAAGATAGAACTTTAAATAGAGTATTATTAGTCTCAACTGGAGCATTACATTCAACGACAAGTTCTCAACAAGGAGAGTCAATTCCAGGAATAGCTCATGCAGTTACTATTAGTAACACAAAAGAATAGGAGGGTTTTAATGGATTATATAAGAGCATTTATTGTTGGAGGTTTAATTTGTGTCATTGGGCAATTGTTAATGGATGGAACCAAGTTAACACCTGCACATGTGTTGGTAGCTTTTGTTACATCAGGAGTAATATTGACTGCTATAGGTATATATGAGCCAATAGTAAATATTGGTGGAGCAGGAGCTACTGTACCATTACCAGGTTTTGGTTATTCATTAGCGAAAGGCGTTTTTAAAGCAGTAGATAAAGATGGTTTAATAGGCATTTTTACTGGTGGTATTCAGGCTACTGCAGGAGGTGTGTCAGCAGCAATATTTTTTGGTTATATAATGTCTTTAATATTTAATCCTAAAACAAAAAGTTAATTATTGGAAGTGATATCTTGAAAAGAAAAGTTATTTTAGTTACTGATGGAGATATTAATGCACGAAGAGCAGTTGAGATGGCTACTGCTAGAATAGGAGGAAGATGTATTTCTAGATCTGCTGGAAATCCAACTCCTTTGTCAGGTGAAGAAATTATTGAATTAGTAAAGATAGCAAAATATGACCCAGTTATTGTTATGGTTGATGATAAGGGTAATCCAAATCAAGGACAAGGAGAGCAAGTTATAGAAGAGATACTTAAAAGTGATGAAATAGAGGTTTTAGGAGTTATAGCTGTAGCTTCAAATACTGAAGGTGTTGACGGTGTTGCAGTAGACTTTTCAATTAATTCTAAAGGGGAAAAAATAGAAAATGCGGTTAATAAATGTGGTACAGAAACTAATAGTAAAGTTTTATATGGGGATACTGTAGATGTTTTAAATAAATATAAAGTACCAGTTATAGTAGGAATTGGAGATATAGGTAAAATGAATGGGAAAGATGATTCAAAAATAGGGGCTCCTATTTTGACTAGAGCAATAGAAGAAATATTAAAAATAACTGAATAAGGTGATAGTAATGAAAGTATATGACGAAAGAATAAATTATATTTCTGAAAAAATAGGTGTAGGAAAAAGTTTTGATGCTGTTAGGAGAGATTTTGAAGTAGCTGGCAAAAATGCCTCTCTTTTTTTTATAGATGGTTTTGTAAAAGATGAACTAATGATATGGATAATAAAAAGGTTACAAGAGGCAAGTAGAGAAGAAATAGTACCAAATACTTTGACTAAGTTAATTAAAAGAAAAATATCATATATTGAATGTGATAGTAGTGAAGATTTAGAGGAAATTCAATATTCTTTACTATCAGGTTCTGCTGTATTGTTTATTGAGGATTTAAAAGAAGCTTTGATAATTGATGTGCGAACTTATCCAGCGAGAGGACCTGAAGAACCAGATTTAGAGAAAGTTACGAGAGGGTCTAGGGATGGTTTTGTTGAAACTATTGTTTTTAATACTGCTTTAATAAGAAGACGGATAAGAGATCCAAACTTGCGTTTTGAATTATATAAAGTTGGTAAAAGGTCTCAAAATGATGTAGTTATTGGTTATATTGAAGATATTACGAATAAAGATTTAGTCGATAGTCTTAAAGAAAAAATAAAGAGTATAGATATTGATTCATTAGTAATGGCTGAAAAGAGTTTAGAGGAATTTATTTTAGGTAGAAACTTAAATCCATTTCCTCAAGCAAAATTTACTGAAAGACCAGATGTAGCTGCAGCACATTTATTAGAGGGGCATATAATAGTTTTAGTTGATACAACTCCTAGTGTAATGATATTACCTGTAAGCATGTTTCATTTTACACAACATGCAGAAGATTACTATCAAAACCCTATTATTGGAACGTACATAAGATGGATAAGATTTTTAGCTATTATTTTATCGTATCTTTTGCCTTCATTGTGGCTCTTATTGATTAAGAATAAGTCTATATTGCCTGAGTTTTTAAAGTTTATTGGCCCTAAAAAATCAGGAGCGATACCATTATTATTTCAGTTTTTAATACTTGAGGTAGGTTTAGATATGTTAAGAATAGCATCGATTCATACACCGAACGCATTAACAACTTCTCTTGGTATTATAGGAGCATTACTCTTAAGTGATTTTGCAATAAAGGTTGGTTGGTTTATACCAGAAACAGTTTTATATGGTGCAATTGCTGGTATAGGAATGTTTGCAACTCCAAGTATTGAATTTGCTATGGCGATAAGAATATTTAGATTAATTTTGCTAATTTTGACTGGATTATTCAATACAATTGGTTTTATAATAGGTATTTTTATATTTTTAATTACTTTACTGAGAACAAAATCTTTTGGAGGCATTAATTATACTTGGCCATTAATACCGTTTGATGGAAAAGCTCTATCTACAGTATTAACTAGAAAACCTATTCCAGAAGTATATCAAAGACCTGATTTTATTAGAGCAAAAGATAAAGATAAGATGGAAGTTGATAAAAAATAAAGAGGCTAAAAAGCCTCTTTAATCATTATTGTTTTCGCTATCATTCTCCTGTGGTTGTATATTTTCTTGGTTGTCCTCAGATTCATTTTTGTTTGTATTTTGCTCAGTATTTTTGAAAAACCATTTATTCAGCCAATCTTTAAAGCTATTTTTTTCATTATGAACATCACATACTTCTGTCGGTAATGTATATTGATAATCTGCTGGAATATATCCGTTATTTTCTTCTGGTATATATGGAGTTTTTCTTTTTATAAATACTCTTTTTTCAACTAGTTCTGGAGGACAGAATTCATTTGCTAGTTTATTTGTACTTGTGTCGATTAATGCTTCTACATGGACATCACAAAACTCAGTTGGTTCTGTTCCTTTTATGAATATTTCTGACCTAACAGTACTTCCTCTTGGGTCTCTTTCACATAAATCTGTTGCTAGCTTACCAGATTCTGTACAGATATTTCTAACAACAAATCCTTGAGGTTTAATAAAGTCTTTAGGTTCAAAACCATTATGGATTTCTTTCATGATATTCTTCCATAAGATAGAAGCTAATTTACTACCTTGTGATAGTTTTATTCCTGGATTATCATTACCTATCCAAACACCAGCAATATAATATGGTGTATATCCAATGAACCAAGCATCTGCTTTATTTTGTGTTGTACCAGTTTTACCTGCAACTGGTATTGTTGTATTATATTGATAAAGTTGAGCTCTCCAACCAGTACCTCTTGTTACAACCCCTTTTAGAATATCAGTCATAAGATAAGCTACTTGAGGTGTAACAACTCTATTTTTAAGAGCTTTGTTTTCATATAAAACATTTCCATCTCTGTCAACGATTTTTGTAAAAGTAATCGGTTCAATATAAATGCCTTGATTAGCAATAGCAGCATAAGCTTTAGTCATATCCAATGGTGTAAATCCTTTTGACAATCCTCCAAGAGCAAGTGCAGCTAGATTTTCATCATTTACTCTTCTATTTTCACTCCTTGACACGAAATTGTCTTTACTTGGATCATTTTCATTAATTATACCTAATCTAGTTAAATATTCGATTGAAGTATCGATACCTATATCTTCTAATACTTTTACTGCTATGACATTCATTGATTGCTCAACAGCTTCTCTTAAAGTAGTTAAACCTAAAAATTTTCTATTCCAGTTCTTAGGCCATAATCTACCTTTACTATCGTAATGAGGAATATCGTCGATTACTGTAGCTGCAGTATAACCGTTATCTAAAGCTGGTAAATAAACTGCTATTGGTTTTATAGCAGAACCAGGTTGTCTTTGTGAATGAACTGCTCTGTTAAGAACTTTATTACCTTTTACATTTCTTCCACCAACTAGAGCTTTTATTTCACCTGTTCTATAATCCATAACTACTACAGCAGATTGTGGTTGTACAACACCTGTTTTATTAATATAGAAATATTTTGGATTAATTAAAAGATTTTTATTTTCATCAATTTTATAAAAATCTTTATTTTGATTTAGAAAACTACTTTTAATAACTACTCTTTTATTTTTGTCTATATAATAATTTTCTTTTGAAATATCAAGTGAACCAACATTATGTGTAACAAGATTTTTATTGTTATCAATAGTATAGTAATCTGTTATATCCACAGTTTTTGGATATATGTTTAACTTTTTATTTTTTATTACTAAATTACCATTAGAAAAATCATAAGTTCCATTTTCGATAATCAAATTATAATTTTTATCTAATAAATTTTCTTTTTTGTAAAGTATGACTTTTTTCTGACTATCTAAAACATTTCCGTACTTATCTTTTGACCAGCTTATTAATACAGGTCCATTAACTTTAGATGTGTCTCCTACTATGACATTAACGAAATTATCATAAATTTTTTCGACTTTATGCTGCATATTAATATCCATAGTAGAATATATTTTTAAACCACCTGTATATAATTCTCTTTTAGCTCCTTCATTTGTATATCCTAACTTATTTACTAAAGTATCTAAAACTTGTTCTTTTACATAATCAGTAAAATATGATGAAATACCTTTTATCTTTTTCTGTCCTGGTTTTATGGCTTTCTTAATATCTTCACTAAGTGCTTTTTGATATTCTTCTTCAGTAATATAGTTTTGTTCTCTCATTAGTTTTAGTACTAATCTCTGTCTTTCAAGAGCTTTATTGTTAAAGACAGCGGTATATTTTGTTCCATATATATCGTATTCTCCAATGATATAGTATTTATCTTTATCAACATTTTCGGATTTTAACAAAATATATGGAGAATAGATTGTTGGACTCTTTGGTATACCAGCTAATAATGCACTTTCTGCTATAGTTAATTCATTAACATTTTTTGAAAAATATGTTTGTGCAGCTTCTTGGATTCCAAAAGCACCTTTGCCCAGATCGACGGTATTAAGATATAGTTTTAAAATTTGATCTTTTGTTAGATGTCTTTCAATTTGTATTGCTATATAAGCTTCTTTGATTTTTCTAGTAATCTTTTTTTCGCGATTTAAATATATATTTCTTGCAAGCTGTTGAGTTATTGTACTTCCACCTTGTACAAGTTTTCTTGCTTTTATATCTTCAATCAAAGCACCAATTATCCTTTTAAAATCTATTCCTATATGTTTTCTAAATCTGGCATCTTCTACAGCAATAAAAGCATTCTCTAAATAATCTGGGACTTCATCAAGATCTTCTATTATCGTTCTGTATTCTTGAGTTTCAATTTTTTCAATTAGATTTCCATTCTTATCTAAAATAACTGAATTTTCACTTAACATAGAATCAATTTTTGTTGGGTCAATTTTTGGTGTGTTTTTAATAACAGCAAATACAAGGCCTCCAACGGAACCAACAATAATAAATGTTACCATTAATAGAACAATTAGTATAAATTTCAGGATACTGAGCTTTTTCTTCTTTTTAGATCTTTTTTTGTTTCCTGTCATAATATTACCTCCTTTAAAATGAGGGCACCAACATCAAAGTTAATTATAACATATAAACAGAAGTTTGTTAAATCAGAGTAGGTTATAGTTACTGTTAAGTAAAAGTTGACGTTTTTATTTCAATGTTGTTATTTTTAATAAAATATTATGTAACCTAAAAATCATATAAACATATTATACTAATGAAAAAACACAGGAACAAAGGAGGTCAAAAAATGGATAATAACAAATTAAACTTTGATTATATGTTTAATAGAATATTATATGATGATATTATTATAAATAAATTTGATGAATTTCTTAAAAAATATGGAGATAAACCTGATAGATATATTTATCAAGAAATAGAAAAAGTTCAAAAAGAAGTACCTGATGCAGTTAAAGTAAGGCACATTAAAAACCTTGAAGCAATTTCTAAATTTGAAGGATTTGTAACAGAAGATATTAAAAGAGAAATTGAAAAACTAAAAAGATTAATAAATGTAGACTCTTCAGAAAACAAAAAAATATCAGATAGAGAACTAGAAAGCCAATTTTTTAGTCCTTCCAGTCTGTTGTTATGGTTCTTATTATTAGTAATAATATACAGAAGGAGATATCGTAGACCATATCATAGAAGACCTTATAGATATTATTAGAATAAAATTTCAAATACAACTTTACCCTTCCTGCATATAATGTTAGGAGGGGTGTTTATTTTGAAACAAGCTAGAAATAAAAAAAAGAAAACATTTATTATATTAGTTGTAATACTAGTTTTAATAATTTATGGATTTATTATAATAGATAGAAATATCAAACCAACTGTTTTAGCTATTTGCGAGGCTAAAGCAAGAATGATAGCAACACAAGCAATAAATGATGCAGTACGAGCAAAAATAAACGAGGATATTAATTATAATGATTTAATTTTTGTAAAATATGATAATCAAGGTAAAATTACAATGATGCAAGCTAATACAGTTTTAATGAATAGCATTGCATCTGAAGTAGCATTAGAAGTTCAGGAAAACATGAGACAAATAGCAGCAAGTAATATAAAAATTCCTTTAGGTAATGCACTTAACAGTCAGATACTATCTCAATGGGGTCCAAAAATAAATATCAATATAGTACCACAAGGTACAGTAACTGTAGATTTTACAACAGAATTTGAAGAATCAGGTATAAATCAAACTAGACATAAAGTTTTTTTAACAATAAAAACTAATGTAAGAATCATTGTTCCTTTGACTTCAGATATAATACAAGTATCAACTAATGTCCCAATAGCTGAAACGGTTATAGTAGGAGATGTACCTCAATACTATATTAAAGTACCAGAAAATGAAATACTTAATGTTATACCTAACTAGATATGTATAGAAATAAATTTCAAATTGGTATATTATATTAATAGCAGAAAATATAAATGCAGAGGTGAATATATGGCAATTTACAGTAATATACCAGAAGATGAAAGAGTTCTGTTAGTAGGGGTAGACTTACAAAAAAAATCACAGATTAGTATAGAAAGCTCAATGAAAGAGTTAGAGGAATTAGTAAAAGCTGCTGGAGGAATACCAATTTCAAGTATTGTTCAAAAGAGAAACAAAATAGATTCTTCTTATTTTATAGGTAAAGGTAAAGTTGAAGAAATTAGATTATATTGTGATGAGTTAGATATAGATACTGTTGTTTTTAATGATGAATTGTCTGGTATGCAAATTAGAAATATCGAAAATATAGTAGAAAGAAAAATTATTGATAGAACTACATTAATATTAGATATTTTTGCAAATAGAGCTGCAACTAAAGAAGGAAAATTACAAGTTGAATTAGCACAATTAAAGTATAGATTACCTAGATTAGTAGGTTTAGGTAAATCTCTGTCAAGAACAGGTGCGGGTATTGGAACTAGGGGTCCAGGAGAGAAAAAATTAGAAATTGATAGAAGACACATATTGAGGAGAATTTCAGAAATTGAGAGACAATTACAAGAAGTAAAAAAAGTTAGAGAAGTTAAGAGAAAACGTAGAGACAAAGCTTCATTGCCAATCGTTGCTTTAATCGGGTATACAAATGCAGGAAAATCTACATTATTGAATACTATTTTAAATATTTGTGGTGAAGATTTTGAGAATAAAGAAGTATTTGCATATGATATGCTTTTTGCTACATTAGAGACAACACTAAGGAGAGCAAAATTGCCTAATGGACATGATTTTTTGATAACAGATACAGTTGGTTTTGTAAGTAAGTTGCCAACTCATTTAATTGAAGCATTTAAAGGTACTCTAGAGGAAATAAAATATGCTGATTTATTACTTCATGTAGTTGATTGCACTAATAAAGATTTAGATATACAAATTAAAACAACTTTAGATATTATTAAAGATTTAAAAGTTTCTGATAAACCTATTATAACTGTTTTCAATAAGGTAGATAAAATTATGGAAGAAGATGTGGTATGTAATATTAATGGGCCAAAATTGTTTATATCTGCAAAAGAAGGCAAGAATATTGATAAATTATTGAACATGATACAAGATTATTTTAGTAGGAAATATTATAAAGTAAATCTTCTAATCCCTTATAGTGATTTAGATATAATGTCGAAATTTTTTGATATGTCTAAAGTAGAAGAATATATTTATCAGGAAGATGGTGTTTTAATAAAAACTGTATTAGATGAAGTAAATTACAATAAGTATTCTAAATATGTAATTGAAAATAAGGATGATACTATATGAAAAAAACTGAACTATCTTGGAGTAATATAAAGAAGTTGAAGGATTACCATATAACTTATTTACTATATTTAGAAGGTAGGAATATTGATGAAATTTCAATTATTAGAAGAATGCCTAAAGAACAAGTTGAAAGACATATTTTAGAATGTAAGATTAGTTTAAGTAAAAAAACATCAGAAGAAGATTTACTAATTAAAATAATCAGTTTAAATAAAAAGGATAGGCTTGAATATTTAAGTAAAGTAAATGAATCTGAAAGAGAAACTTTAGTAATGGAAATATACAAAAGATATATAAAGTTCAAAAATCCTGAGGATAGAATGATTTTAATATGGTTAATAGGAGAGATTAAAGATAAGAGATTACTACCTTTTATTAGAATGGAGCTTAGAAGTAAGTATGTAAATTTAAGGAGATTATGTTGTTCGGCACTTGGCAAAATTAAAGATGAGAAAACAAAGGATTGGTTAGAAGAGGCATTAGAAGATGCCAATCCTCAGGTTAGACAGTATGCAGCAAAGGCTTTAAAATATGTAGGTGATTTAGATACAATTAACAAACTTAGAAAAATAATTGCTGATGAAAAAGAAAAAGGTTATGTAAAAAAAGCAGCTTATAATTCTTTAGTCAGTATTGAAGCAAAATTAGCTAATTAATTTTTTGGTATTCTCAACTATTTTAACTAACTTATTATATGTTAATATTGTACCGTAAGCAACTATAGGACGTCCAAATGTAACAAGATTAAGTCGTCTTGAGCTGAAGCCTCCTATTTTCATTAGGAAATTTACACCATCCATTGTATTGACTAATAATAGTTCGTCTTTATTTCCTCCAGCAAGCTCCCATGCATCTTTTATTGCCGGTATTACAAGATGTGGTACAAATTGTCTGCTTAAAGTAAATACTTTATGTCCATTTTCATCTATGCCTCGGAAGATTATTTTACCTTGGTCTTTTTTATTTAATGTATCAAAATATGATAAAGATAATATATCTTTTAAACTAGGTTTTTTATTATTTGGAAGTATACCAAGATGAATTGCAGATGCTATTGCAGATGAATGAGTTCCACCTACACAATGGTAAATTATATACATTTAATCACCTCGTGAAAAATTAATACAAATATAATTTCCCCAAATTTTATAAAAATAATTATATAATTTAAGTTTTAAACATAAACTAATTGTAAAAGAAAATTTCAGAATTATATTGAAATTTAAAATTTTTTAAACTATAATAAAATTAAAAAGTGGGAGGGAATACCAATGCTGTTTAGAAACTGTGCTGGTGGTGTAGTATTTTATGGCGACAGAGTTTTTATTTTGAAAAATGAAAAGGGTGAATGGGTATTACCTAAAGGGAAAATTCGTGACGGTTTCCTAGCGCATGAAACTGCTGTAAGCAGAGTGAAGGAAGAAACAGGGCTTGAAGTTTCTATTATATCAACTGCTGGGGAGACTAGTTACGAATTTTTTTCTATAACGAGAGGAAGACCTGTTTGCAATGAGATAATATGGTATATTATGGAGGCTAAAAATGAAGATTTTGTTGTAAATAAAGATGAAGGTTTTAAAGATGGCGGATTTTTTGATATTGAAGATGCACTTAAGTTGATTACATATAGTCAGGATAAGGCTTTAGTTAGTTTATCGTTTAAAAAATATCAAAAATTAAGAGATAAACAAGTAGCTTATGTATAGGGCAGTTATTGCCCTTTATTTTTTTTATTCAAATGATTATAATTAAAATAGCTAAAAGAGCTAAAGTTTGAGCACAAAGGGGAGAGGCATAATGAAAAATAGATATAAAACATTACATAAATATGGTGAAGATGAGATTATTATTAACAAATCAAGATTTATTGGATATGCTAAACCTATAAATAGTGAACAAGAAGCACTTGAATTTATTAATGAGATAAGGACTAAACACAGAGATGCAACACATAACGTGTATGCTTATGTTTTCGGTGAAAATAACAACATACAAAGATATAGTGATGATGGAGAGCCTACTGGAACTGCAGGAATACCAGTTCTTGAAGTTATAAAAAAGGAAGATTTGAGGAATGTCGTTGTGGTAGTAACTAGGTATTTTGGTGGAATTAAGCTTGGAGCCGGAGGATTAGTTAGAGCTTATACTAAAGGAGCAAAGATTGGTATTGAAGCTGGGACTATTGTTGAGAAGGTATTATTTAAAAGAATAATGACAAGAATAGATTATACTTTATATGGAAAAGTTGAAAATGATTTACTTAAAGATGGTTATATTATAGATAATGTTACTTATGATACAGCAGTAAATTTATTTATTTTATGTGAAATAGATAAGATAGAGGAATTAAAAAATATATTAATCGATATAACTAATGGTAGAGCACAAATTGAAGAACTAGATGAAGAATATTATTCAGTAAAGAATGGTAAAATACTTAGGTAAAAATGTTTGTTTAACAAAAATATTCAATTTTTTAAGAATTAGAGCTATAATATACATAGGTAGGGTATCTATTATTTAGATAGGAGGGAATATAATATGGATAAAATTGAAATGAATAAAAAAGAAATGTTAGAAAAGAAAGTATGGGCGGTAGTAGGTGCTACAAATAATAAAGAAAAATTTGGCTATAAAATATGGAAAAAGTTGAAAGACAATGGATATGAGGTTTATCCGGTAAACCCTAAATATGACAATATTGACGGTGAAACTTGTTATCCTACATTGAAAGATTTACCTAAAATACCTGATGTAGTTGATTTTGTAGTTCCACCTAAAGTAACGTTAAAAGGTATAGATGATGCACATGAACTTGGAATAGAATATTTATGGTTTCAACCAGGAACAGCAGACGAAGAAGTCATTGATAAAGCTGAGAGTTTAGGTAAAAAAATAGTTTTTCATGATTGTGTTTTAGTAGCATTAGATTAGGAAAAAGGTTCCAATATGGAGCCTTTTATTTTTTTTTATAGCAAAATTCATAAATTCCCATAAAAAATAAAAAAACTGCAAAAATTTTTCTAAGCATTTCTGGATTGATGTTAACTGCAATCATAGAACCTACAAATGCACCAATTAGCCCAGTTATAATTATTGGAAAAGCTATTTTTAAAAGTATATTTTTATTATAGAAATGAATAAATAATGCAGTTATTGCAGTTGGTATAAATACTAAAAGATTAATACCTTGAGCTTCATGTTGAGTTAAGGCTGTAAATAAGATAAGACCAGGAATTAGTATAGTACCACCACCAATACCTAAACCACTTATTATTCCAGAAAAAAAACCTATAATAAACAGAATCATTTAATCACCATCCTAATTGCTGCGATAATCATAAAAATGCCAAAGATTTTCCTTAGTATATTCGTAGGAATTTTATTTAATAATTTTGATCCTATTATACTTCCTAAAATTGCTCCGATAATCACAGGTATTGCTACTTTGTAAACCAACATTCCCTGTTTTAAATAAATAAAAGTGCTAATAAAGGTAATAGGTAAGATTATAAAAATTGCTGTAGCGTGAGCTTTATGTTCTTCTATACCTAATAAAAATACAAGAGAGGGTACTATAATAGTACCTCCACCTGCCCCAAATAGACCATTAATTATTCCTGTTATAAAACCTACTATTAAAGACTTATATATTTTTTTATTTAGTATCATACTATCACCATAAAAGATATTTTATTTGTAAATTTTCCTTAAGTAGCTTTAATTATTCACTTGACAAAAATTAATATAAAAAATATTATATACATATAAACCTATAAGAATACTAGGGAATAAAAGGAGGTTTATTATGATTTATAATAGTATAATAGAAACGATAGGAAATACTCCTATAGTAAAATTAAACAGAACAGTTGATAAAAATAGTGCAGATGTATATGTAAAGCTAGAGTATTTTAACCCTGGAAGTAGTGTTAAAGACAGAATAGCTTTAAGTATGATTGAACAAGCAGAAAAAGAAGGTAAATTAAACAAAAATTCAGTTATAGTAGAGCCTACTAGTGGAAATACAGGTATAGGATTAGCTATGATTGGTGCAGCTAAAGGCTATAAAGTAGTTCTAGTAATGCCAGATACAATGAGTTTAGAGAGAAGAAACTTATTAAAAGCTTATGGTGCTGAATTAGTATTGACTCCTGGTGCAAAGGGTATGAAGGGAGCAATAGAAAAAGCAAAGGAACTTGTAGAGAAAAATGAAAATTACTTCATGCCGCAGCAATTTGAAAATCCAAGCAATCCAGAAATTCATAGAAGAACAACTGCAAGAGAAATTATAGAACAAATGAATGGAGAATTTGATGTATTTGTAGCTGGAGTTGGTACAGGAGGTACTATAACTGGTGTTGCTCAAGTACTAAAGCAAGAGATGAAAAACGTAGAAATTGTAGCTGTTGAGCCTGAAAAGTCACCTGTTTTGTCTGGAGGACAGCCTGGGCCACACGGAATACAAGGTATAGGAGCTGGTTTCATACCAAAAATATTAGATAAAGATTTGATAGATAGTATAGAAAAAGTAAGAGATGAAGATGCAATTAATACAATAAGAAAAATAGCTAGAAATGAAGGAATGTTACTAGGTATATCATCAGGTGCAGCTATATATGTAGCTTTGAATAAAGCAAAGAAATTAGGAAAAGGTAAAAAAGTAGTTGTAATTGCTCCTGATAATGGAGAAAGATATTTAAGTACAGGAATATTTGAGTAAACTATTTACTATCTCCATTAAAAGTGGTATTTTACACTCAAATATTTAAGTATAGTGGCATTATTTTTCATAACAAAGGGTTATCAACATCAAAATAAGATAATTAAATTTTTGATGTTGATAACCTCTAAAACTATGTACTAGGTGTTTGTGATTGTTGCAAAGCTATAATTCCTTTCCACATTCATTACAGAACTTTGCATTTTCATCATTTAATTTACCGCAATTTCTACATC
Source organism: Caloranaerobacter longqiensis (assembly GCF_050286925.1). Lineage (NCBI taxonomy): Bacteria > Bacillati > Bacillota > Tissierellia > Tissierellales > Thermohalobacteraceae > Caloranaerobacter > Caloranaerobacter longqiensis. The sequence continues at coordinate 22,908 of NZ_JBFWFX010000005.1, forward strand.
TAATCTTGACAACCTCTTTTGTAACCGAAGAAGATTTCCCATTAAAATTTTTTAAAATATCTATATTTTCAACAACATCATTAATCATTTTCCCTTTTGCAGTATTAAAGGGTTTTAAATCTTCTCTAGCTTTTTCTGGGTCAAGTATGATTCCTGAACCAGCAGCACCTCTTTTCCCAATGTTTTGTAAAATAGCACCTGCGATTACAAGAATCATACCAATTGGAGCTCTAACAAATGCAGAACTAATACCACCAAAGTTTGGTTCATTAATAGCTGTAAATCCAATGAAAAATACAGAGAAGAACATTAGAAAACCAATGATTGTAAGTGAAATTCCTATATAGTATGTAACTTTTCTTTTAGTAGAAATTTTATTTGACACATAATCCCCCCGTATTAGTTTTATTTGGTAATTATTATATAGTAAGTAAAAACAAATTTCAAATTAGTCGTTTAATTATAATATTTGACAGATAAAAATATATTTGCTACCCTATACTATAGGTATATTTAGGTATATTAATATTTATGAAGAAGTAGTGTTTAACATTAGATTTTAACTATTAAGTTGTTAAGGTGTGTTTAAAATTAAGCAGCTTTTTTAAAAATATTGCTTTTATGCTTTTGACTTTCTAGCCCATTTTGCTGACATTGTTTTATATCTGTTTAATTTAGAACCTAACATGAATGTGTTATTACAAATGATAGGTTTAAGTAGCATATATAAAATCATTTAATTTCAATGTTTGGATGTTAAACTTTTGGATATTACGTAACACTTAATGGAGGGTAGTAATATGGAAAATATAGAAAGAGTATGCGATAATTTAGTAAATTGGTTAAGAGATAAAGTTCAAGAAGCGGGATGTAAAGGTTTAGTTGTTGGATTAAGTGGTGGTATTGATTCAGCTGTAGTAGCTGCATTAGCTAAGAGAGCTTTTCCTGAGAATTCATTAGGTGTAATAATGCCGTGTCATAGTAACAGCGAAGATGAAGAACATGCTAGATTAGTAGCAGAAACAATAGGTTTAAAGACAGTTAAAGTTGATTTATCAAAAACGTTTGATAGTTTGTTAGATGAATTAAAAGATGATGGGACTAATCTATTAGCAGTATCTAATATAAAACCAAGATTAAGAATGACAACATTATACTATTTTGCACAAAAGAACAAATATTTAGTAGCAGGTACAGGTAATAAGAGTGAGTTGACCATAGGATATTTCACTAAATATGGTGATAGTGGAGTAGATTTACTTCCTATTTCAGATTTTGTTAAATCTGAAGTAAAAGAGTTAGCGAGATTCTTAGGTATTCCTGAAATAATTATAAATAAACCACCTTCAGCCGGTTTGTGGGAAAATCAAACTGATGAAGGTGAGATGGGATTTAGTTATAAAGAGTTGGATTCTTTCATATTAACAGGTAAAGCTGATCCGAAAGTGAAAGAAAAGATAATCAAAATGAATAAATTGAGTGAGCATAAAAGAAGAATGCCACTGATGTTTAGGAGAGAAGGGTAAAGGAGGTAAATTATGGCAGGACACTCAAAATGGGCTAATATAAAACATAGAAAAGGAAAACAAGATGCTAAGAGAGCAAAGATTTTTACAAAATTAACTAGAGCTATAATAGTAGCTGCTAGAGAGGGAGGAGCAGATCCGGAATATAATACTGCGTTGAAAAACGCTATAGAAAAAGCTAAAGCTGCGAATATGCCAAATGACAATATAGAGAGAGCGATTAAAAAAGGTGCTGGAGAATTAGATGGCGTTAACTATGAAGAAATAACATATGAAGGTTATGGACCAGGAGGAATTGCAGTACTAGTTGAAGTATTAACAGATAATAGAAACCGTACTGCATCTGATATAAGACATTATTTTAGCAAATTTGGTGGAAATTTAGGCTCTACTGGTTGTGTTTCATTTATGTTTGATAGAAAAGGTATATTAATCATAGAAAAAGAAGATGGAATTGACGAAGAAGAACTAATGATGCAGGCAATAGAAGCAGGGGCAGAAGATTTTATAACTGAAGAAGAATATTTTGAAATAACTACAAGTCCAGAAGATTTTGCAAGTGTAAGGGATTCATTAAAACAAGCAGGATACACATTCACAACTGCAGAGATTTCTTTTATACCTCAAAATACAACTAAGTTAACTGATGAAGAGGATATCAAAAATATGACTAAACTTATAGATGCCCTTGAGGACAATGATGATGTACAGAATGTGTACCACAATTGGGAGATGCCAGAGGATTTGGAGTAGTTTAGTCTTAAATATAGTTAAATCAATGAATTTAGCAATTAAGTAAAAAATATAAAGTCTAAAAAATGGCTTAAATGACGACAAACAATACACCTTTTTCATGTTATGTATAATACGAAAAAGGTGTATTGTTATGTATTTATTGAATGATTAGCACTTGTTCAAAAAGTCGTCGACCCCCAGTAGTGCAAAAACCCCTGGGGATCGACGACTTTTTGTTTTTTGCACAAAACGTGTAAATTCCAATGTATAGAAGGGTGAAACCCTAGCATATTAGTAGGAATTAACGCAAAAAATCAATAATTGACAAAATTTTTTAAATATAGTAATATCAATATAAGCGATTGGTTTCTAGCACCTATAAGGAATTGAAACTAGAAGAAAAGCAAATAAAATATCATAGAGGGAAAAGAGTCTCTAGCGTACCTATAAGGAATTGAAAGTTGAAAAAGATTTTTCAAAGCCTTGGAAAGAGTTAAAAATGGCAGAAGATGAGCATTTAACAGGATTTAATTATATGTCGACCATTGAGGAGTTGTATAAAAATGATTGATTTAGATAAATTAATTGAATTATATGGAATGGATGTATCAGATGATTTAGAGGTAAGTCCATTTGAGTATGTTGAAACATTTCTGATTAGAAGTGAGATTGAGAATAATTATGAAAAATTAAATGAGTTTCAAAAGAAAAAGTTAGAAAAATATGATAAGATTTTATTAAAAAGAGCAAAAGAATTTGTTTTCTATTTAAAAGAACCATTTCCGGGCTGGAATAATAAAGAACCTAAAGAACATTGGTGGTGGCATTTGGATAAAGTTTTAAATGATGACAATTAGATTCCTATTTAATATCAATTATAAGTAGGTAGTAAATAGAAGTTTAATAAATAGAAGTTTATAGCATAGTTCTTACTCCAGAGTTGTTTATTTTGTTTGATAATTTTATTCGATACTAAGTAAGAACTTATGCTATTTTTATTTTTTTGATAATGTTAATAGTTAAACTTTTGTCTTTATTTAATTAAAATTAAATTATATTACCTATTGACTTATTAATAATTCTAAAGTAGGATAGATAGAGTCTACTGTTATTTAGAAGATAAAACGAATTAGCTTTATCGTAAGAGAATAATTTAAATAAACACTTAGTTTATCTAAAGAAAAAAGAGTTATATTGTTTAAACCTCCTTTTTTATGGTAATAATTGCTAGATGGAGGGATATCTATGTCGACTGCACCCAAAAAACTATGGGATATATATGAAGGACTTAAAAATCAATTTTTATTTCATAATGATATTAATTCAATTTATATCTTATTAGCTTTATATGACTTAGAAGAAAATATAAGCAATATACATCCTAAATATACATGCACAAAAAGTATTAAAAGGCGTATTAAATATATATTAAAAAGTAGGACAAACAGAGAATTAATAGCACGAAATATAAGTGTATTAATTCATGAAGATATAAATAGATTGGAATTATGTTTTTATTTAGAAGGTTATAAGTACGGCTATAATAATAAAAAGTGGGTAGATAGATTAGAAAAAAAAGCTATAGAATTATATGGCATTGAAGGACTTTATAACAATAATTATTTATTTCACTATGACTTTAGTAATCTTGAGATAATTGAGTTAAGAAGAGCTTTAAGGAGAGAAATTGATAGTAAAGAGAAGAAAGATAGGCAAATAGAAGGTTTAGTTTATACATTTTGCAACAAAATTATAAAAAAGAAGATAAAAGATTTAGATAAGTACGTTGATAAGCAGTTAAAAATAGACTTTAATCCTTATAATTACAGTATCAAAGAAGAAGATTATAAACTAAAGGAAGAAGAACAGGATAAAATTTATCATTCTGTTGTGAGTGTCATTGTAAAAAATGTAAAAGATATATATAAAGATGCATGTTGGTATGCTATCAATGATAAGGTTTTAAAAAGGTATATATAAATATTTGAATGTATATAATTTGGTAATCTGGAAAAAATATTCCTCAAGAGATTAGGAGGGATATTTATGAAAAAGATTTCAAAAGCTGCATTTGTAACTTTTGCATTTTCACTGCTTTTAGTAAGCTTTATATATGGATATAACATAGGGGACAAGAAAGCTATTGAGAAACCTCAAAAGGAACTAACAATTAAAGGTGCAGAAAATAATATTATTGACCATAAAAATGATAGCAATGCTAAAATTATTGAAGAAGAAGAGAATGTTATTGGACCTAATACTGTTATTGAATATATAAATTATTATAAGAAATGCAATGATACTTTAACTCAAATAGAAGAACCAGAAAAAACAATAATAAATTTTAATGAAGAAGATTATAAGAAGTATTTAGAAACAAATCATCCAAATTGGCAATTATTATCTTTTTCAAGTGGAAAAGTTATAGTTAAGAGGGATTTAGATAGGTATTGTCCAAATCATTACATAATAAGTGTCAAAGATAATAAGATTGCTATATTTAAGTTTAATGATATGGGCGAAAAAGTATTAATTGAAATGATAAATAAATCTGTATCAACTTTAAAAGAAATAGATCAGGAAAAATTAAAAAGAGGTATAGTCGTGGATTCAGAAGAAGAAATAGGAGATATTTTAGAAAATTTTATAAGCTAAAAGCTAGGATAATGTTAAAACCTAGCTTTTTTGTTCTAATTAATTGTGGTAAAATATTTATGTACTACTGTATGTTTGCATAGGGAGATGATTTAATGATTATAGTAGGAATAGATCCAGGAATTGCAATAGTAGGTTATGGTATTATTGAAAAAAAGGGGAATAAACTTAAAGCTATAAAATATGGAGCTATAACAACTGAACCGGATATTTCATTACCATATAGATTAAAAATCGTTTATGATGAGTTAACAAAAATCCTTTTAGAATACAAGCCTGATGCATTTGCTATAGAAGAACTTTTTTTTAATAAAAATGTAAAGACTGCTATTACTATTGGACAAGCTAGAGGGGTTGAAATATTAGCAGCTGTTAATTGTGGAATAGATATTTATGAGTATACTCCACTTCAAGTTAAGCAAGGTGTTGTAGGTTATGGTAGAGCACAAAAAAAGCAAGTTCAAGAAATGGTAAAACTGTTATTAAATCTAAAAGAAATTCCAAAACCTGATGATGTTGCGGATGCTTTAGCTGTTGCGATATGCCATGCACATTCTGGTAGGTTCAAAGACCTATTTAAAATTAGATAATATAGGAGGAATTAGATGTTCAATTATATAATTGGAGATGTAAGTGAAATAGGAGAAGATTACATAGTAATAGATAATCATGGAATTGGTTATTTTATCAATACATCAAAAAATACAATTTGTAATTTAAAAGATAACTTAAAAGGAATAAAGATTCATACGCATTTTCATGTGAGAGAAGATGGTATTAGTATATATGGATTTATTAGCAAAGAAGAGTTAGAAATGTTTAAATTATTATTGTTAGTATCTAAGATAGGTCCTAAAGTAGCTCTTGGTATACTTTCATCGTTAACACCAGATAGTATTAAACAAGCAATACTAAATGAAGATATAAAATTACTTTCAACAGCCCAAGGAATAGGCTTAAAGACAGGTAAAAGAATTGTTCTAGAATTAAAAGATAAAATAAAAGATGAGATATTTACGGAAACCAATATTTTTAAAAGTGATTCATCTATTGATGAAGCTGTTGGAGCATTAATTTCTTTAGGATATAGTAGAACAGAAATAAATGATGTTTTATCTAAAACCGATACATCAGGTTTGAAAACAGAAGAAATAATTAAGATTGCCCTAAAGAAATTGTCAACCAAGTAGGGAGGAATAATTGATGAGTAGTATCACAGAAGAAAGTAGAATAATTACAAGTAATTTAAAATATGAGGATTATGAAATAGAAAATACATTAAGACCGAGAAGAATCGATGATTATATAGGACAAAATAAAGTAAAAGAAAAACTTAAGATATTTATTGAAGCAGCTAAGAAACGGAATGAATCATTAGACCATGTTCTACTTTATGGGCCACCTGGTCTCGGAAAGACAACATTAGCTAATATCATAGCCAATGAAATGGGAGTTAATATAAAAATCACATCAGGACCAGCTATAGAAAGACAGGGCGATCTTGCTGCAATATTAACTAATTTAGAAGAAAATGATGTTCTTTTTATAGATGAGATACATAGATTAAATAGAAATGTTGAAGAAATTCTTTATCCGGCGATGGAGGACTACGTATTAGATATAGTTATAGGAAAAGGCCCTAGTGCTAAGTCAATAAGATTAGATTTATCTAAATTTACTCTTATTGGAGCTACAACAAGGGCGGGTTTGTTAACATCACCATTAAGAGATAGATTTGGAGTTATATGTAAATTGGATTTTTATGATGTAGAAAATCTAAAAAAAATAATAATAAGGTCAGCGTATATTTTGGGTGTAAAAATTGATGAAGATGGTGCTAATGAGATAGCGAAGCGTTCAAGAGGAACACCACGTATTGCAAATAGACTCCTTAAAAGAGTCAGAGATTATGCGCAAGTTGTAGAAAATGGGATTATCACAAGAAGTGTAGCACAAAAAGCTTTAGAATTATTAGAAGTAGATGAAATGGGATTAGATAATGTAGACAAAAAATTATTATATACAATAATATATAAATTTAACGGAGGTCCTGTAGGTCTTGATACATTAGCAGCTTCTACAGGGGAAGAAAGTAATACTATAGAAGATGTTTATGAACCGTATTTACTCCAACTTGGATTTATTAATAGAACACCTAGAGGTAGAGTTGTAACCAAAAAATGTTTAGATTATTTCAATATTAAAATAGATGAGTTGGGGTGAAAAAAATGGAGTCATTAGGTAGATTTCTTGTAATAACAGGTCTTATCTTCATTATTTTAGGTGGATTTTTAATAATATTGCAAAAAGTAGGGTTAGGGAAACTGCCTGGTGATATTGTATATCAAAAAGGTAATTTTACTTTTGTTTTTCCAATAGCTACAAGTATTGTTTTAAGTATAATTTTATCAATAATTTTAAATATTTTTTCAAGACTTAAGTAAAAATACGATACGGTTTAAGGGGTGAAATTTTGAATGTAAGAAGAGTTTTGATAATAATTTTAACAGTAATGTTAGTCCAATTTATTTCTCTAAATGTTTTAGGCGATGAAAATGATATCAAATATATAAGAGTAGGTCTTAAAAATCCGATGGTATATAAAGATCAAGCAGTTATTAGCACTAATAATGGTTTTGCTATTGGTACTATAGATAGCAGCTTTAATGAAATATTAAAAACTGATGCAAAGAGTTTATTTATTAGATTAGATGATTTTTATAAAATTGAGAATGATGATTTAAAATTAGTTAATGAAGATGAGCAGCCAGATTATGGACCATATCATTTAGAAATAAAAGGAGAATATGAAGAATATGACGATATAAAAGCTGAAATTACTAATTTAAAAAAAATTGATGTTAAAGCATATCCGTATTATAATGGCAAGTTTAGAATTTGGTTAGGATTTTATAAAACTTATGAAGAGGCATTGACAGAGGCAGGGATATTTTCAGAAAAACTTGGCAAACAAATTAATATAATAGATAAAACTGAAACGAGAATTGTAATTGAGGATACTGAAGGAAATGTTTTATTAGTGTTAAATCCAGATGCAAAGATTTATATTAAAAGTAATGTAGCTGAAGGCTATGAAAGTATAGTAGCTGTAAATGGAAGTAATTATAGAGATTATTTGACTTTAAATAGAGTAGATAAAGAGCTTATAATTATAAATTATCTTCCACTTGAGCATTATTTATATGGCGTAGTACCTAGGGAAATGTCTGTGAACTGGCCTCTTGAAGCACTAAAAGCACAAGCAGTAGCAGCTAGAAATTATGCGTTAATTAGTATGAAAAAACATGAGGATTTAGGATATGATTTGTGTGATACACAACATTGTCAAGTATATGCGGGCTATGATTGGGAAAGTCTAAAAAGTAATAAAGCTGTTGATGAAACTTATGGAAAAGTTTTAAAATATAACGGTGAGTTGGTAAATGCATATTTTCATTCTACTAGTGGAGGACATACTGAAAATAGTGAAAATATTTGGGAATATAAAATTCCTTATTTACGTGGAGTAAAAGATGATTTTTCTATAGGTTCACCAAATGATAGTTGGCAGTTAGTTTTAAACAATAAAGAGATAAAAGAAAAACTTGAAGCAAATGATATAAATATTGGAGATATTTATTCCATTGAACCCTTAGCTCGTTCTGATTATGGTAGAGTATTAGAATTGAAAATTGAAGGAGCTGACGGAGTAGAAATACTAAAAAAAGAAAAGAGTAGAAAAGTATTTGGATATGGTTCATTAAAAAGTACTTGGTTTAATGTAAAGTCAGATGCTGATGTGTATGTTGTTAATGGAACTGATTTTGAACCTGTTAAAACAACTCTAAATAAAGTTTATATTATTTCAGCAAATGGTATAGTTACTAGCACTAGAAATGTGTATTCTCAGGTTAAAATAACAAATGGAGATAAAACCAATATAATGCCTGTAATACCTAATATGTATATTTTTGAAGGTAGAGGTTGGGGACATGGAGTTGGTATGAGTCAATGGGGTGCTAAGAAAATGGCTGAATTAGGATATAATTATAAACAGATATTAGAATACTATTATACTGGAGCAAAAGTAGAGTAAAGGATGTGGTGAAATGAGGAGGCAAGATTTTTATTTTGATTTACCAGAAGAACTTATAGCACAATATCCAATAGAAAAAAGGGATAGTTCAAGACTTATGGTATTGGATAAAAAAACTGGAGCTATTGAACATAAAGAATTTAAGGATATAATTGACTATTTAAATAAGGGGGATTGTTTAGTATTAAATGATACTAGAGTAATACCTGCAAGACTCTTTGGTCAGAAAGAGAAAACGGGTGGGAAGATTGAATTTTTACTATTAAATAGAATTGAAAAAGATAAATGGCAAGTATTAGTGAAACCTGGTAAAAGAGCAAGAGTAGGAACTACATTTGTTTTTGGTGATGGGATTTTAAAAGCCGATGTACTGGATATCGATGAAGAAGGTATTAGAATAGTTGAATTCAAATATGATGGAATTTTTGAAGAAGTACTAGATAGATTGGGGGAAATCCCTTTACCACCATATATAAAGCAAAAATTAGAAGATAGAGAAAGATATCAAACAGTATATTCAAAAAAAGAGGGCTCAGCAGCTGCTCCGACTGCTGGACTTCATTTTACAGAAGAACTATTGGAAAAAATTAGAGAAAAAGGAGTGGAAATTGTATATATAACTCTTCATGTAGGACTTGGAACTTTTAGACCTGTTAAGGTTGATAATTTAGATGAACACAAAATGCATTCTGAGTTTTTTGAAGTTAGTGAAGAAGCAGCAAATACAATAAATGAAACTAAGAAAAAAGGTGGAAAAATAATAGCTGTAGGTACAACAACAACTAGAACTTTGGAGTCATCAAGTAATAATGAAGGATTTGTTGTTCCTAAAAAAGGATGGACAGATATATTTATTTATCCAGGTTATAAATTTAAAGTTATTGATAAACTTATTACAAATTTTCATTTGCCTGAATCTACATTAATCATGTTAGTTAGTGCATTAGCAGGCAGAGAAAATGTTTTAAGGGCTTATAATATTGCTGTTAAAGAAAAATATAGATTTTTTAGTTTTGGAGATGCTATGTTAATAAAATAAGTAAAGGAGGCAACTAATGGCTGTAAAATATGAATTAATTAAAGAATCTACCGAATGTAAAGCAAGATTAGGTAAACTACATACACCTCATGGCATAATTGAAACACCTATATTTATGCCTGTTGGTACTAGAGCGACTGTAAAGACAATGACTCCAGAAGAATTAAAAGATTTAGGAGCTCAAATTATATTAAGTAATACATATCATTTATATTTAAGACCAGGTCATGAATTGATAAAAGAAGCTGGAGGACTTCATAAATTCATGAACTGGGATAGACCAATACTTACAGATAGTGGTGGTTTCCAAGTCTTTAGTTTAGGTGACTTAAGAAAAATTACTGAGGAAGGTGTTGAGTTCAGGTCTCATATAGATGGCTCTAGACATTTTATAAGTCCTGAAAAGTCAATTGAAATACAAAATGCATTAGGTTCAGATATAATTATGGCGTTTGATGAATGTGCACCATATCCTAGTGATAGAGATTATGTAAAACATTCTCTTGAAAGAACAACTAGATGGGCTAAAAGATGTAAGGAAGCACATAGAAATCCAGATACTCAAGCATTGTTTGGAATAGTTCAAGGTGGCGTGTATAGAGATTTAAGGGAGCAAAGTGCAAAAGAAATTGTGGATTTAGATTTTCCAGGATATGCGATTGGTGGATTAAGCGTGGGTGAGCCAAAAGAGCTTATGTATGAAGTACTTGATTATACAGTTCCACTCTTACCTAAAAATAAGCCTAGATATTTAATGGGAGTTGGCAGTCCTGATTGTTTATTTGAAGGGGTAATAAGAGGTATTGATATGTTCGACTGTGTTTTACCTACTAGAATAGCTAGGAACGGTACTGTAATGACAAGTCATGGGAAAGTTGTAATCAGAAATGCTAAATATGCAAGAGATTTTGGTAAACTTGACCCTGAGTGCGATTGTTATACTTGTCGCAACTATTCAAGGGCGTATATTAGACACTTGTTTAATGTAAATGAGATTTTAGGAGCTAGACTTACTACTATACACAATTTGTACTTCTTGTTAAAGTTGATGGAGAATATTAGATTAGCTATTAAGGAAGATAGATTACTGCAATATAAAGAAGAATTCTTTAAAAAATACGGCTATATTAAATAGATGAAGGAATTAAATTGTTAACATAGAATATATAAAAAAGAAGGGGGGGATGGTATGCAACAGTATTCAGCATTATTGACGCCAATTCTATTTTTGGTTATTTTTTACTTTATTTTAATTAGACCACAACAAAAGAAAGAGAAAAAAATCAGAGAGATGAGAAATAATTTGAAGGTCGGTGATGAAATTATTACAATTGGTGGTATTCACGGGAAAATAGTAAAAATTAAAGATGAAATAATAACTATTGAAGTAGGTGCTGATAAAAATAGATTCAATGTTTCAAGATGGGCAATTGGTAATGTTGTAAATAATGAAAAATAATTTCGGTACATAAAAGGCTTCCTATATGGAGGTCTTTTTTCTTGTAATTAATTGGGTTTATTTTGCATAAGTTTAAATAAGAAGTATTGGGGGTGGGGAAATGAGAATAAAGGTTAATGAGGAAAATAATAATTATATGGTTACAACTTTTAAAGGCGTTTTAATAAGTGTTGCAATTTCAATTATATGTATTATTGTTCTGGCAGTAATATTAACTTATACGAGTTTATCAGAAAGTATTGTACCAATTTTAAATTCCATAATTATGATAGTTAGTATTGCTGTAGGGGCAATTTATACATCTATAAGAATTAAAAGAAAAGGATGGCTTAATGGTGCTATTGTTGGTTTATTATATTTTATATTGCTAATACTAGTGAGTTATATTTTTATACGTTCCTATAAGTTTAATAGTCATGTTACAATAAAAGGAATAGTCGCAATAATTACGGGAGCGATTGCTGGAATGATTGGAGTTAATTTAAAATAACACTTTATATTTAAAAATCTATATGTTATAATCTATTAGGAAAAAATTATTAAGGAGGTATATATATGAAGTACATAAATACAATAAGTGGTCGAAGTTTAAAAAGTACAGTTGCAAAAGGTGGATGTGGAGAATGCCAAACTTCATGTCAATCAGCATGTAAGACTTCTTGCACTGTTGGAAATCAAAAGTGCGAGAAATAATTGGTGCTACATAAAAAGTAGTGGTTATCCACTGCTTTTTTTCTGTTTAAAAATGTAAATTTATTTGATTAGATTCAATCTTTAATATAAAATAAAAGTTGCGACAGTATTTAAGGAGGAATGTATATGAATATGCATATGTTTCAGATGAATGGAAAAAACATAGTATTGGATGTTAATAGTGGATCGGTTCACGTAGTAGATGAAATCGTATGGGATATAATTAAACTGTACGAAGATAAAAGTTTAGAATCAATTATTGATGATTTAAAAGATAAATATAGCCAAACTGATATTATAGAAGCTTATAAAGAGATACAAACTTTAGTCGATAATGAGTTACTGTTTACAAAAGAAGAAGAATTAGATATAAATTACAATCCACAAAATATTGTTAAAGCTTTATGTTTGCATGTAGCACATGATTGTAATTTAAAATGTGAATATTGCTTTGCCTCTCAAGGAGATTTCAAAGGACAAAGATTATTAATGCCTTTAGAAGTTGGTAAAAGAGCATTAGAGTTTTTAGTTAAAAATTCAGGTAACAGAAAAAATCTTGAAGTTGACTTTTTCGGTGGAGAACCGTTGATGAATTTTGATGTTGTAAAAGAGTTAGTTAAATATGGCCGTGAACTAGAGAAAAAATATAATAAGAAATTTAGATTTACTATTACTACTAATGGAATTTTATTAAATGATGATAATATGAAGTTTATTAATGAAAATATGGATAATGTAGTACTTAGTTTAGATGGCAGAAAAGAAGTAAACGATAGAATGAGAAAAACATTAAATGGTAGCGGTAGTTTTGATATTATTGTTCCTAAATTTTTAAAACTAGTAAAGTTAAGAGGGGATAAAACATATTACGTTAGAGGTACTTTTACAAGTCATAATTTAGATTTTTCTAAAGATGTTTTAAAACTTTATGAAATAGGGTTCGACAGTATTTCAGTTGAACCAGTAGTTGCAAGTCCAGAAAATGATTATGCAATTTTAGAGGAACATTTAGAAACGATATTGAAAGAATATGAAGAATTGTCAAGTGAATATATAGAACTTAAAAAAGCGGGGAAAGGTTTTGAGTTTTTCCATTTTATGATTGATTTAAGTCAGGGACCTTGTTTAATTAAAAGAGTAGTAGGTTGTGGTGCTGGTGTGGAATATTTAGCAGTTACTCCTGAAGGAGATTTATACCCTTGTCATCAGTTTGTTGGAAATGAAGAATTTAAGATGGGTGATGTTTTCACTGGTGTGTCAAATGAGGAGTTAAGAGAAAAATTTAAAAAAGCTAATGTATTAACAAAAAATGAATGTAAAGAATGTTGGGCTAGATTTTACTGTAGTGGAGGATGTCATGCAAATGCCTATAATTTTAATAAAGATATAACTAAACCATATAAAATTGGTTGCGAAATGGAGAAAAAAAGGATAGAGTGTGCTATATCGATAGTGGCAAATGGTTGCTAAGATAATATGAGGAGGTTTAAGCATGTTAAAAGAATATGAAGGTAAAAAGCCCAAAATACATGATAGCTGTTTTATTGCAGATAGTGCCGAAATAATTGGAGATGTTGAGATAGGAGAGAATACAAGTGTTTGGTACAATACAGTAATAAGAGGGGATGAAAACTCTATTAAAATTGGCAAATATACAAACATTCAAGATGGTTGTGTAATACACATAAGTAAAGAATATGAAACCGTTATAGGAGATTATGTTACAATTGGACATAAAGCAATAGTACATGCATGTAAAATTGGAGATAATGTTTTGATAGGTATGGGAGCTATAATTCTAGATGGTGCTGAAATTGAAGATAATGTATTAGTTGGTGCAGGGAGTATTGTAACACCAGGTAAGAAAATTCCGTCAGGGACTTTAGTATTAGGTTCACCAGCAAAGGTCGTAAGAAAATTAACTGATGAAGAGATTAATCATTTAAAACAATCAGCTGTAGATTATGTTAAATATGCAAAGAAACATAAAGAATAACTTAAAATAAAGCCAAAATATAAATGTAGGGATAATATTACAAAGTTATATATTATTGACTCATTTTTACAGGAGTTATATAATAAAAATAATGATGATTTGAAGGAGGCATAACAAATGAACTTCAAAAGTGTTGCTATTTTTTTATTGATTATTGCATTAGTTGGATTTATTAGTTATTCAGCGATTTTTGGGGTTAATTTAGGTAAGTATGAAATTACGCCTGTAAAAGAAAACATGAAGCTTGGTTTAGATCTGGAAGGTGGAGTATTTGTTGTATTAGAAGCACAAACTGATGCACAAGGTGCAGAATTAGAGAAGAAAATGGAACAAGCAAAAGCGATTATAAGACAAAGAGTAGACGGATTAGGTGTAGCTGAACCTAATATAGTACTAGAAGGTAAAAAAAGAATTAGGATTGAGTTGCCAGGCGTAAAAAATGCACAGGATGCTATTGATATTATAGGTAAAACAGCACAATTACAATTTGTTGATCCTAAAGGTAATGTTGTTGTAACAGGTAAAAATATAAAGAAATCAGAGGTTACTTATCAGTTAAATAGAGAAAAAGGAAGAGAAGAGCCTGTTGTTGCATTAGAGTTTGATAACGAAGGGGCTAAAAAGTTTGCAGAAGCGACTCGCGAATTGGCTAAAAATGCAGACGCTAAGGATAGAATCATATATATAGTTTTAGATGATGAAGTGATTTCAAGCCCTGTAGTTAATAGCGTTATTACAGATGGTAAAGCAGTAATAACAGGTGGTTTTACAGTTGAAGAAGCAGGCAAATTAGCAACTTTAATAAGAGCAGGTGCATTACCTGTTGAGATGAAAGAAGTACAGACTTCAGTTATTGGACCTACATTAGGATTAGAATCGTTAGACAAGAGTATTTATGCTGCGAAAATAGGACTAATTTTGATATTTTTATTTATGTTAATTTATTATAGAATACCGGGATTAATAGCAGATATAAGTCTTACTATATATATATTATTGCTTTTAGGTACTATGATTTATTTAGATGCTACTTTAACTTTACCAGGTATTGCAGGTTTAATTTTATCGATAGGTATGGCTGTAGATGCTAACGTTGTAATTTTTGAAAGGATTAAAGAGGAAATCAGAGCAGGTAAGACTTTAAGAGCTGCTGTTGATTCAGGGTTTAAACGAGCTTTACGTACTGTTATAGATGCTAATGTAACTACTTTTATAGCAGGGATTGTATTATTCAAGTTTGGGACAGGTCCTATTAAAGGGTTTGCAGTAACTTTATTAATTGGTTTAGTTGCTTCAATGATTACAGCAGTATTTATTACAAAATATTTACTAAAGCTTACTATCAAAATGAATATAACTAAAAATACAAAACTCTATGGAGCATAAAAGAGGGGGATTCGACGTGAATATCATAAGAAATAGAAATAAATTTTTCCTTATCTCTTTAACTATAATTGTTATAGGTTTAGTGATGGCAACTGTAAATGGTTTAAATGTCGGCATTGATTTTACTGGAGGAACTTTACTACAGATTGATTTTGGTAAAAAAATACCAGTTAGTGAGATTAGAGAAATTACAGATGAATTTGATAAGAATGCAAGTATTCTTCATGCTGGAGATAATAAAGAGCAGGTTATAATAAAGACGACTTTAGATTTAGATAATAAAGATAGAATAGAAATATTCAATAAGTTTAAAGAAAAATATAATCTTAAAGATGAAGCTTTTGTTCAATCACAAAAGTTTGGGCCTTCTATAGGGAAAGAAATAAGGACTAAAGCATTATTATCAGTATTAATAGCTACTGTTGGTATGCTTATATATATTACTTTTAGATTTGAATTTAAATTTGGTGTTTCAGCTATTGTTGCTCTAGTTCATGATGTTTTAATTACTTTTAGTGTATATGCAATTTTCCAAATACCTGTTAATAATCCTTTTGTGGCTGCTATGCTGACTATAGTAGGTTATTCAATAAATGATACAATTGTAGTTTTTGATAGAATCAGAGAAAATATAAAAATTATGAAGAAAGATAAATACGAGGATATTGTAAATAAGAGTATTTCTCAAACTATAGTAAGATCTATTAATACTTCATTTACAACATTATTAGTTATAGTAGTTTTATATATTTTCGGAGTAGAAGCTATAAAAGATTTTGCACTACCATTAATTGTAGGTATAATAGCAGGTACTTATTCATCAATATTTATCGCTAGCCCTATATGGTATCTGTTAAGAACAAGAGTTTCAGATAGAAATAATTATAATCCTAATAGAGTATAAAGTATTAAACTGCCGTAAGGCAGTTTTTTTCTAAAAAAGAAGAGCTTATGTAATACATATCTTAATCTAAGATAATAATAATGGATATATATACCACTAAAAAGGAGTGGCAGGATTGAAATTATTTTTTTATAAAAGAAGAAAGAAATTAAAAAGATATAGAGAAATAGCAAAGATACTGACAAAATATGGATTCGATATGATTGCAGAAAAAATTGATAATAGAAGTATTATTTCAAAAATATTTATAAAGAGAACTAAAAAATATAGTCAGAAATATACCAGAGGCGAGAGGATTAGATTTACATTAGAAGAATTAGGACCAACTTTTATTAAGTTTGGGCAAATTCTTAGCACAAGATATGATATTTTACCGAAAGATATAGTAGATGAACTGTCAAAATTACAGGATGAAATTACTCCTTTTGACTTGGATACTGCAAAAAATATTATTAAAGATGAATTAGGTAAGGATTTAGAAGATATTTTTATGGAGTTTCAAGAAGAACCTTTAGCGGCTGCATCTATTGGTCAAGTTTATCGTGGTGTTTTAAAGAATGGCAATAAAGTTGTAATAAAAGTACAGAGACCCAATATAAATGAAGTAATAAAACAGGACATAGATATTTTGTATACTCTAGCTAAAATGTTTGATGACATTTTAAAGAAAAAAATGGTTATTAGTGCAAGAGATATTGTAGAAGAGTTTTCTTATTTTATAAAAAAGGAGTTAGACTATACTTATGAAGCTCAAAATTGTGAAAGGTTTAGGATGTATTTTAAAAACGATAAAAGAGTGGTAATTCCTAAAATATATTGGGAGTATACGACAAAAAAAGTATTAGTGATGGAAGAAATAAAAGGAATTAAAGTAAGTGATATTGATGAGATAGATAAAATGGGATTTAATAAGGAAAAGTTATCAGAACTAGGTGCGAAAGTATTTTTAGAACAGATATTTATACATGGATTTTTTCATGGTGATCCGCATCCAGGTAATATTTTAATATTATCAGAAGACAAAATAAGTTTTATAGATTTTGGAGTTGTAGGCTATTTAGATAATTTAACATTTGAATTCATAACTACTCTATTAAAAGCGGCTATTGATAGAGATATAGATAAGATAGTAGAAAGTTTATATAAAATGAATGCAATATCTGATGAAACTGATGAAATTGGTTTAAATAAAGAATTATTTTTTATTATAAATTATTATTTTAATCTGCCAATTAATAAAATTAACTTTGGAGAAGCTTTTAATGAAATTATGACTATAGCTTATAAATATAAACTAAAAATGCCTTCACAATTGACATTACTAATTAAATCAATTATAACGATTGAGGGAACAGGAAAAAAATTAAATCCTCATTTCAATTTATCAAAGATTTCTAAGGAGATTATAAAAGAAATAACAAAAAGGAAATTCGATCCCAAATCTATAGCAAAGAAAATTGTAGACACTGCAACTGTAAATATAGAGAATATTTTTGAAATTACTAATAGAATTAATGATGTATTATATAAAATAGATAAAGATAAATTAAAAATTAAGATGGAGATAGAAGGATTAAGTAAGTTGGAGAAGGAAATATATATAATGACAAATAAGTTAGCATTGAGTTTAATAATCTCATCAATCATTGTAGGCTCATCTATAATAATTCAAGCTCATACAGGTCCTGAAATATTAGGAATGTCAGCTTTTGGATTAATAGGTTTTGTAGCAGCTGGGATTTTAGGAGTATCATTAATTATATCTATTTTATTAAATAAGAGGAATTATAAATAGGGGGTATTTTAAATGGAAATAGGTTTTATATTTTCACTTATTTTTGCAATACTGGTAGCAGTATTTGCTTTAAAAAATGCAGACAGTGTTATGATTGATTTCTTTTTTGCTAAAGTTCAAGTTTCTCAAGCTATAGTTATATTTGTGTCAGCAGCATTGGGGGCAGTAATAGTTACTATATTAGGATTTGTGAGACAGTTAAAACTAACTTTGAAAATAAAAGAACAAGCGAGAAAAATTAAGAAATTAGAAGAGGAAAAGATTTTATTAGAAAGTAGAATTGAAGAAATTATTTCAGAAAAAGATTTAAAATTAGGAACTGATTTTGAAGTAAATAATAATAAAGAAAATGAAATAGAAAATATAAATTCAGAAGAAAATAATGATAAAAATGAAATAATTGACAATGAAAAATAAGAGATTGTGAATACATATTATATAGACTTTAGTGCATATAGAATTTGATGTAGTAGGTGAAATATATGATGAGATATGACAAATTTGTAAAATTATATAATGAAGATTACAGTAATATAAATGAAATTAGTAATGCTTTTAATATATCTAGTATAACTGCGAAAGTTCTTATAAATAGAGGTATTAAAACTGTAGAAGAATGTGAAAACTTTATTAATGTAAGCCTGAAAAATCTATATAATCCTTTCTTGCTTAAAGATATGGATATAGCAGTTGAAAGAATAATTAAAGCAATTCAAAAAAATGAGCAAATATGGATTTATGGAGATTATGATGTGGATGGAATTACTAGTACAACAATCTTAAAGTTGTATTTAGAAAAGATAGGTTGTAATGTTAAATATTATATACCTGACAGAATGACAGAAGGATATGGCATTAATAAAGAGGCTATTGACTATATAGTACATAAAGGTGGACAACTTATTATTACTGTCGATTGTGGTATTACAGCAATTGATGAAGTTGAATACTGCAATGAAAAGGGTATTGAGATTATAATTACAGATCATCACTTGTGTGAAAGTGAGATACCTAATGCTTTAGCAGTAATAAATCCTAATAGAAAAGATAGTGATTATCCTTTTAAGAAACTTGCTGGAGTAGGTGTTGCATTTAAATTGATTCAAGCCATATCTACTAAGCTAAATATTGAAATTCCTTTTAAAGAAATATTGCCTATTGTTGCAATAGGGACAGTAGCCGATGTTGTTTCACTAACAAGTGAAAATAGGATTTTAGTAAAAGAAGGTTTAACGTTAATTAATCAAACTGAAAATATAGGAATTCAGGCATTATTAGAAGTAGCTGGATTGAAAGATAAAGAGATAACAGTTGGACATGTAGGTTTTGTAATAGGTCCAAGAATTAATGCAGCTGGAAGATTAGGTTCTGCTAAAACAGGTGTTGAGCTTTTGACATCTAAATCAATGGAAGAAGCTTTATTGTTAGCTAAAGAGTTAGATAGAGTAAATAAAGAACGTCAGGAAATTGAGATGAAAATATTAAAAGAGGCAGAAGAAATTATTAGAAACGATAGTAGATATGAAAAAGAAAAAGTGCTTGTAATTGCAAGAGAAAATTGGCATCATGGTGTAATTGGAATTGTAGCATCACGAATATGTGAAAAATACTTTAAACCGTGTATTTTAATAGCGATTGAAGGTAATCAAGGTAGAGGATCAGCCAGAAGTATACCGACTTTCGATATATATGAAGGATTAAGTAAAGTAAGTAAGTTTTTTAATAAATTTGGGGGCCATAAACAAGCTGCTGGTTTATCAATTGACAGAGAAAAAATTGATAGTTTTAGAAAAGAAATAAATGAAATTGCTGAAAAATTGCTTATGGAAGAAGATATGATTGATGAGATAAAAGTTGATGATATATTAAAAATGAAAGATATAGACTATAAAATTATAGATGAATTAAAGTTGTTAAAACCATACGGAGTTGGCAACCCTTCTCCATTGTTTGTTAGTAAAGATGTGAAAGTTATTAATATTAAAGCAGTTGGTTCTGAAGGAAAACATTTAAAATTTAGTATTGAAGATGATGAATATGTTATAGATTGCATAGGGTTTAATTTAGGTTACAAAGCACAATATATTAATGAAGGTGATAGGATAGATATTGTATTTATTCCTGATGTAAACGTGTATATGAATGAAACAAAACTTCAATTAAATATTAAAGATATATTTATTAAAAATAAGATTAGCATTGACATTGAAGAAAAGTACTGTTTAAACTTTATTTATAATTTAAGAAAGAAAAGAAATAATACTATTTATGATTTAAGCGACAGAATAATTATTAAAAAAGTCGATGATAGGATAGGATATTTAATTGAATTTTTATATAATAACGATAATATTCTAGTTATAATAAACAATTTGTTAAATGCAAAGAGAATAATTAATGAGTTATATTTTCAAGGAAGAGAGTTTAATAAGAGAATATCTATTAATATTGGAGATGAATTTAAAATTAGGACAAATACATTATTAATAAGTCCATTATATAAAGAATACGATTTAAGTATATTTAATAAAATAATTTTTTTTGATATTTGTTTTGATGAAAACAATTTTTTTGATATAATAAAAAAGTTGATATATAAAGAAATATATTTGTTATTTGATGAAAAAGATTTTAAAATGAATCAAGTTTTTTTAGATAGCTTTGTTCCAAAATTAATAGAACTAAGAGTTGTTTACAAAACATTTCTTTTAAATAAAAAAAATATATTTAAAATTGATATTGAAAGTTATTTTAATTACTTAAATAAAAATTTTAAAATTAAAATCAATAAAAGTAAATTTATTTTTATACTTGAAATACTAAAAGATAGTGATTTGATTGAGTATAAAGTTATTCAAAACGATTATTATATAAAATTAAAACAGAAGCCGAAAGATAGTATCGAAATATTAGAAATACCTATATATAAGAGTGCTAATTTGCTATTAAATAATCAAAGTAAAATGAAGAATACATTTCTAAATTTATTTGAATTAAAGAAGGAGGAAATGCTATGGACTTAAAAAGTAAAATTAGAAACATTAAAGATTTCCCAAAGGAAGGAATAAATTTCAAAGACATAACGACTGTTTTGAAAGATAAAGAAGCTTTTCGCTACTTAATAAATCAAATGGCTGAGAAATTAAGAGATAAGGAAATAGACATAATTGTTGGACCTGAAGCAAGAGGTTTTTTGATAGGTGCTCCTCTAGCTTATGAACTAGGTGCTGGATTCGTACCAGTACGTAAACCTGGCAAATTACCAGCGGAGACAATAAGTGTAGAATATGAATTGGAATATGGTACAGATAAATTAGAAATGCATAAAGATGCGATTAAACCTGGACAAAAAGTTGTTGTAGTTGATGATTTATTAGCAACAGGAGGAACAGTATATTCTACAGTTAAATTAATTGAAGAACTTGGTGGAGAGGTAGTTGCAATTAGTTTCTTTATAGAATTAGAATTTTTAAATGGTAGAGAATTACTTAAAGATTATGAAGTTAATTCATTAGTTAAATTCTAAAAAGACTCAAAGTGTATTATGTTAAAAAATCCCACATCTGTGGGGTTTTTTAACATAAGTAGTTTAGTTAGTAATATTATTATGTTATACTATATTTATATAATTTATTGAAATCATTAAAGTTATGAAAGCTAAAATTTCAAGTAAGAGGGTGGATGAATTTGTTAAACAGTCTTATAGATAAAATAAAGCAGTATAACCCTCATGGTGATATAGATATAGTAAAAAAAGCTTATTACTTTGCAGAAGCTTCACATGAAGGGCAGTATAGAGCATCAGGAGAAAAATATTTTATACATCCTTATAATGTTGCTTTAATATTAGCAGAACTTAATATGGATACAACTACTATAGCTGCAGGTTTATTACATGATGTAGTTGAAGATACAGAAGTAACATTTGATGATATTGAAAGAGAGTTTGGTTTAGAAATTAGAAACTTGGTTGATGGAGTTACAAAGCTAAGAAAATTGAAATTCAGTTCAAAACAGGAAAGACAAGCAGAAAATTTAAGAAAAATGATTATTGCAATGTCTAAAGATATTAGGGTTATTATAATTAAGTTAGCAGATAGACTTCACAATATGAGAACATTAAATTATATGCCTGAGGCAAAAAAGAAAGAAAAAGCTTTAGAAACTCTTGAAATATATGCACCTATTGCTCACAGGTTAGGTATTTCAAAAATTAAATGGGAGTTAGAAGATTTAGCATTAAGGTATCTTGATCCCGAGGGCTATTATGACTTAGTGGAAAAAGTATCAAAGAAGAGAAAAGAAAGAGAAAAGTATATTAATACGGTTATAGAAATATTATCTAAAAAATTAGAAGAAGTGGGTATAAAGAGTGAAATTAATGGTAGACCAAAGCATTTTTATAGTATTTATAGGAAAATGGTTTATCAGAATAAGACTTTTGAACAAATATATGATTTAACAGCTATCAGAGTTATAGTAGATAGTGTTAAAGATTGTTATGGGGTATTAGGTATAGTGCATACAATGTGGAAGCCGATACCTGGAAGATTTAAGGACTATATTGCTATGCCTAAACCTAACATGTATCAATCTTTGCACACCACAGTTATTGGACCACAAGGAGAACCTTTAGAGATACAGATTAGAACATGGGAAATGCATAGAACAGCAGAATATGGTATAGCAGCACATTGGAAATATAAAGAAGGTATAAGTAAGAGTGATGATTTTGATAAAAAATTAAGTTGGTTAAGACAGTTATTAGAATGGCAGAAAGAACTAAAAGATCCTAAAGAATTTATGGAATCATTAAAGATAGATTTATTTACAAATGAAGTTTTTGTATTTACACCAAAAGGTGATGTAATTAATTTGCCAGCTGGTTCAACTCCAATTGATTTTGCATATAGAGTTCATACTGCTGTTGGGAATAATTGTATAGGAGCTAAAGTAGATGGCAGGATAGTACCTCTTGATTACAAATTAAAAAATGGTAATATTGTAGAAATACTTACTTCTGCGAATAGTAATGGGCCAAGCAGAGATTGGTTAAAATTTGTAAAAAGTAGCCATGCAAAGAGTAAGATTAGGCAATGGTTCAAAAAAGAAGAAAGAGCACAAAATATTAATAGAGGTAAAGAGCAAATCGAAAAAGAAGTAAAAAGGCAAGGTTTCAAATTGACTGAAATTTTGAAAGAGGATTGGTTAAATGAAGTGGCTTCTAAATTAAGTTTAAGTAGTATTGATGACTTATATGCTGCAGTAGGATATGGTAGTATTACAGTATCACAAGTAATTCATAGATTAAAAGAGCTTCATAAAGAATATTATAAAAATGATAATAAAGATGAAAATATAGTAAAACAAACTAAAAATAAGAAAGAATATAGACCAACTCAAGGAGTAAAGATTAAAGGCATAGATAATATTATGGTTAGATTTTCAAAGTGTTGCAATCCGGTACCAGGAGATGAAATAATAGGTTATATTACTAGAGGAAGAGGAGTTTCAATTCATAGGAAGGATTGTCCTAATATAGCAGATTTAAGTATACAAGATAGATTTATAGAAGTAGAATGGGACGATGCTAAAAAAGTTTCTTATTTGGCAGAGATACAAATTAAAGCTACTGACAGACCAGGCTTGTTATCTGAGATTACACAATTATTAACAGAGAAGAATCTAACAGTTACTTCATTGAATGCTAGAACAAATAGAGAAAAGATAGCTCTTATAAATCTAGTTCTAGAAATTAAAAGTGTTGAGCAATTAAATGAGTTAATGAGAAAGATAAGAGGTATTAATGGAGTTATTGATGTATATAGAGTTATAACTTAGAAAGGGTGAGAAAATGCGAGCTGTTGTTCAGAAAGTTGCAAAGGCTAGTGTTAGTGTAGAAGGGACTGTAGTTGGTAGTATAAATAGAGGTTTACTTGTACTTTTAGGAGTAGGACAAGATGACAACGAAAAAGATTTAGATTATTTATGTGATAAAATTGCGAATTTAAGAATATTTGAAGACGAAAATGGTAAAATGAATAAATCATTAGTTGATATTAAGGGAGAATTATTAGTGGTATCACAGTTTACTCTATATGGGGACGTAAGGAAAGGTAGAAGGCCAAATTTTATGAATGCAGCTGAGCCAAAAAAGGCAGAAAGCATGTATTTAGAATTTGTTAATAAAATTAGAAAGACAGGTATTAAAGTTGAAACTGGTAAGTTCGGGGAACATATGCATGTAGAATTAATCAATGACGGCCCTGTTACTATTCTATTAGATAGTAAAAAGACATTCTAGGAGGGAGAATAATGATTCTTGAAAGACTGCCTGTTGGAGTATATTCTGCAAATTGCTATATTATTGGATGTGAGAAAACGGGCGAAGCTGTAGTTGTTGATCCGGGTGGAGACGTTGATACTATATTAGAAAAGATAGAAGAGTTGGGATTAAAAGTTAAATATATAATATTGACTCATGGGCATGGCGATCATATAGGAGGAATAATTGAATTAAAAGAAAAAACAAATGCAAAAATATTAATACATGCAGATGATGAATATATGTTAAAAGATAGTGATATTAATCTATCAAGTAAAATGAGTATAAAAAACATTGAAGTAAATCCAGATGACGTGCTTAAAGATGGAGATGTGATTGAAATTGGTAAGTACAATGCTTATATTATTCATACTCCTGGTCATACAAAGGGTAGTATTTGCATAAAATTAGAGAACAATATATTAACAGGAGATACGTTGTTTGCTGGTTCAATAGGCAGAACAGATTTACCAGGTGGTTCACATGATAGTATTATAAAATCAATAAAAGAAAAACTACTAATTTATGATGATGATGTTAAAATTTTTCCAGGACATGGTCCTGCAACAACTATAGGTATTGAAAAGGTAACGAATCCATTTATAGTATAACAAAATCTTCGATTTAAATAAATTTAGGAAGATTTTGCCTATATCCATTATGGAAATTATATTTAAGATTCCACGATTTAATAAGGAATATAATTTCCTATGGATTATAAAAAATACTTAAAAAGTATACTCTCAAAGATAGGTGGAAAACTAATATTAAACTATCTTTTTGGGGGTGTTTTATTGAAAATATCAGAATATATTTACGGAAAGAAAAATTTATATGATGATATTAGTTTAAATGATATAATTGAAATTAGTTTATTAAATATAAGTAAAAATGACATAGCTAATGAATTTTATTTATCAAATAAATCTTTAAATAGATTATTAACAGAAATAGAAAAGGATTATTAAGGGGAATCAGAATGGTTAATGTAATTTTAAAAGGACATGATTTTACTTATGAAGTATTTGAATTATTGAGAGTATTTTTTGTCAATGATGAAATAAAATTTATAGATGAGAAGGCTTTGGTTAATGACCAAAGCCTTTTGATAGAAAGTATATTATATAAAAATAATGATTATTATGTTGCTGAGACTAATATTAAAAAAAGTGATAAACTTTTAAGCTCATCAGTTATTAATGAAGCAGAAAAAATCGGAGTAAAAGATTTTAGTGAAAAGAAGAAAATGAAAACTATAGTTAAAATGTCGATTTATGAAGCAGTTACAAAAGTTGTTGAAATTAAAGCACCTTGGGGGATATTAACAGGAGTAAGACCTACAAAAGTGGTGCATGAACTAATTGATAAAGGTTATAATGACGAATTTATTTTAGAAATACTATTAAATAATTATAAAATGTTTAAAGAAAAAGCTAAATTGATTTTGGACATTGCTAGACTGCAGAGAAAGTATATATATCCTGTTTCAAAGACAAATTTTAGTTTGTATGTTAGTATTCCATTTTGCCCAACAAGGTGTGTATATTGTTCTTTTCCTTCTAATCCTTTAGATAAGACAAAAGATTATGTAAATGAGTATGTTGATAAGTTAATATATGAAATAGATAAGGTTGGAGAATTAACAAAAAATATGAAGATAAATACCGTTTATATTGGTGGAGGTACACCTACATCAATCTCTATTTCATATTTAGAAAAAATAATTGATAGAATCCAAAATGTATTTGGAATAGATAATATAGCAGAATTTACTGTTGAAGCAGGACGTCCAGATACGATATCAAGAGATGTACTTACAAAGCTAAAAAAATTAGGAATTGATAGAATAAGTATAAATCCACAGACTATGAATGAAAATACATTGAAATTAATTGGTAGAAAGCATAGTTCTAAAGATATTTTAAAAGCTTTCAGTTTAGCAAGAGAAATAGGTTTTAGTAATATAAATATGGATTTAATTGTTGGGTTGCCTAATGAAAGTGTTGAAGATATAGTAAAGACAATGGAATTTATAGTAAAATTAAAACCAGATAATTTAACTGTTCATACTATGGCAATTAAAAGAGCCTCAAAACTGAATGAGAGTTTAGATGATTTTAAGTTATCGAAACAAAAAGAAATTGAAAAAATGATTGATATTACTAAAAAATTTGCATATGAAATGGGTATGTATCCATACTATTTATATAGACAAAAGCAGATTTTAGGTAATATGGAGAATGTGGGATATACACTACCAGGGAAAGAATGCTTATATAATATTTTAATTATGGAAGAAAAGCAGACAATTTTAGCTGTTGGGGCAGGTGGAGTATCTAAAATTTTCTTCCCGGATGAAAATAGGATTGAACGTGTTCCAAACGTAAAAAATCTTTATGAATATTTAAAGCGTGTTGACGAAATGGTTGAAAGGAAAAAAAGTTTATTAAGTTATTGACATAAAATAATATTTTAATTATAATAATCTAAAATATTATAAATACTATGAAGGAGAGGAGTAGTTAGATCACTGAGCTAAAGAGAGCCGGTGATGGTGGAAATCCGGTGCTTACATCTAACGAAGACACTCTGGAGTAGATAGTCTGAAAGTGAGTAGGGCTATTCGCAGACCAGCGTTAATGGTAGTAAAGTGGGGTATTATTTACCCAATAAGGGTGGCACCGCGGGATTTAACCTCTCGTCCCTGTCATATAGTTTAGACAGCGATGAGAGGTTTTTTTTCTAATTTATTATAACATATTCTAAGGAGGGAAAAAGATGTCTATTAAAGCACCAAGAGGTACAAAAGATGTATTACCTGCAGACTCATACAAATGGCAGTATTTAGAGAATTTATTTAGAAAGACATGTAAGGAGTTTGGATATAAAGAAATTAGAACACCAATTTTTGAACATACAGAGCTATTTGAAAGAGGTGTTGGAGAAACAACTGATGTGGTTCAAAAAGAAATGTATACTTTTGAAGATAGAGGCGGTAGAAGTATAACATTAAAACCTGAAGGAACAGCTTCTGTTGTAAGAGCGTATATAGAAAACAAGTTATTTGCAGAACCACAACCTATTAAGGTTTTTTACATAACTCCAGTTTTAAGATATGAAAGACCACAAAAAGGAAGATTAAGAGAACATCACCAATTTGGAGTTGAAGTTTTTGGGGCAAACAGTGCATCTGTAGATGCAGAAGTCATAAGTTTAGTATGGACAATTTACAAAAAATTAGGAGTTGAAGATATAGAACTTAATATAAATAGTGTAGGCTGTCCAAAGTGTAGAAAAGAATATAATGAGATACTTAAAAATTATTTATCAAATAAATTGGAAAACTTATGTCAAACATGTCAAGTGAGATATGAAAAAAACCCAATGCGAATTATTGACTGCAAAAATGAAAAATGTCAATCTGAATTAAAAGATGTACCATTGATGATTGATTATTTATGTGATGAGTGCAAAAGTCATTTCAAGCAAGTTAAAGATTATTTATCTATTCTTAATATTAAATTTATTGTAAATCCAAAAATTGTAAGAGGATTAGATTACTATACGAAAACAGCTTTTGAATTTATTTCAACTGAAATAGGAGCAAAATCGACTGTTTGTGGTGGTGGAAGATATGATGGACTAGTTGAAGAAATCGGAGGTCCACCAACACCAGGTGTCGGATTTGGTATGGGAATTGAAAGGTTATTGTTAACTCTTGAAAATAAAGGTATTGAAATTCCTAAACCTGAGAGATTAGATGTTTTTCTTGTTGCAATAGGCGAAAATGCAGAAAAAGAAGCTTTTAAGATACTTTATAATTTAAGAGAAAAAGGAATATCAGCAGAAAAGGATCATTTAGGAAGAAGTATAAAAGCACAATTTAAATATGCAAATAAACTAGATGCTAAATTCACATTAGTGTTAGGAGAAGATGAACTGAATAAAGGATTAGTAAAAATTAAAAATATGGATACTGGTCAGCAAACTGATATCAAGATTGAAGATATATCTAAATTTATTAAAGAGCAAGGAGGTAATAGATAATGGGAGAGGCAATGGGCAAATTAAGGCGCACTACTATGTGTGGTAATTTAAGAGTTGAAGATATTGGTAAAGAAGTTGTACTAATGGGTTGGGTTCAAAAAAGAAGGAATTTAGGTGGTTTAATTTTTGTAGATTTAAGAGATACAACAGGAATTGTTCAAATAGTTTTTGATAAAGATGTATCAGAAAAGGCTTTTACAAAAGCAGATCAGATTAGAAGTGAATATGTAATTGCAGTAAAAGGAAAGGTTTATAAAAGACAATCTATAAATGAGAATTTACCAACAGGCGAGATAGAGGTATTTGCAGAGGAACTAAAAATATTAGATGAAGCAGAAACTCCACCTATTTATATAAAAGATAATGATGATGTTTCAGAAGCTATGAGATTAAAGTATAGATATCTTGATTTAAGAAAACCATCAATGCAACAAAAGTTAAAAATTAGGCATAAGACAGCAAAAATTGTAAGAGATTTTTTAGATGAAAACAATTTTATTGAAATTGAAACACCTATGCTTACAAAAACAACACCAGAAGGTGCAAGAGATTACCTTGTACCTAGTAGGGTTAATCCAGGCAAATTTTATGCTTTACCTCAGTCACCACAGTTATTTAAGCAATTATTAATGGTATCAGGAATGGATAGATATTATCAGATAGTAAAATGTTTTAGAGATGAAGACTTAAGAGCCAACAGACAGCCTGAATTTACACAAATAGATATAGAAATGTCGTTTGTAGATGTAGATGATGTGATTAGCATTAATGAAAAGTTACTATACAGGATTTTTAAAGAAATAAAAGGAATTGAGATAGAACTGCCTATACAAAGAATGAGCTATAACGAAGCAATGGAGAGATATGGTTCTGATAAGCCAGATTTAAGATTTGGATTCGAATTAAAAAATATATCTGACATTGTTGAAAATTCAAATTTTAAAGTGTTCTCAGGAACTATCAGTAATGGCGGCAACGTTAGAGGAATTAATTTTAATGGATGTGCCGAAAAATTTAGTAGAAAAGAAATCTCTAAGCTAGAAGATTTTGTAAAAACATATGGTGCAAAAGGCCTTGCGTGGATAAAAGTAACTGAAGATGGTATATCATCTCCAATAAGTAAGTTTTTAAGTGAAAATGAGATTAAAGCTATTTTAGAAAGAATGGAAGCAAAGCCTGGTGACTTGCTTATGTTTGTTGCAGATAAACCTTCAGTAGTATTTGATGCATTAGGACATTTGAGAGTAGAAGTTGCTAGAAGATTAGATATAATAGATAAAAATGAGTTTAAATTAGTATGGATAACTGATTTCCCTCTTTTTGAATATGATGAGGAAGAAGGTAGATATGTAGCTAAGCACCATCCATTTACACATCCGGTAGATGAAGATATAGAACTTTTAGAAACTGCGCCTGAAAAAGTAAGAGCAAAGGCTTATGATATTGTTATTAATGGGGATGAAATTGGTGGTGGAAGTATAAGAATCAATAATTCTAAACTGCAAGAAAGAATGTTTAAAGCATTAGGTTTTACTTTAGAAGAAGCATGGAGTAAATTTGGATTTTTACTTGAAGCATTTAAATATGGTACTCCTCCTCATGGAGGTATTGCATATGGATTTGATAGATTAATAATGTTGCTTACAGATAGTGATAACATAAGAGATGTAATTGCATTCCCTAAAACACAAAATGCGACTTGTCTATTGACTAATGCACCATCTGAAGCTTCAAAAGAACAATTAAATGAACTGCATATAAGTGTTGAACTTAATAATGAAAAATAAGCTGGGAATATAACCCAGCTTTTTTAGCTTAATTTTTCTGTATTTGGAATATTATCATATTTAACAAATAATGAAACTAAATAAGACATGCATAAAATTGAAATTATAGTTAGAATCCATCTTAAAAACATGAATTTAATCCCTAAAAATTTTGCTTCGTTTAATAACATGGGAACTTTAATAACAGCCCATGAGCTTAGTATTATTACTATGTTTGAAATACTAGCACCTTTTTTAATTAAAGTTCTGCATACAGGAAATGCTGCATATATAGGTCCTGCTGAAAAACTACCAAGAATAAATGATAGTACAATACCTTTAATTCCTGAATTTTCTCCTAAACTATTTAATATGAGCTTTTTAGGTACATTTTTTTCAATTAAAGCCGTTATAACAAAAATTGCAGGCATTATTTCTAACATCTCTTTTACATAATACATACTATTTTTTACTGATAATATAGCTTTATCTGTATTTATCAAGAATAGTACCAAATAGATCAAGATAACAAGAGTTAACAGTTTATTTTTTTTGATTTTTGCTAAAATATTCATATAAGTACCCCCATTAGAAAAGAGATAAATAGAGCAAATATAAAGCTTAAAGCATTTCTTATTATCGCAAATTTTGTACCAAAATTTTTCTTTTCTAAAGGGAAAGTAACAATTCCAACCATTGTTAAAGTAGTTAAGAAAGATGCTATAGGAATTATACTTGCCCCTCTGTCAACTAAAGAACCAACTAGAGGAAAAGCAACAAAAGCTGGAATTAATGTTATACTACCTACTAAAGCAGAAATTATAGTAGATGATATCGCTTTTGAAGTTCCCATAAAATCTTTTATAATATGTGGGGGAATAAATGTCAAAATTAATCCAATTAGAAATAGAACTGCTATGATTTCTCCTATCATATTTTTCATTAAATTTTTAGCCATTTTTATTGAACTGATAGTTTTTTTCTTATCTTTACCTAAAAAAACTATAAAGAGTACAATAGTAATGCCCCATAAAAGTATAGTAAAAAGATCCATTTTTTATCTCTCCATATCTTTTGGATTTGGTGCCTTTACTACAAAAAACTCAAGAGTTTCATCATTAAAATTGTTTACATTCATTTTAGTTTTAAAAGGAATATTTAATATAGTGCCTTTACTATATTCTTGGGGTGAATTGTCATTTAGACTAATAGTCATTGTACCTCTCACAATTATCATGTAAACATTAGAATTTGAATAATGTTCTGGTAATCCTGTATTTTTAGGAAGTATCATGTGATTTAGCACAACATTATCATCATCAATTATTTTTTCGATTAGCCTTTCATTAGAATCATTATAATTAAAAACTTTTTCTATCATAACAAAATCCTCCTTTTATTGTTTTTATTTTTATATTATAATTTCAGTATAAATATAATTCTGTAACTTATGTTACGAATTTAATTCTAAGAGGGGGAATATATGAAATTATTAGAGTATATTCCAGTATTAAAGAAGACAAAATTCTTTAAAAACTTTTCAGATAAAGATATTATTACTTTATTTAATGAAAATAATTATAAAATTAAAGATTATCCAAAAAGAACAATAATATATTTACAGAATCAAGAGTGTAAAAGTTTTGATATGATTCTCAAAGGAGTTGTAACTGTAAAAACAATAGATGAAAATGGAAAAGTATTAACTGTATCAGAGTTTAAAACTGGAGATACTATAGGTGGAAATCTACTGTTTGCTGACTGTAATAAATACCCAATGACGGTTGAATCAAAAATAGAGACAACGTTATTACATATGGATAAAGAATTAGTATTAAGATTTTGTCTGATGGATATGAATTTTTCAAGTGAATTATTAAGGTCGATATCTAATAAAATTTTAATAATTGGAACAAAACTAAAATCTGTAACTATGAAGACTATAAGACAGCAAATAATAGAATTTTTAGCTAATCAGTATTATATGCAGAATACGCTTGAAATTAAATTGAATATGAGTAAAAAAGAATGGGCTGAAAAGCTAGGAGTTCAAAGGCCATCACTTTCTAGAGAGTTGTCTAAAATGAAAAAAGAAGGGCTGATAGATTATGATAGAAAAATAATATATATTAAAAACTTGGATATGATTAATAATTATTTTAACTATTAATAGTTTAGGACTTTAATTATTTGAAGTAAAAACATTAAAAGTTCTTTTATTGATGAAGATGATAAGCTATGCTATTATTTAATTAAGATAAGTTTAATTAATGCAATTTTGTTTTGGAATTTAGTGATTATTAAATTTAACATTAATAATTTAAAATTTAGAATTATTTTAAAGAGGTGTTATAAGATATGTTGCATGCATTTTCAAGAACAGAGATGTTAATAGGCACAGAAGGATTAGAAAAACTTAAAAAAAGTACTGTTGCAGTTTTTGGTATTGGTGGAGTTGGTACTTTTGTAGTCGAAGGTCTAGTTAGAGCTGGTGTAGGTAAATTCGTATTGGTAGATGATGATGATGTGTGTTTGACTAATATAAATAGACAGATTCATGCTACAAGAAAAACTATAGGTAAGCCTAAGGTTGAGGTAATGAGAGATAGAGTGCTAGAGATAAATCCTGATGCAGAAGTTATAACTTATAAGAAATTATATAATACTGAAAGTGCCGAAATGTTACTTTCAGATTCATATTCTTATGTCGTTGATGCTATAGATATGGTTTCCTCTAAATTAGATTTAATAGAGAGATGTAAAAAAAGAGGAATACCTATAATAAGTAGTATGGGAGCAGGTAATAAGCTGAATCCTACCATGCTAGAGGTTGATGATATATACAATACGTCTGTTTGTCCGTTGGCTAAGGTAATGAGAAGGGAATTGAGAAGAAGAGGTATAAAAAGTTTAAAGGTAGTATATTCGAAAGAGAAACCGATAAAACCTAAACTAGTTGGCGGTAATTGTAAAACTGATTGTATTTGTCCAAATAAAGATAGAACTTGTGCTGAAAGAAGACAGATACCGGGAAGTATTTCTTTTGTTCCATCTGTTGCAGGTTTGATTATTGCTTCTGAAGTTGTGAAGGATTTGATAGGATATGAAGAGTAGTAATGAAATTAAAATGAAAATATTTGGGAGGTTTAATAAATGGATCAAATAGGTTTTGTAAGCAGGGTTGATGGGGATAAAGCTGAAGTTATAGTAAGAAGAGTTTCTTCTTGTGGCGATAAATGTACTAGTTGTAAAGGGGGATGTAGTGTACCCGGAATAAAGGCAACCATTAAGAATACATTAGGAGCAAAGCCAGGAGATTATGTAGAAATTAGAATGAATACGAATATAGTATTAAAATCAGCATTTTTGGTGTATGTATTACCGCTTGTTTTAATGGTACTGGGAATAAGTTTAAGTATATATTTATTTAAAAATATGGGATATAGTAATTATGAGAATTTAGGTTTTATAACAGGATTA
Organism: Caloranaerobacter longqiensis; assembly: GCF_050286925.1. Classification (NCBI taxonomy): domain Bacteria; kingdom Bacillati; phylum Bacillota; class Tissierellia; order Tissierellales; family Thermohalobacteraceae; genus Caloranaerobacter; species Caloranaerobacter longqiensis. The sequence goes on from NZ_JBFWFX010000005.1 coordinate 56,810, forward strand.
CTATTTTTAGGTTTTTCATTTATAATTTTAAGATTGTATGATAAAAAAATTAAAAAGAATAAGGATTATAAATTTGAGATGGTAAAAATTTTAAAATAAGCATAAATGAGGAGGTAAAAATGGAAGTTATAAAGAATACTAATGATATTATAGTTAGATTAAGAAGAATAGAGGGTCAGATAAAAGGTATTCAACGTATGGTTAATGAAGATAAATGTTGCGGTGATATTTTAATTCAAATAGCAGCAGCTAGGTCTGCACTCAATAAAGTTGGAGGACTAATTTTAGAAAACTATATGAAGGATTGTATTAAAGATTACTTAAATAAAAATAAAGGTGATGAAGTAATAGAAGAGCTAATTGATACTATGCTTAAATATACAAAGTAAATTATATTTTAGTTACAAAAAACTGCTAAAGAATTAGCAGTTTTTTTATAATCCATAGGGAATTATAATAAAATCCCATATTAAAAAAATTAATGTTGATTTTATTGAAACTTTGTCTGGCATGTTTACATGCCAGAGTCGTTATAAACTGTATTAATTTGTGGATAATTTTAAATATAATTTCCGTAATGGATATAGTCAAAATCTACCTTAATTTATTTAAATCGAAGATTTTGTTTTTCTTTTCAGACTAAATATAGTTTTATTTAAAGTAGTAGAAATAATAACACCGCTTGATATAGCTGCTGCTATAAATAGTGTTTCAGTACCCAAATTAGCAGCTTCAATAAATTTTTTTTCAATAATTGATAGCATTGTATAATACATACCAGCTCCTGGTACAAGTGGGACTATTCCGGGTATTATATATACAGTTGCAGGTTTCTTAAACAATCTAGCCATTATTTCTCCTACCATACCAACAGTTATAGCTCCTAAGAATGCACCTGCAACTTTTGATGAGTAGTTAATGTTTACAAAGAGATAAATTATCCAACCTAATGCACCTGTTATTCCTGATTTTATAATAGAATCTCTTGGTATATTAAAAATAATTGAAAAACCTAATGTGGATAAGAAAGCATAAATAAATTCTTTTATATATATCAATTTTACATCCCTCCAAATAATAGAAAAGATAATTTTAAAGTAGCACCAACACCAAAGGCTATCGCTGTTGCAACAATTATAGCTTCTAATCCTCTAGAAATACCAGAAAGAAAGTCTCCGCTAATTGAGTCTCTGATTGCATTAGTTATTGCAACGCCTGGAACTAGAAGCATTATAGAGCCTATAATAATTTTATCCATATTTGTACCAAAACCTAAATTAACTGATATTATAGATAATATTGTTACTATAGAACTACTTATAATATTAGAAAGAAAAAAAGTAAAGTTTTTCTTACTTAAAAATTCCATTACTAGAACTACAATAGAACTTATAATAAAAGTTGAAACGAAATCTGTAAAACTTCCCTTGAATAATAAAGTAAAAAAGCTACCTGCAAAGCCACCGAATATAAGCCTTAGGCTTTTAGGATATGTTTTAATATTATCAATATTATTTAGCATTTCAAAGCCCTTATCGATAGACATATTAGAGTTTACGAATTGTCTTGAAAATTCATTAACAAGTGCAATCTTATTAAGATCAAATTTAATACTTTTAATTCTCTTTATATAAGTTAATACTTCGCCTTTATATTCTACGGAAAGAAATATACCAGTCGGAGTAACAAAAGCTTCTGCAAAATCTATATTTCGTGATTTACAGATTCTCTTTATAGTATCTTCTACTCTATAAGTTTCTGCACCGTTTTTAAGCATAATTTTGCCAGCTAGAATAGCCATAACTAGTAGTCTTTTGATATCGTTTAAAGATTCCATGATGACACCTACCTTTATCTCATCAGTTTATTTAAATCGAAGATTTTATTCAAAGTTAAAAATTTGTAGAAAAATTTCCTATTTTGAAAATATTCTAGTATAATATAATTGGTAGACTTTTTAAGTAGCATAGTTAACTATTTACAAAAGTATTATATAAGAAAAAATAAAAATATCAATACTTTATTTAAATTTATTATAGAAAGGGGAAGTAATATGGATTTTAGTAATCTAAAAAAATTTGATCCTGAAGTGATGCAAGCTATTGAACAGGAAATCGGCAGACAACGTAGCAAGATAGAACTAATAGCTTCAGAAAATTTCGTTTCTCCACAAGTTATGGAGGCCATGGGCAGTCAACTAACAAATAAGTATGCAGAAGGGTATCCTGGCAAAAGATATTATGGAGGATGCGAGTTTGTAGATATCGTTGAGGATTTGGCAAGAGAAAGATTAAAAAAATTGTTTGGTGCTGAACATGCCAATGTACAACCTCATTCTGGAGCAAATGCAAATTTAGGAGTTTATTTTGCAGTACTAGAACCTGGCGATAAAGTTTTAGGTATGAGTTTATCTCATGGTGGTCATTTAACTCATGGAAGTCCTGTTAATATATCAGGTACATATTTTAACTTTGTTTCCTATGGAGTAAATAAAGATACAGAAATGATAGATTACGATGAAGTAATGGAAATTGCTAAAAGAGAAAGACCAAAACTAATTGTTGCAGGTGCTAGTGCATATCCAAGAGTAATAGATTTTAAAAAGTTTAGAGAAATAGCAGATGCAGTTGGGGCTTATCTAATGGTAGATATGGCTCATATCGCAGGTTTAGTAGCAGCTGGATTACATCCGAGTCCAGTTCCTTATGCTGATTTTGTAACAACTACTACACATAAGACTTTAAGGGGACCAAGAGGCGGAGTAATACTTTGCAAAAAAGAGTATGCAAAGAAGATTGATAAGGCTATCTTCCCGGGACTACAAGGTGGACCATTAATGCATGTAATTGCAGCAAAAGCAGTAAGTTTCAAAGAAGCTCTTGAAGATGATTTCAAAGAATATCAAAAACAGATAATTAAGAATGCAAGTGTATTAGCTGAGAGTTTAATAGAAAGAGGGTTCAGATTAGTTTCTGGTGGTACAGATAATCACTTAATTTTAATAGATTTAAGAAATAAAGGGTTAACTGGTAAAAAAGCTGAAGCATTGTTAGATGAAGTAGGAGTAACTACTAATAAGAATACTATACCTTTTGATCCAGAAAGTCCTTTTGTTACTAGCGGTTTAAGAATAGGTACACCTGCAGTTACTACAAGAGGAATGAAAGAGGAGCAAATGGTAGAAATTGCTGAAATAATCAATTTAACATTAGACGAATCAAATGATAGAGACATGATTAAAGAAAGAGTTAAAAAGTTATGTGATAGTTTTCCATTATATTAAAATAACCTATCAGCTATTGGCTGCCAGTTAGCAGCTAGTAGCTGATAGTTGTTAATATAGGTACTAGGTACTAAATTAAAAATGTAAAATTGAAAATGTAAAATGTAAAATTAGTCGATAGTTGATAGTTGATAGTCAATAAACTAAAAACTATCGACTATTGACTAGAGACTAATTGCTGTTATAAGATTACTGCATATTATTATGCAGTATCTTTTTAGTTAGTTTTATAAAAGGGTTGATAATATGATAAGAGAAGAAATATTACAATTAGTACTGCAAAATATTTTGCGCTATATAGATGAGGGTATCCATGTTATAGATAATCAGGGTAATACAATATTATATAATGATGTAATGGCTAGATTAGAGGGATTAGACAAAGAATCAGTATTAGATAAAAACATACTAGATATATTTCCTAGTCTTGATGAAAATTCAAGTACTTTACTTACAGTTATGAATACAGGAAGGCCAATATTTAATAGAAATCAGACATATTTAAATTATAAAGGAAATAAAATTACAACAATGAATACTACTATTCCACTATTTATTAATGATGAAAAGGTTGGAGCTTTAGAAATTGCTAAAGATATCACTAAAATTAAAGCGTTATCTGAACAGGTAATCGACTTGCAGCAGGAATTATTTAAGAAAGACAGAGAAAATGTGAAACCTCGTATTAAAAGATACACTTTTGAGAATATTATAGGCAATAGTAAAGAAATAAAGAAGGCGATTGATATAGCTAGAAAGGCTTCTATGTCAGATTCAACAGTGTTAATATACGGAGAAACAGGAACGGGTAAAGAATTATTCTCACAAAGTATACATTACTGTGGAAAAAGGAAAAATAAGCCTTTTATAGCTCAGAATTGTGCAGCATTACCAGAATCTCTACTTGAAAGCATTTTATTTGGTACTGTAAAAGGTAGCTTTACAGGAGCTCTTGACAGGCCAGGATTATTTGAACAAGCTAATGGTGGAACTTTGTTGTTAGATGAGATCAATTCGATGGGGTTGACATTGCAATCAAAACTTTTGAGAGTATTGCAGGAAGGTTATATAAGAAGAGTAGGCGGTCTTAAAGATATTCCTATAGATGTAAGAATAATTGCAACTACTAACGAAGACCCATTAATCGCTATAGAAAAAGGTACTTTAAGAAAGGATTTATATTATCGTTTGAATGTAATATCAATAAAAGTTCCTTCTTTAAGAGAACGAAAAGAAGATTTAAAGTTGTTATGTGACTATTTTATTAGAAAATATAACAAGAAACTTAATAAAGATGTTTGGATGTTATCAGAACACGTTTATGAACATTTTCTTAATTATACATGGCCAGGTAATGTAAGAGAACTAGAAAATTTAATAGAAGGAGCTATAAATTTTATATCTAAGGACGAACATGTTCTTAAGAAAGAACATTTTCCTTCATATATTGTTGAAGAAAGTACAGAAACTATTGATATTAAAGATATAATAAATTTAGAAAATTCATTACCAGAAATTATATCAGAGGTTGAAAAAAAACTAATAATTCATGCATTAAAATCAACTGGGAATAATATTACTAAAGCAGCAAATAAATTGAATATTAAACGACAGACTTTACAGCATAAAATCAAAAAGTATAAAATAAGATTATAAACGCAAATAAATTTGCATATATATGCAAATTTATTTGCGTTTTTTGTTTTTTTGTAAGAACAAAATCTTCGATTTAAATAAATTAAGGAAGATTTTGTTGAAATCCATAAACGGAAATTATATTTGAATTTATCCACAACTTAAAGTAGTTTATAACGACTCTGGCATGTTTACATGCCAGACAAAGTTTCAATAAAATCAACATTAATTTTTAAAAATATGGGATTTTATTATAATTTCCTATGGATTATAAAAAATCTGATTTAATAGAAAAAACATACTGAAAATTAGCAAAAATGAAAATCATTCAAATTATAAGATGATTGGCAAGTTAATTGCATAATGCTAATGTTGATAAAATAAATATAATTTCGGAGGTGTTTTTATGGAAAATGTAAAAGTTGTAATTTGGGGCTTTGGTGCTATGGGAAGTGGAATGGCTAAAATGCTACTTAAGAAGAAAGGGGTTGAAATAGTAGGAGTTTGTGATAGAAATGAAGCGAGAGTAAATAAGAGTATGTATGAAGTTTTAGGAGTAGAGAGAGAAGATAGACCAGAAGTTATTATTAAAGAAAATATCGAAGATGTAATTACTGAGAAATGTGCTGATGTAGTTCTTTTAGCAACAGATTCATTTACAAAAAATGCTTTTGATAAAATAAAATTCTGTTTGGAGAAGAAGATTAACGTAATTTCAACAGCAGAAGAAATGGCATATCCAATGGCTCAATCGCCAGAATTATCTAAAGAGATGGATAGGATTGCAAAGGAAAACGGTGTCACAGTTTTAGGTACAGGAATAAATCCTGGATTTATTATGGATTTATTAGTAATAGCTTTAACAGGTGCATGTGAAGAAGTTCAACATATAAAGGCATCAAGAATTAACGACTTATCACCTTTTGGTCCAGCAGTTATGACAGAGCAAGGTGTTGGTACAACAGTAGATGAATTTAATAAAGGTGTTGAAAATGGTACACTAGCTGGTCATGTTGGTTTCCCTGAGTCGATTAATATGATTGCTGATGCAATAGGTTGGAAAGTTAGTAAAATTGAACAAACTAAAGAACCTATAATTTCAAATGTGTATAGAAAAACAAAATATGCAGAAGTACAGCCTGGAAATGTAGCAGGATGTAGGCAAATGGGATATGGTTATATAGGTGATGAATTGAAGATTGAAATGGAACATCCACAGCAAATATTACCAGAAAAAGAAGGGGTAGAAACTGGCGATTATATTTGGATAAAAGGTACACCTAATATTAGTATGCAAATTAAGCCTGAAATTCCAGGAGGGATTGGTACTATAGCTATGTGTGTTAATATGATACCTCATGTTATTAATGCTGGTCCTGGATTAAAAACTATGTTAGATTTACCAGTTCCAAGAGCAATTATGGGAGATATGAGAGAACTTATAAAAAGGTAGGGATGCATATGAATAAGGCTAAAAAAGGAGATTGGGTAAGAATTCATAATATAGTACTTAAACCTGAAGAAAGAGCCCCACAAGTTCCAGAAGATACAAAGAAAGTTCCTTTAGAAATGTGGGTAAAAGGTTTTTTACTAAATGAAGAGGCTAAAATTGGTGATGAAGTAGAAATAGAAACTTATATTGGCAGAAAAATTAAAGGTAAGTTGGTAGAAATAAATCCGTATTATAACCACGATTATGGAAAATGTATACCTGAGTTATTGTTTATCGGTAGACAATTGCGTGGTATCCTCAAAGGCGGTGAAGATAATGAATAGAGATATGAGTTATCAGGGTGTTATGTCTAGAAGAAATGAAATAATGAAAAAAGCTGTTGGCATTGATTATGAACGTTTTGAAAGTAAAGGTATAGCGTTTGATTATGAAAGAATGATGAGAGAAACTGGTTATAGTCTACAAGAAATACAAAGAATACAAAGTGAAGTAGGAGTAGGAAATACCCCTATATATGAATTGAAAAACTTAACAGCATTAGCTAGAAAATTAGCACCTAAAGGTAAGGGGGCTAGAATATTTATTAAAGATGAAGCATGTAATCCTTCTGGTAGTTTTAAAGCTAGAAGAGCTGCAACAAGTATTTATCATGCTAAAAAGAAAGGATATAAAGGTGTTATAGCAGCTACAAGTGGTAATTACGGTGCAGCAGTAGCGAGTCAAGCAGCAATGAAGGGACTTAAATGTATAATTGTTCAGGAGTGCTATGATTCAAGAGGTATTGGTCAACCCGAAATAATAGAAAAAGCAAGAAAATGTGAAGCATACGGTGCTGAAGTGCTGCAGTTGACAGTAGGCCCAGAATTATTTTACACATTTTTAAAATTATTAGAGGAAACAGGTTATTTTAATGCATCATTATATACGCCTTTTGGAATTGCAGGTGTAGAAACTTTAGGTTATGAATTGGCAATGCAGTTTAGAGAGTTAGTGGGTAAAGACCCAGATGTTGTTGTAGCAACGAATGCAGGAGGCGGTAACTTAACAGGTACTGCTAGAGGACTTATAAAAGCTGGAGCTTATAATGTAAAAATAGTAGGAGCAAGTGTAAACTTAAAAGGGCTTCATATGGCTAGTGATACACAATTTAATAAAAAATCTTTTACTACTGGACATACAGGATTTGGAATACCTTTTGCTACATGGCCTGATAGATCAGATGTACCTAGGTCTGCAGCAAGACCTTTAAGATATATGGATAGATATGTAACTGTAAATCAAGGAGAAGTGTTCTATATTACTGAAGCATTGGCACAATTAGAGGGACTAGAAAGAGGACCTGCTGGAAACACATCTTTAGCTGCTGCTTTTGCATTAGCTCAAGAGCTAGATGAAGACCAAATTATAGTTGCACAAGAAACTGAATATACGGGTGCTGGAAAACATATTCAACCTCAATTGACATTTGCTAAGGAGAATGGTGTAGATATCATTATTGGCAATCCGGATGAGGAAATACCTGGAAAAAATATTATTTTACCAAGTCATCCAGGACAAATAAAGGCTAGAGATTTAGACCTTGATAAAATTAAAAAATCGTATATTAAAAATTGTATTGAAACAACAAAAATTGATTATGTAACTGAAGAAGATATAGATTTTCTAGTAAAAGATACAAAATCAAATGAGGAGTTTGTAAAACAAATTTTAGATGAATTGGGAGTTAAATATTAATATTGGAGGTGCAAAAATGAAAAGACCAGATGATTTTGAAACTAGAAGACAGCATTTGAAAGATTTAACTGAAGAAGAATTAGAAAAAAGATTTTGGGAGTTAGCAGAGAAAATAGTTGATCCTTTAATAGAATTAGCGTACAAGCATACTTCTCCTTCAATTGAAAGATCTGTATTATTACGAATGGGATTTTCAAGTATAGAAGCTAAGGCTATTGTTGAAGGAGCAGTTGATAGAGGATTATTAGGTAAGGGTGCAGGACACTTAGTATATAGACTTGCTAAAGAAAAAGGTATGGATATTCGTGAAGCTGGTTTGAAACTTGCTGAAGGAGAAATGTGGGATGAAGTTGTTAGCATTTTTAGAGGAGGTGAGCGTTAATGCAGTTAAAACCAAATGAAAAATTAAATATTGAAAATATCTTAAAAGATTTAGATAAATATAGACCTAAGAGAAGAGGTTGGACTTGGAGAAAAGGAACAGGACAAAAAAGAAAAATAGGTGAGTTTGAGTATTATGATACTTCAGAACCTTTAAAGCAGAGTCAACCACTGCCTGCTGCAAAAAGTTTTGATGACATAGATCCGCAGCCTGATTGTATTATAACAACAGAAATTGCATCTGGAAGATTTGAGGACGATATTAGGCGTATGAGAATGGCAGCTTGGCATGGTGCTGACCATATAATGGTAATAAGAACTGCTGGACAGAGCCATTTTGATGGGCTTATTGAAGGTACTCCACAGGGGATTGGCGGTATACCTGTTACAAGAAAACAAGTTAGAGCACAGAGAAAAGCTCTTGATATTATCGAAGAAGAAGTAGGAAGACCTATAAACTATCATTCATATGTAAGTGGAGTTGCTGGTCCTGAAATAGCTGTTATGTTTGCTGAAGAAGGTGTAAATGGTGCACATCAAGATCCTCAATATAATGTTCTTTATAGAAATATAAATATGGTTAGATCTTTTGTCGATGCAGCAGTTGCGAAACGAGTAATGGCTTGGGCAGATATGGTACAGATAGATGGTGCACATAATGCTAATGCAACAGCTATTAAAGCTTGGAAAGTTATGCCAGAACTTATGGTTCAACATGCTATTAACTCAATGTTTTCTGTGAAAGTAGGAATGAAAAAAGAAAATATTTGTCTTTCAACAGTACCGCCAACAGCTCCACCTGCTCCTTGTATGAGATTGGATTTACCTTATGCAGTTGCTTTAAGAGAGTTATTTAGAGATTATAAAATGAGAGCACAAATGAATACAAAATATATGGAATCATCAACTAGAGAGGCCACTGTAACGCATGTTCTAAACTTACTTATTTCCAAATTGACAAGAGCTGATATACAATCAACTATTACACCTGATGAAGGTAGAAATGTACCATGGCATATTTATAACATAGAAGCATGTGATACAGCTAAGCAAGCTCTTATAGGTATGGATGGCCTTAAGGAAATGGTACAACTTAGAAGACATGAAGGCGAATTAGCTCGTAAGGTTAGAGAATTAAAAGAGAGAGCAGTATTGTTTATGGAAGAAATTTTAGAAGTTGGAGGTTATTTTAAAGCTGTTGAATTAGGTTTCTTTGTTGATTCAGGATATTATCCAGAAAGAAATGGTGATGGTATAGTAAGAAAAATTGATGGAGGTATAGGTGCTGGTACAGTAGTTGAGAGAGAAGAAGATTATATGGCACCTGTAACAGCACATTTTGGCTATAATAATATAGCTCAATATGATGAAAGTGCCGTAGATAACCCTTCAAAGCTTATTGGGGGATGTACATTTGAAGACCCAGACAAAATCATTTTTATAGATGAATTAGATGAAAATGACAATGTATATAAGAGACTAGAAGAAACAAGAGAATTTAGAGAGACTAGCAAAATAAAACCTGAAATGGAATGGCAGGGGGATGGAATTATACAGATTACTCTATTCTTGCCTACTGAAGAGAGAGTTGCAGAGGTTGCTGCTATCGAAATAGGAAAACGATTGGGGTTAGAAGATGTTGAAGTTATTCATAAAGAAATTATGCAGTTAGCAGAAGGTACGAGAATAGAATTGAAAGGTAGAGTTCCATTTACAATTGATACTAGCGAGTTAGTTATTCCGCCAAAACCAGAAATAATGTCTGATGAAGAAATAAGAGCTGAAATAGAAGCTAATCCAATGAGAATCGTAGCAGCTACTGTAGGTCAAGATGAGCATTCAGTAGGATTAAGAGAAATAATAGATATTAAGCATGGCGGAATTGAAAAGTATGGTATTGAGTGTCATTATCTAGGAACATCGGTACCTGTTGAGAAATTAGTAGATGCTGCTATAGAATTAAATGCAGATGCAATTTTAGCTTCAACAATTATTAGTCATGATGATATACATTATAAAAATATGAAAAAATTACATGAGCTTTGTGTTGAAAAAGGAATTAGAGATAAGATTATAATAGCTTGTGGTGGAACTCAGGTTTCAAATGAATTGGCAGTACAGCAAGGTGTTGATGCAGGATTTGGTAGAGGAACTAAAGGAGTACATGTAGCTACTTTTTTAGTTAAAAAACGTAGAGAATTAAAGGAGAAATTGAAAAATGAAAATTAATGTTTTAGTAGCGGAAATTGGAAGTACAACGACTGTAGTAAATGCATTTAATGGAATATATAGCTCTTGTCCAACTTTTGTTGGACAAGGGCAAGCTCCAACAACTGTACTTGAAGGTGATGTTAAGATCGGTTTAAAAGGAGCTATTGAAAGTCTAAGAAAAAATATTGGGGCAAGTAAAATTGAATATGACGAATTGCTTGCTACAAGTAGTGCTGCAGGCGGTTTAAGAATGACTGTACATGGTCTTGTTTATGATATGACAGTTAGGGCAGCTAAGGAAGCTGCTTTAGGAGCAGGCGCTAACATTCATCAGATCACATCAGGTAAATTAAGGAAAAGTGATTTAAAGAAGTTAGTTGCTATAAAGCCTAATATTATTCTTATAGCAGGTGGAGTAGATTATGGAGAAAGGGATACAGCTTTATACAATGCAGAATTAATTGCAGAATTAGGGTTGGAAATACCAGTTATTTATGCAGGTAATATAGAAAACCATGATGATATTAGAGATATTTTTGAAGGTACTAACACAAGATTATATATTGTTGAAAATGTATATCCTAAAATTGACCAACTGAATATAGAGCCAACTAGAAGAGTTATTCAGGAAGTGTTTGAAGAACATATAACTAATGCTCCAGGGATGAAAAAAGTACGTGAAATGGTAACTGGCAATATTATACCGACACCAGGTGCTGTAATGATAGCTTCAAAGTTATTATATGATGAAATAGGAGATTTGATAACTATTGATGTAGGTGGTGCTACAACTGACGTCCACTCAGTAACAGAAGGCAGTGATGAAGTAAATAGGATGTTAATAAGTCCAGAGCCTTTAGCTAAGAGAACTGTTGAAGGAGACTTAGGTGTGTATGTAAACATGAAAAATGTTGTAGAAAGACTGGGGGTAGAGAAGTTATGTGATAAGCTTAAAATAGATGAAGAAACAGTTAATGATTTGATAAATAATTATAAACCCATTCCAGAAACTGAATTAGAAAAAAGATTTGTAGAGGAACTTACATTAGAGGCAGTAATAACAGCTGTGAAGAGACATTGTGGACGTTTTAGACATTTATATGGTCCAAGTGGTAAAAAAACTATTGCTGAAGGAAAAGATTTAACAAATGTGAAATATATTATTGGTACTGGAGGAGCATTGACGAGGCTTCCAAATAGAGTTGAAATTTTAAGAAAGATAGCTCTGAGCAATAAAGGCAATGAGTTATTACCTACAAAAGAGGCTAAGATTTTAATAGATAATAATTATATTATGGCTTCGTTAGGTGTACTATCTAAAAAATACCCTGATGCTGCAATTAAGTTATTGAAAGAAAGTCTAAAAATAGATTAGAGGGCTATTGCCCTCGTATTCTTTTGAAAGGATGATTAAAATGCAATATCCATGTGTAGAGATTTCATTGGACAAAATAAAGCATAATACTGAAAAACTTGTTGAATTGTGTAAAAAACATGAGATAAATGTAACTGGTGTAACAAAAGTATTTTGTGGTGAACCCAAAATAGCTAAAATAATGGTAGAGGGTGGAGTACAAATATTAGCAGATTCAAGAATAGAAAATTTAATTAAATTAAAAGATATTAATGTTCCTAAAATGCTGCTTAGACTTCCTATGATAAGTCAAGTAGATGATGTTGTAAGGTATTCTGATATATCTTTGAATTCTGAGTTAAAAACAATAAAAGAGCTATCAAAAAAAGCTGAAGAGTTAAATAAAAAGCATAAAATAATTTTAATGGTTGACTTAGGAGATTTAAGAGAAGGAATATTTGATGAAGAAGAAATTTTTTTAGTAGTATCGGAAATATTAAAACTAGATGGTATAAAACTAATAGGCATTGGTACAAATCTTACTTGTTATGGAGGAGTAATACCAAAATATGAAAATTTAAGTAGGTTAGTTAAAATAAAAATGAACATTGAAAAGAAGTTTAATATAAAATTAGATATTATTTCAGGTGGAAACTCAAGTAGCTTATATTTACTAAAAACTGGTGAAATGCCAAAAGAGATAAATCAGTTAAGGTTAGGCGAATCGATAGTCTTGGGGAGAGAAACAGCATATGGCAAAAGTATTGAAAATACATATGATGATTGTTTTAAACTCATTGTTGAAATTATTGAGGTTAAAGAAAAACCTTCAGTCCCCATAGGAGAAATAGGTATGGATGCTTTTGGTAATAAACCGACATTCGTTGATAAGGGTATTATGAAAAGAGCTATCTGTGCTATAGGAAAACAAGACGTTGATTTAGGAGATATAATACCTTATGATAAAGATATTGAAATATTAGGAGCAAGTAGTGACCACTTGATTTTAGATATTACAAAATGTGAAAAAGATTATGAGGTTGGAGATAATGTAGAATTCAAGTTAACTTATGGTGGTATATTAAAAGTTATGACATCTGAGTATGTGAAAAAGAATTTTAGATAAAATTAGACTGTATACGAAAATTAAATGTAAGAAAAAATAGTTTAAAGCAGGCTAGCAGTTGGCAGCTGACAACTGCTAGCTATAAGTTTGTTATACGAATCGATATATAATTTATAGTTGAACTTACTAATATATTGTGATAAATTAGTAGTATAATATGAAACTTTGATTTTTATAATATTTTGATGATTTTAAGTAGGCTGCTGTTAATAAGTGGCCTTTTATTATTCTTGATTATGAGAATACTTTAAATAGATAATTATTTTGCATAATGTAATAATAGATATGAAAGGAGAAATCTGATGAATAGAACAATAGATATAACAAAAATATTTACTTTTGATAGTGCGCATAAATTAGAAGATTATGATGGAGAATGTAAATTTTTACATGGACATACTTATAAGCTTGAAATTACAATAAGAGGAGAAGTTGATAACAGAGGAATTGTAATTGATTTTAATGAATTAAAGGAGATAGTCAAAGAGAAAGTTATTGACGTTCTAGATCACAAATATTTAAATGAAGTGTTTGATTTCAATCCAACTTGCGAAAATATTTTGCTTTGGATATTTAATGAAATTGATAATGCAATAAAAAAAGATAAATGTTGGCTTAAAAAGGTTGTTCTTTGGGAGACACCAACAAGTTATGCAACTTTAGAAAGGTAGTTGTGTATGTTAAGAGTAAATGAGATATTTTTAAGTATACAAGGGGAAGGCATCTCAACTGGATTACCTACTATTTTTATAAGATTAACTGGATGTAACTTAAGGTGTAGCTATTGTGATACAACTTATTCTTATAATCATGGTAATTATATGACTGTTGAACAAATAGTTGATAAAATCAAAAATTTTGATTACAAAAGAATATGTATAACTGGTGGAGAGCCTCTTTTGCAAGAAGGTATTATAAGATTATTAGACAAATTGACAGATTATGAAGTAAATATAGAGACAAATGGTTCAATAGATATAAGTAAATATAAACTTATTAAAAAACATAGGTTTACTATGGATATTAAAACTCCTACTTCAAATGAACATAAGAAAATGAAATTAAGTAATTTTAACTATCTAAGAGACAATGACGAGATAAAGTTTGTAATAGGGACTTTGGATGATTATAATTGGTCTAAAGAAATTATAAAAAAATACTATAATAAAGGTATTATTACCTTTTCGCCAATTTATAATATGATTGAACCAAAAGAAATTGTTAGTTGGATATTGAAAGATAGATTAGATGTTAGATTTCAGCTTCAATTGCACAAAATTATATGGAATCCAGACGAAAGAGGAGTATAGAAATAAGGAGGATGTGAATATGAAAAAAGCAGTTATCTTGCTTTCAGGAGGTTTAGACAGTACTACTTGTATGGGTATTGCTCAAAATGAAGGGTATGAATTATATCCTATATCTTTTGACTATAAACAAAGACATAGAAGAGAATTAGAAGCTGCAAAAAAAATAGCAGAGTATTATAATGTAAAAGAACACAAGATTATTTCATTAGATAATGTAGGTGGTAGCGCTCTTACAGATAAAAATATAGATGTACCTGAATATAAAGGTGATGGAGAAATTCCAGTTACTTATGTACCAGCTAGAAATATTTTATTTTTGAGTTATGCTTTAGGTTATGCTGAAGTAATTGGGGCAGAAGCGATATTTATAGGTGTAAGTTCTGTTGATTATAGTGGTTATCCTGATTGTAGGCCAGAATTTATAAAAGCTTTTCAAAAAGTAGTTGATGTTGGTACAGCTGCAGGAGTTAAAGGTAAATCTATAAAGATAATCGCCCCTCTTATTAATTTATCAAAAGCAGAAACAATAAAACTTGGTACTAAGTATGGCGTTCCATATCACCTTACAACTAGTTGTTATAATGGAAAAGAAAAAGCTTGTGGAGTGTGTGATAGTTGTGTGCTAAGATTAAAAGGATTTGCAGAAGCTGGAATAGAAGACCCAATAGAATACATGAAAAGTAATTCATAAATAACAATTACACCCCTTTTATCATATATTGAATTATATAATGATGAAGGGGGTTTTTTACATGATTTTAGTTACTGGTGCAGCGGGTTTTATAGGCAGTAACTTATGTGAATTATTATTAGAAAAAGGATTTAAAGTTATAGGTATTGACAATTTTCATAATAATTACGAAAGATGGATTAAAGAATATCATTTAAAATATTGCCTAGGAAATCCAAATTTTATTTTTTTAGAGTATGATATTTTAGAACCGAATATAATTAAGCTTATTGAAGGGTTAAAAATTGACTGTATTATTCATCTTGCAGATATACCAGGTGTAACTGCGTGTAGTGAAATTAATTTTGATGAATATATAAAATATAATATTGTTGCAACACAAAGAATGTTAGATGCAATTAAGAATAAAGGAGTAAAAAAATTGATTTATGCTTCTTCTTCAACAGTATATGGAGATAATGACAGTTTGCCAATGTCAGAATTACACAATCCAAAACCTATTTCTTTATATGGTGTTACTAAGTTAGCTGGTGAGACTTTATGTCATTATTATGGAAAAGTATATGATATTGATATATCTATATTAAGATTTTTTACAGTTTATGGACCTAGGCAAAGACCTGATATGGCATTTCATAATTTCATAAAAAAAATTATAAAAGAAGAAGAAATTTGTATATATGGAAATGGTGAACAAAGACGTGATTTTATTTACGTAGAAGATATTTGTGAAATAATATTGAATTTATTAGATTTAGATCTAAAAAATGAGGTAATAAATGTTGGTGGCGGTATTACTTTAAGTGTAAATGAATCTATTAAGATTATTGAAAAGTTACTAAATAAGAAGGCTATAGTTAAATATATTGAACCTATAATAGAAGAGCAAATTATTACTTATGCTTCAGTTGAAAAACTACAAGATATTATTACGCTAGATAAAAGAACGGATATATATGAAGGATTGAAAAAGGAAATAAGTTATATTAAAAGTTTATATAACTTAAAAAAATAAAGATTATGTTATATACTATTAATATATGACATTATTAGACAATAATTAAGGGAAAAATGTCTAAATATGTATTTAAACAGAATTGTTTTGTAATTTGTTTTTAACTGGAAATCTATATAATATTTTGACAAAACATTAGGGGTGTGGTAGTTTGGATTTATTCACTTTAAATGCAGAGAACTCGTTGAAAAAGCAAAGTCCACTTGCAGAGAGAATGAGGCCAAGAACTTTAGAAGAATTTGTTGGACAAGAACATATTGTAGGAAAAGGTAGATTGTTGTATAGGGCTATTCAGGCTGATAAGTTAACATCCTTGATTTTACATGGACCACCAGGTACTGGCAAAACAACACTTGCAAGAATTATAGCAAATACAACTAAATTATATTTTGAGCAGCTTAATGCAGTAACTTCAGGTATTAAAGATATAAGAGAAATAATTGAAACTTCAAAAGAAAGGTTAGGTTTTTATAATAAAAGAACAATTTTATTTATCGATGAGATACATAGATTTAATAAATCACAACAAGATGCATTATTACCATATGTTGAAAATGGGACCATTATTTTAATAGGTGCTACTACAGAAAATCCATATTTTGAAGTTAACAAAGCTTTGATATCTAGATCAATGGTATTTAAACTAGAACCATTAACTAAAGAGCAAATAAAAACTATTTTATTAAGGGCATTAAAAGATAAAGAAAGAGGATTAGGAAATTTTAATATTGAAATAGAAAAAGATGCATTAAATCATATAATAAATGTAGCTAATGGTGATTCAAGAATTGCACTTAATGCACTGGAATTAGCAGTTTTAACTACTCCTCCAGAAAAAGATGGAATAATACATATTACATTAGATATAGCTGAAGATTGTATTCAAAAAAGAGCTGTTAAGTATGATAAAAATGGTGATGAACATTATGATACAATATCAGCTTTTATTAAAAGTATGAGAGGGTCAGATCCAGATGCAGCACTTTACTGGTTGGCTAAGATGTTACATGCTGGAGAAGATCCAAAATTTATTGCAAGAAGGATTATAATCTGTGCTTCAGAAGATGTAGGAAATGCTGATCCAAATGCATTAAGTGTAGCTGTAGCTGCTTTTAAGGCGTTAGATTTCATAGGAATGCCAGAAGGTAAGATACCTTTAGCACAAGCTGTAACCTATATAGCTACTGCTCCCAAAAGCAATGCAAGTTATGTTGGAATTAAAAAAGCTATGGCAGATGTAGAAATGATAGAAGGACAAGTTCCATATCATCTAAGAGATTCTACATCTAAAAATCTAGAAAAAGAAAAACCTAATAAGAATAGTCAATACAAGTATCCACATGATTATAAAAATTCATATGTAAAACAGCAGTATTTACCAACTAATTTGATAGGGAAAAAATATTATAATCCTACTGAAAATGGATATGAAAAAATAATTAAAGAAAGATTAGAATTTCTTCAAAGGAACGAGTAATTTAAACGAGTAATATTATGAGGTGTGAGCAGTATATGGAGTATACAGTAATTACAAATAAAAAGAAGTTAACTGTATTTTTAATAGTTCTACTTGTATTTTTTATAATTATACCTATTTTTTTGAATATTTTTATTGTTTATAAACATACGTTAAATGTAATTAAAAAGGAAAAAATAAGATCTATGGAACAGCTAATTATAAAGACATTTGAATCTTTACAATTGACTATTGAGGATATTGAAAATAGTGTAGCTGAATTTGCTAACTCCATGGGATTAAGGAAATCATTGCAGGAATATCATAAGTTAAAACCAAAATATCAACATAGTATAGACATATATATTAAGAGAAAACTTAATGAAATTTTAGAGGACAACCCCTATATTAGTAGAATTGTATGTATTACAGAGGATAATAGAATATATACAAATGAAATTGGTAGATTAGATATAAACAATTTTAAATCGAGTCAGGTTTATTCTGAAATAAATTTAAATATAGATGATATATTATGGGGTTATGATTTTACAGGAGAAAAACTTAATTCTAATCTAGAAAATATTTTTTATGTTGTACATAAAATAAAAGATATAGAAAATGAATTAGTATTAGGATATTTGATAGCATATATTGATTTAGATAAATTTAAAGATAAGTATAGGAACATAAAAATAGCAGAATCAGGTGAACTTTATATAATAAATAGCGACTTAAAGCCTATTATTAGTAAACCTAATTATGAAATACCTAAAGAAAAACTGAAAAATATACGAAAAACTGAAACATTAACAATGAATACTATAAAGATAAAAAACGAAGATTTTGTGATTAGTTTGATGCCGATAAAAGCGTTTAAAGGATATTTAGTTGGAATTGTTCCATTAGAAGAATTATATTATTCGACTAAAAAAGCATTAAAAGGAAGCAATATATTTTTAAGCGTTATAGGAATTGTATTATTTCTATGGATACTTATTGTTATTTATATTATATCTAAATTAGTTTCGGAGAAAGAAATGACAAAATATAGACTTTATTTATCGGAAGAAATGAATGAGAAATTGAGAATGTATAAACATGATTTTATGAATCATTTACAAATTATACAGGGATTGTTAGAATTAAAAAAACCAGATAGAGCTTATGAGTATTTAAATAATGTAGCAAAAGAAGGTAAACTTATTAAACAGAATTATGCAATTGGGATTCCAGAGTTAGAGGCAGCTATATTTACAACAATTTCTAAAGCTAGAGAATATAATATAGATGTAAAAATAGAATCTGAAGAGCTTCCAGAAGAGTTACCTGTAAATTTATATGATTTAATAAAGATTTTAGTTAATTTAATAAAGAATGCTGTATATGCTCTTAAGAATACACAAGGCAGTTATAAAGAGCTTGTTATTAGGATATCTAGTGAATTAGATGAAATAGTTTTTGAAATTAGCAATAACATTCCTATAATTCCTGTAGAAATTAGAGATAAAATATTTGAAAAAGGTTTTTCAAGTGATAATAAAGAAGAGAAAGGATTAGGATTATATATAGTTAAGCAATTAGTTAAGAAAAATGGTGGGCGTATAGAATTGAAGGTTGATGAGAAAGGAAATCACTTTTTTGTTTATTTCCCTATGCTAATTAAAGATTAGGTGGTGTTAAATTGAAAACTATTAGTCATGGCTGTACATTAGATTGCTGGGATTGTTGTAAATTTAACGTGATCGTAGATGACAATAGAGTTATTAAGATTGAAGGAGATAGAGAACATCCTTATACAAAAGGTATAATATGTAAAAAAGGTAGAAAACATTTAGAGAGATTATACCACAAAGAAAGAATTTATACTCCCTTATTAAGGAAAGGTAATAAATGGATAGAAATAGATTATAATGAGGCATTAGAAATACTAAGTGAAAGGCTTAGATTTTATATTGAAAAATACGGTTCTAATTGCATATTGCATTATTTTGAATCAGGTTCTGGAGGAGTATTAAAATCAATTGAAAATATTTTTTTTAATTTTCTTGGAGGTATAACATTACCATCAGGAAGTACTTGTTGGGGGGCTGGAATACAAGCACAAATATTTGATTTTGGTGATGTTAAAGGACATTCACTAAAAGATATGTTTAATGCGAAAAACATAGTATTATGGGGTAGAAATCCAGCTAATACTTCAATACATTTATTTCATACTCTTAAAGAAGCAAAGAAAAAAGGTATTAAGATTATCGTTATAGATCCTATTTATACAGATACTGCTAAGATATCGGATATGTTTATTAGAATAAACCCATCAACAGATGGAGCGTTAGCAATAGCGGTAACAAAAATAGCTATAGACAAGGGATATATAGATTTAAATTTTATAAAAAAGTATGTAAAAGGTTTTGATGAATATAAGAATTACATAGAAAAATTAAGTTTAGATTTTTTAATAAAAGAGTGTGGTGTAAAAGAAGAAATAATTGAAAAATTAGCATATATATATGGTGTTGAGAAACCAACTACGACTTATCCGGGATATGGGCTACAGAAATATCATAATGGTGGTAATACAATCAGAGCAATTGATGCTTTAGCAGCTATAACGGGTAACATTGGAAAGAAAGGTAGTGGTGTCAATTATGCAAACAGAATATATCCTGATGTATTAAATTTAGATCCATTTGACAGTATGAAATTTAGCAATAAAACGAGATATGTAGAAATTTCAAAACTATATGATTTTATATTAAACGAGAATAATCCACCTATTAAGGTTTTATTTGTGAGTAAAGCCAATCCACTTGCTCAATTACCAAACTTAAACAAAGCAAAATTAGCGTTTAGCAAAATAGATTTTAAAATATGCATAGATATGTTTATGACTGATACAGCTAGGAATTGCGATCTTTTTCTACCTTGTACAAATACTTTAGAAAGTGAAGATATAGTATTTTCGTCTATGAACAATCCATATATTATTTATAATGAAAAAGCTGTTGAACCAAAAAATAAATTGATGGATGAATATTATTTTTTTAAAGAACTTGCTAGAAAAATGGGTATTAAAAAATATCCAAATGTATCTAAACACGAATATATACAGAAAATTGTGGAACCTTTGCTTAAAATGAATATTACTTTAGAAGATATCAAGAAAGGTTATGTAACAATACAGAATAATGATATTGCTTGGCATGATTTAATATTTAAAACTCCGTCAGGGAAAATTGAAATTTATTCAGAAAAAGCGTCTGAATGTGGGCTAAGTCCATTTCCTATTTATCAGAATAGAAATAGTAAAACAAATAAAATCAGACTAATAACAAGTCATGCTAAAGATTCAATTTTTAGTCAACATTTTATTGATGTAAAAGGTATTTCAAAGGCTTTTATTAATCATAATACAGCAAGAAAACATAATATAAAAAATGGAGAAAAGATTATTCTAAAATCAAAAAATGGAGAAATAAATGTAGAAGTAGTAATAAATGAAAATATACCTGATAATGTTGTACATATGTATACAGGTTGGTGGGAAAAACATGGAAATCCAAATTTTTTGACAGATAATATAGATTCAGATATGGGAGGACAGATTGCATATTATGATACTTTTGTTGAAATAGTAAAAAAATAGCTGAGGGATTTTAAATTCCCCAGCTTTTTTATTAGTTATTCAATTTTCTCAATATAAGATTTGTAATCTTCAACTTTCCCAATTTTAATACATAGTTTCTTAAAATACTCGTCAGTGATTTTCCATGTATGAGTGCTAGTTTTGCCATGTCTTATATAAACATAATTATATTTATCATGAGAGTAAATTTTAAAACCTTTTTTAATACAGTCCTTACAAAAATTAACATCTTCTCCCAGAGTAATATTCCTAAATTTTATTTTCTTAAAAACATCCTTTTTTATTATCATAGTTGGACCTTCAATTCTTGTAAGATAGCGATTTTCTTTTCTAGGGTTTCTAATAGCTAATATTTTACTGGCTTCAAAGTAGACAAAAGTTGTAGATTTTCCAACTATGTCTGCATTCGTTTTTAATAAAGCTATAATCGAACTATTAAGGTAATAAGGAGAATAATAGTCATCATCATCGAATTTAGCTATAATTTCATGTTTACATTTATTAACTGCAAAGTTTAAACATTGTCCGAGGCTTATATTTTCATCAAGCTGATATACACTTATGTTTTGAAAACTAGAAGCTTTTAGTTTCCATTTATTAATATCCATTATATTTTTATTTAAAATTATAATTAATTCTTTTGCTTTATAAAGTTGCCTATTAAAGTTTTCAAAAATATTATTCATATAGTTTGGTCTATTAGTGCATGTTATAACAGATACACCAACATTAATTGATTTGTTGAAACTAGATGTATTTTTGTTTTCATTACAATTCATGAAATACACCCCATTTAGTTTAAATTTATTATAGCTTATTTCTGCAAATGTAATTTTCATTCTACAGAAGGTAGTAACATAATCCATAACCTTAAATATATTAGTATTATAAATATGAAGGGGGGATAATTATGAAGAAAAAATACTTTAAAGATGATAAATACTATATAGCAGTCTTTGACACAAAGAATAATGCAATTCAGTTGTATTATATATTAGAAAAAAAAGGTATTAATAAGTTTCAACTAATTTCGACTCCTTGTCAGCTTAGTTTCGGTTGTAGTTATTCAATTAAATTTAATAACATAGAAGATTTTAAAATACTTAAGAGAGAAGCAAGTAAGTATAATAAACATATTTGTAGAATATATAGAATAGAAAGAATTAATGGTAAAAAGCAAATTAAACAGATTAACGATATTATTTAAAAAATTCTTTTAATTTACTAATTAAATTTTTCTTAGGTGTGCTTTCAATTATGCTTTTCAAATCATTTATTTGTGATTCTAAACATTCAATATATAGTAGATTTTCTTCATATTTTTCTTTTATCGATTTTATTATTTGTGATATGTCTTGGTTTTCTTTTTTATATTTGTCTACTAAATCGTTTAAGCTATCTAATTTAGTTAAAATTGAATTTAAATCATTTTTATCTGATTTTATCTTGTTTTCTAAATTTTTTGTATTATTTAGTAATAATGTTTCTATTTCTTTTTTTATCAAATTAATATTATATGTTTTCGAAAAAATATCTTTTATCTGTCGATTTGTATTGTCAACAAATTCTTTTATATTGTTATTTTCAAAAATAAAAGGTTCAATTTTAGCATTAATTGTATTTATATTTTTGGAACTGTTTGTAATTTTATTTTTCTGATTTATTGTTGTATTTAAGTTTAACTTAGAAATTTTCATATTATTATTTGTAAAATTTTTTGTGTTTGAGATATCTGTATTAAGATATTTACAATATAATTCTATAGTATCAGTAATTTTTGCATATATATGGTTAATTTTTATTTTACTTTTTTCCTTAGGATTATTAGATATATATCTGAAATACTTCCAGTTTTGATTTCCAAGATTATCTAAAGATGTGTCATTTGTCCATGAAAATCCAAAATCTTTAGAAGTCAAACCTTTAATTGAGTTGTTTTGCTTATATAACATACGTAAAACTCCAAAATCTTCATAGATTATAGGATGTGTGTATGTGCTACGAGATAAAGGCAATTCAATGGATTCCCATTTACCTTTTTGATTAGTAATTACTGAACGTTGTTTATAAACGAAACGCAGATTGTTATTATCGAGTTTAGACCAGACTAAATGTATTACATTTCTGTTATCGACGAATATATAAGGATGCAGGTTATCTACCGATACATCAGATACTCTTATAGGATATTTTGACCAATTTTTTAAAAATGAACTGTAATGTGTATAATATATTTGTTGGGTTTTATTTTCTACATTTTTATATACTAAATGAATATTATCAAGTTTATCGAAATCTAAATAATAGGGACTCATATATTTCCCAGGTGTAATGCTAATTACATTTTTCTTTTCCCAAGATTGTTTATTTCCAACAATATGTTGAATAGTCCAAACTGTAGAATTAATAATATTACTAAATGCATAGAAAATATGTATTTCATCTTTTATTACTTTTAGATAGAAATAATCGTATCTATTAGACTTTATATCAAGTGTTGTAAGATTTTTTTCTGATAATGTATCTTTAGAGTAAATGTAGTATATAAGTTCTCCTGTTTTTGTAATGCAAAGTATGTGTATTTTATCATTATTATCGATGTCTACAGAATAATCTATGATGTCTAAACTTATAAGTTCCTTAGATTTTAAGATTTTTCTATTTTCATCATATATGTTACTAAAAATGGTATTGTTTTTATAAAAAATATTGTAGTAAATGCCAGTTGAAGTTCTAATTATAAAGCTTTCTTTAGAATGTAAACTCATAACATTCACCCCACAAAAAATTTATAAAAATATGCACCAAAGTTGCTATATTTCATAATATGAAAGTAAAGATGAATTTATTAAATTAATTATTTAGAGGGGTGAAAATATATGACAAATGGATTTGATCCAAGTCCTGGCGATCCAATAATGGAAAATGACTTAAATTATATTACAGAAACAGTATGTATAATAGCGGATAAAGTATATGCTCATTGTCAACAAAGAGAATGTTTCCCTGAAGTAGAAGTAGATTTAGAAGGCGGAACATTTAAGAGTATCAGATTTAAACCAGGTTTTATTGTAGATGGGACTTTAATTGTTACTGATTTACCAAACAGACCTAATTTTAAAAGAGTAAGATTTACTTTAAGAATACCATATGAAATAACTAGAACAGACGGAACTGTAATAGAAGGATTCTTACCTGATATACTTAAAGATATAGTAATGTTTATTCCACCTGCAAGAGATGAATTTGAGTTTAGAATTGTAGTTGAAACTAGGTCGCAAGTATTAGATACACCAACTGAAATTGATGGGTTATTGAGGTTTGCTGTTGGTACTTTCTTGATTATTAAAGTAGTCGGCAGAGTACAATTGTTAATACCAGCATTCGGATTCTGTCCTGAACCACCAGAGTGTGAAGAATTTAGTCCTGAAGAAAATATTTGTAAACAATTTGATTATGAACCATTCCCTGATTTCTTCCCACCACAATTTGAAGATTTATTTCCAGAAATAGAGTAATGTATTTAAAAAAGAGGTGCAAATAGCACCTTTTTTTTGTAGCTAAAATTAACAATATAGTAAAATAAACATAATGTATTAATGAAAGGAGGAAGGGCATGAAAGGTATAATATTATCTGCTGGTAAAGCTACAAGATTATATCCATTAACTAAAGATACTCCAAAAACGACATTGAAAGTTCTAAATAAGTCAATTTTAGAACGTATCATAGATTCGTTTGTAAAAGTGAATATTAAGGAAATAGGAATAGTAATAAATGGAAAAGAAGAGAAATATATTGATATTTTAAACCGTTTTCATTATAAAAATGTTAATATTCGGTTTTTCTATCAAAGAAAACCTTTAGGAATAGCACATAGTGTACTACAAGTTGAAGATTTTATTGACGATAATTTTGTTCTGATATTAGGGGACAATATCTATGATATAGATTTAAAAGAAAATATAAGGATGTTTTATCAGGAAAAAAGCAGTTGTCATTTAATAGTGAAAAAAGTAAAACAACCTGAAAGATTTGGTATAATTGAAGTATTAGGAGATAAAATCATAGATATTAAAGAAAAACCTAAAATAGCGACAAGTAATATGGCAATAACAGGTATTTATATATTTGATAAAAGTATTTTTGAAGCGTGTAAAAGCATAAAGCCATCGAAAAGAGGAGAATATGAAATAACTGATGCTATAAAATATCTTGTAGATAATAATTATAAAGTAACGTTTAGTGAAACAAAAAAATGGTGGATGGATCTAGGTACACCTGATGATATTTTTAAAGCTAATAAATATCTTTTAAATAAAATAAATACATCTATTGAAGGTTATATAGATGATACTTGTAAAATACATGGAAAAGTTAAAATCGGTAAAAATACAAAATTAATAAATTCTTATATTAATGGACCTGTTTTTATTGGAAAGAACTCTTTTGTAAGTAATTGCATAATAGAGCCATATACTATAATTGGGGATAATGTAAATATAAAAAATATTAAAGTAGAAGGAACTTCTATTTACAATACGGTTTTATTAAGAAATAGTAAAATTCATATTGTTGAAAGTATAGTTATCGATAATATAGTGTATTATAAAACTAAGGATAATATATTTAACTATTATTACATTAAATAATTGTGTTTGTTTAAGGGATTTAAAAGTCCCTTATTATTTTGTCAAGTTTTTTTAAAATATTTGAATGTTGACAGATTTAGTAGGTTATAATATACTTAATATAGAATTCCAAGTGATTCACTAGGGATTATAAAGAGGTGATAGTATGAAGTTATCTACAAAAGGAAGATATGGTTTAAAAGCAATGTTTGAATTAGCAAAGAGATATGGAGAAGGTCCAATACCCCTGAAAAGTATTGCTGATAGCCAAGATATATCAGAAAATTATTTGGAACAACTTATTTCTGTTTTGAAAAAGGAAGGTATTGTAAATAGCGTACGTGGAGCACAAGGAGGATACTTACTAGCATACCATCCTAAGGATATAACAGTTGGTAGAATTTTAAGAGCTTTAGAAGGTGATTTAGCTCCTACTGATTGTGTTATTAAAGATGAAGCTTTTAAATGCGATAAAGAAGATTTCTGCGTAACAAAAACTATTTGGATCAAGATAAGAGACAGTATAAATGAGGTAATTGATTCAGTGACTTTACAAGATATGGTCGATGAACACTATAAAATGAATAAAAATAAGGGTTATATGTATTATATATAGCAAAATCTTCGAATTAAATAAAAATTAAGGAAGATTTTGCTGAAATCCATAAACGGAAATTATATTTATAATTAATTATACACTATTTAAAAAGGTATATAATTTCCTATGAATTATAAAAAACTCTTTTATTGTGTTAAAATAATAAAATGAAATTTATATGTTTATAGGAGGTTTTCTTATGATGAAATATGTATATATGGACTATGCTGCTACAACTCCTGTTAAAAAAGAAGTTTTAGAAGAAATGATACCATATTTTACAGAAAAATATGGTAATCCATCAAGTATATATAGAATAGGCAGAGAGTCTAGAGCAGCAATTGATGAAGCTAGAGAAAGGGTAGCTAAAATAATAGGTGCTAAATCTAAAGAAATTTATTTTACAAGTGGAGGTTCAGAATCTGACAATTGGGCTATTAAAGGAGTTGCATTTGCAAATAGAGATAAAGGTAATCACATTATAACTAGTAAGATTGAACATCATGCAGTACTACATGCTTGTGAATATCTAGAAAAACATGGTTTTGAAGTTACTTATTTAGATGTAGATGAATATGGTATAGTTGATTTAGAGCAGCTTAGAAATGCTATAACAGATAAAACTATTTTAATTACTATTATGTTTGCTAATAATGAGATTGGAACTATACAGCCTATTGAAGAAATAGGTAAAATAGCAAGAGAAAAAGGAGTTTATTTCCATACTGACGCAGTTCAAGCTATAGGTAATATTGAGATTGACGTTAATAAACTTAATATAGATTTGCTTTCTATGTCAGCACATAAATTTTATGGTCCTAAAGGAGTTGGTGCATTATATATCAGAGAAGGTGTTAAAATTCATCCTTATATACATGGTGGTGCTCAAGAAAAAAATAGAAGAGCTGGAACTGAAAATGTTGCAGGAATAGTAGGATTAGCAAAAGCACTAGAATTAGCCTATGAAAATTTAGAGGAGCATAATAAAAAGCTAATTTATTTAAGAGATAAACTTATTAAAGAAGTTACTAGTAAAATTGATTATGTAAGAGTAAATGGGCATCCAGAAAAAAGACTACCAGGAAATGTAAATTTCTCTATAGAATTTGTTGAAGGTGAAGCTTTACTATTGAGTTTAGATATGATGGGAATAGCTGCATCTAGTGGTTCTGCATGTACTTCTGGTTCTTTAGACCCATCACATGTATTACTTGCAATAGGATTGCCTCATGAAATAGCACATGGTTCACTAAGGTTTACATTAGGAGATTTCAATACAGAAGAAGATGTGGACTATGTAGTTGAGAATTTAGTTAAGATTGTAGGAAGATTAAGAGAAATGTCACCATTGTATGAGAGTGTAAAGGAGGGTAAATAATGTATTCAGAAAAGGTTATGGATCATTTTATGAATCCTAGAAATGTAGGTGAAATTGAAGATGCAGATGGAGTTGGTCAAGTAGGAAATCCTAAATGTGGAGATATAATGAAAATATACTTAAAAATAGAAGATGGTATTATAGTAGATGTTAAGTTCAAAACATTTGGATGTGGTTCTGCAATTGCTTCTTCAAGTATGGCTACTGAATTAATCAAAGGGAAAAGTATTGAGGAAGCAGTTAAATTGACAAATAAGGCTGTAGCTGAGGCTTTAGATGGGCTTCCTCCTGTGAAAATGCATTGTTCAGTTTTAGCTGAACAAGCAATTAAAGCAGCTCTTTTAGATTATGCTAAGAAAAACAATATCACAATAGAGGGTTTGGAAGATTTCAATCCAGATGAAGACCCACACGGACATGAATAAAATCTTCGTTTTAAACAATTTATAAGGAAGATTTCATTAAAATCCATTACGGAAATTATATTTAAAATTATCTACAATATTAATAATGTATATAATTTCCTATGGATTATAAAAAAGCTACTGCTAAACAGTAGCTTTTTTCAAAGTTAAATAAATTGCATACTTTAAAAAATTGAGGCAAAATATATTATTATACAAAATAGATGATAGATAGAGGTGGATTATGGAAAAAAAGAAAGTTGTAATAGGAATGAGTGGTGGTGTTGATAGTTCAGTTGCAGCATATTTACTTAAAGAAATGGGTTATGAAGTAATAGGAGTTACAATGCAGATTTGGCAAGAAAAAGACCCTAATGTTATAGAAAAGGAAGGAGGATGTTGTTCACTTTCAGCAGTTGAAGATGCTAGAAGAGTTGCTAATCATTTAGGTATACCTTACTATGTTATGAATTTTAAAAACGTTTTTAAAGAAAAAGTCATAAATTATTTTATAGATGAATATGGTAAAGGAAGAACACCAAATCCTTGTATAGCTTGTAATAGGTTTGTTAAATTTGAAGAATTATTAAGAAGAGCTAAATCACTTGGTGCAGATTATGTTGCAACTGGTCATTATGCTAAAATTGTATATGATGAAGAAATAGGCAGATATTTATTAAAACGCTCTGAAGCAGTAGGTAAAGACCAAACTTACGTGCTATATAATTTAACACAGGACCAATTAAAACATATACTGATGCCTTTAGGTAATATTGGAAACAAAGAAAAGGTTAGAGAAATAGCAAGAGAATTAGGTTTAATTGTGGCTGAAAAGCCAGAAAGCCAAGAAATTTGTTTTATTGAAGACAATGATTATGGTAAGTTTATAAGAGAAAATGCTAAATATAAAATTGAACCTGGGTATTTTGTAGATACTGATGGAAATATTTTAGGAAAACATAAGGGAATAACACACTATACAATTGGACAAAGAAAAGGTTTAGGTTTAGCACTTGGAAAACCAGTCTATGTTATACACATTGATCCTGAAAAAAATATAGTAGTTGTTGGTGATGCTGAAAAAGTTTTTGGTACTGAGCTTATTGCAGATGATTTGAACTTTATACCATTTGAAAAACTAACAAAACCATTAAAAGTTAAAGCTAAAATTCGATATACTGCAAAAGAAACAGATGCTACTATATATCCTATTGAAGAAGATAAAGTTAAAGTTGTGTTTGATACACCAGTTAGAGCTATAACGCCAGGTCAATCTATTGTATTTTATGATGAAGATATTGTTGTTGGTGGTGGAACAATTTTGAAGAAAATATTATAATTGAATTGTGGAATAATAAATTATATAAGAAATAAATCTATAAAGTGAGGTCTTTTTAGTGAAAAAAGCCAGTGAAATCATTGGATTACCTGTAATGACCAAAGTTTCTGGGAAGAAAATAGCTGTTATAAAAGATTTAGTTTTTTCAAGAAAGAAGTTTAGAATTCTGGCTTTAATGACATATGAAGGAAGTGTTTTTAAGGAAGCGAAAATAATAAAATATAAAAATGTAATAAGTATTGGAAAAGATGTTATTATAGTTGATAAAGAAAATGTTATTGAATCTGCAGCAGATATACCTGACATTTTTCAATTAATAAAGGAAAGAAAAAAAATAATAGGCGAGGATGTAATAACAGAAGCTGGAGAAAATATAGGGATAATAAAAGATATAATAATAGACGAAGATAATGGGAAAGTATTAGGGTTTATTTTATCTGATGGTTTGATTCAGGACATTATGGATGGTAGGAATATACTACCTTATATATATGGTATTACCTTTGGTGAAGATGCCTTGATAATTTCAAATGAAATCAAAACAGAGTTTGATAAAAGTAAGGAATATTTCAAAAAACTGTTAGAATTAGAACGGTAAAAGAGTAATAAACTAAGTATAAACGATTAAAGGAGTGTATAAAATGAAAGGTAAATTTGTAAAAGGAGTTATTACTGGTAGTATAATTGGTGCTACAGCAGGAATATATGCTGCAAGTAGAATGACTCCTAGACAGAGAAAGAGACTAATGAGAACAGGTAAAAAAATGATTTTTACTATGATGGATAATATGGGATGGTTTTAAATA
This sequence comes from Caloranaerobacter longqiensis, assembly GCF_050286925.1. Classification (NCBI taxonomy): domain Bacteria; kingdom Bacillati; phylum Bacillota; class Tissierellia; order Tissierellales; family Thermohalobacteraceae; genus Caloranaerobacter; species Caloranaerobacter longqiensis. The sequence goes on from NZ_JBFWFX010000005.1 coordinate 87,263, forward strand.
AGGCAGCTTTGCTGCCTTTATATATGAGGAGGTTATTATGCAAAATTTAGTTAATTTTATCATTTATTTAAGAGAAATTTTTATTGTGTGTTTATTAGGACTTATAATTTATTTTTTGGTTAATATCGGGAATAAATATGTAGAATCAACTAAACGGATTTCAATTTCAAAAAGGAAAATTATTAAAATTATAGCAACTTTATTAACAGTTTTTTTTATTTACATAATTTATAAGATTACTAAAGATGTAACGGGATTATTTACACCATTTATTTTGGCAATAGGATTATCATATCTTTTAAATCCTATGGTTAATAGTCTGGAGAAAAAAAAGGTACCACGAGCTTTAGGAGTACTTTTAGTATATTTGATTTTAATAGGATTTATACTTATTATTTCTTTTTCTATATTTCCTAAACTTACAAGCGAATTTAAGAAATTAATCGATGTTTTGCCGAACTTTTTTAATGATGCTTATGAATTCTTTAATGAACTCTATATAAGATATTCAAAAAATATTGAAAACTTACCACCTGAATTACAAGGTATAAACGAAGTAGTTAAATCAAATCTTGATAAAATACAAGTTACTATAATGAATTCTCTAAAAAACTTTACAAATTCTATTATGCAAGTTTTTTCAAAGGCATTTAGCTTTATTTTAATTCCAATTTTAACTTTTTATTTCCTAAAAGATAAAGATTATTTTAAGAAAAAAATAATTCTGCTTATTCCAAAGGTATATAGGCATGATGTTTTATATGTATTTAGAGAGATTGATGTGATATTAGGAAAATTTATCAGAGGGCAGCTCATTGTTGCAGCTTTTGTTGGAGTAGCTACAACTATTGGACTATTAATTTTGGGTATTGATTTTGCATTGATAATAGGGATAATAGCAGGTATAGCCAATGTTATACCTTATTTTGGGCCTATAATAGGAATAATACCTGCACTTGTATTTGCATTGATGAAAAGTCCTCTAAAAGCTCTATGGGTTATCATCTTGTTTACTGCAATTCAACAATTCGAAAGTGGAATAATTTCTCCTAAAATTGTAGGCGAAAGCGTAGGCTTACATCCTGTAGTAGTAATTTTTTCATTGTTACTTGGAGGAAGTTATTTTGGGATATGGGGGCTTTTATTAGCAGTTCCTACTGCAGCAATATTAAAGATAGTAATAAACTTTATAATTAATAAACTTATTAGATTATAGACAATATTGACAAGAATAGATATTTTATTTATAATCCTTATTGAAGAAAATATTGTTAACAACGATGATGGGGAGTAGTAGGTATTACGAGTCTTATAGAGAGAATACCCATGGCTGGAAGGTATTTAGACGAGTGTACTGAAGCAGCCCTTAAGTTGAGACTTTGAAATTATAGTAGAGGTCTACGGTTATTCCGTTATCATATTTGAGCGACTTTATGGTAAGTAGGGTGGTACCGCGGGTTCTTCTCTCGTCCCTAATTTAAGGGGCGAGTTTTTTTATAATCCATAGGAAATTATAATAAAATCCCATATTAAAAAAATTAATGTTGATTTTATTGAAACTTTGTCTGGCATGTTTACATGCCAGAGTCGTTATAAACTACTTTAAATTGTGAATAAATTCAAATATAATTTCCGTTTACGGATTTCAACAAAATCTTCCTTAATTATTTTAATCAAAGATTTTGTTCTAATCCATAGGAAATTATAAACTTTATTAAATTGTTGATAATTTTAAAATATAATTTCCATAATGGATTTCAACAAAATTTACATGTTACTGATTTTTAAACAAAGATTTTGTTTTAATCCATATGATATTATAATAAATAATATAAAATTTAAAGAAAGGGTGAACTAAATGAAAAAATTAGGTTTACATGAAATACGTAGTGAGTTTTTAAACTTTTTCAGAGAAAAAGGACATCTTGTAGTGCCAAGTTATTCATTAATTCCTAAAAATGATAAAAGTTTACTGCTTATAAATGCTGGAATGGCACCTTTAAAACCATACTTTGTAGGGAAAGAAGAACCACCAAGAAAAAGAATGGCAACTTGTCAAAAATGTGTTAGAACTGGTGATATAGAAAATGTTGGTAAAACTGATAGACATGCAACTTTCTTCGAAATGTTAGGAAATTTCTCATTTGGAGATTATTTCAAAGAAGAAGCAATTAAATGGGCATGGGAATTTATAACTGAGAGACTACAAATACCTGAAGACAAATTGTGGGTATCAGTTTACTATAAAGATGACGAAGCTTTTGAAATATGGAATAAGATTATAGGTATTGACAGTAATAGGATAATTAGATTAGGTAAAGAAGATAATTTCTGGGAATTAGAGATTGGACCTTGTGGTCCTTGTTCTGAAATCTATGTAGATAGAGGAGAAAAGTACGGTTGTGGTAAAGATGATTGTAAACCTGGATGTGATTGTGATAGATATGTAGAAGTTTGGAATTTAGTATTTTCTCAATTTGATAAAGATGAGAATGGTAATTACAAAGATTTACCAAACCCTAATATAGATACTGGTATGGGTCTTGAAAGAATAACAGCAGTAATTCAAGGAGCGAATAATATTTTTGAAATTGAACCAATTAAAAGTATATTGAATAAAGTGGAAGAAATAAGCGGTGTAGTTTACGGAAAGGATTATAAGAACGATACTTCAATAAGGGTAATTACTGACCATATAAGGGCTATTACTTTCTTAGTAGGAGATGGTGTATTACCAAGTAATGAAGGAAGAGGTTATGTTTTAAGAAGATTAATTAGAAGAGCTGCTCGTCATGGAAAACTATTAGGGATAAATGAAAAGTTCTTGAGTAGGTTGTCTAATGTGGTTATTGAAAACTGGAAAGAGATCTATCCAGAATTGAAAGAAAGACAGGTTCAGATTAAGAATGTAATTGATATAGAAGAAGATAAATTTAATGAAACAATTGATCAAGGTATTAATATTTTAAGAGAGTATATAGAAAAGATTAAAAATAGAGGAGAAACTAAATTAGATGGTGAAAGTGCATTTAAATTATATGATACTTATGGCTTTCCATTAGATTTAACTAGGGAAATATTAGAAGAAGAAGGTTTAACAGTAGATGAAATAGGATTTAACAGAGAAATGGATAAACAACGAGAAAGAGCAAGAAAAGCAAGAGCTGAGAAAGATAGTCAAGCTTGGGATATAGATATAGAAGGATTTGATATTAATAAAGAAAAAACTGTTTTTAAAGGATATAATAATATTAGACTAGAAACGGAAGTATTAAGTATTATTAAAGATAATAAAGTGGTCAAAAAGCTTGAAAAAGGACAAGAAGGTATTTTAGTTTTAAAAGAAACACCTTTTTATCCTGAAAGTGGAGGACAGATTGGAGACAAAGGTGAATTATTAAATAATAATTTTAAATGTGAGGTTTTTGACACCAAGAAAGGTAGCAAAGGTGTTATTCTTCATAAAGTAGTTGTAAAAGATGGCGAAGTTTCAGAAGGAGATAAAGTAGAAGCTATTGTAGATGAGAAAAAGAGACTAGATGCGGCAAGGAATCATTCTGCTACACATCTTTTACACAGAGCCTTAAAAGATATTGTAGGTGAACATGTAAATCAAGCTGGTTCTTTAGTAGAACCTGATAGATTGAGATTTGATTTTACACATTTTGAAGGATTAAATAAAAATACACTTGAAGAAATAGAAAAATTAGTTAATGAGAAGATATTGCAGTCATTAAATGTAGATACTTTTGAAGTTCCTTTAGATGAAGCTATAAAAATGGGAGCAGTGGCTTTATTTGATGAAAAATATGGTGAAAAAGTTAGAGTTGTAAAAATGGGTGATTATTCTCTAGAATTATGTGGTGGTACTCATATTAATAATACAAGTCAAATTGGTATGTTTAAAATTGTAAGCGAAAGTGGAGTAGCATCTGGTATAAGAAGAATAGAGGCAATAACAGGTATAAAAGTTTTTGAATATCTAAATGATATGGAAAAGAAAATAAATTCGTTAACAGAACTACTTAAAACAAATAAAAAAGAAATTTTAGATAAAGCAAAAGCTTTAATTGAAGAAAATAAATTATTGGAAAAAGAGATTAATAATCTTAAATCCAAAATAGCAAGTTCAAAAGTAAATGACATTATTAATGAAAAAATTGAAGTTAATGGATTGAACTTGATAGTTAAAAGAATAGACGATATGGGTATAAATGAATTAAGGCAATTAGGTGATAGAATTAGAGATAAAATGAAATCTGTTTTAGTTGTTTTGGGTTCAGTTAAAAATGATAAAATTTCATTTGTTGCTATGGCTACAAAAGATTTAGTTTCAAAAGGCATACATGCAGGAAATATAATTAGAGAAGTGGCGAAAGAAACTGGTGGTGGTGGAGGTGGTAGACCGGATATGGCCCAAGCAGGTGGAAAGGATGTATCTAAAATAGATATTGCTTTATCAAAAGTTGTAGATATAGTAAAAGAGCAATTATCATAACTTTTAAGCATGTACTCCTGACCCTTTACGGGTCAGGTTTTCACCATAATAATTATAAATTTAAAGGAATATGTATATAATTGTAGAATATATGATATAAATAAAAGGGAGGTGCTGTTGTGAAAGAGATAATAAATCATACTGTAAAGTTTAATGTAGAAAAGGAGAATGTTACTGAAGCTAGAAAGATAATTATAAGTGTATACAATGCCCTAAAAGAGAAAGGATATAATCCGATAAATCAAATGGTAGGTTATATACTTTCTGGCGATCCAACTTATATTACAAGTCATAAAAATGCAAGAACTTTAATTAGAAAGCTAGAAAGAGATGAATTGTTAGAAGAATTATTAAAAAACTATTTAGAAAGCTAAAATGGAGCGATTGTTTTGTTAAAAACGTTAAGAAAGAACTTGTTTAGAATTTTAATTATAGTTATTATACTAATAATATGTGAAAAAAGCTTTTCAATTTCTGAGTCTGATGAAAGAAAAAAAGTAATTATGGTAATTTTAAATAGACTAACATTTGAAGATTTGAAATATATGGACAACCTGCATGCTTTAATCAAAGATGGAAGCATAGGTATAATGAATACAAGAGGTTTGTATAGATATAAAGGGGCAGAATCCTATGCAACTATTAATGCCTCTGGAAGGGTTAGTGCAACATATTCAAATTCAAAAAGTTATAATTTGAATAATAATATATCTAAAATTTATAAGAGAAGGTTAGGAATTATACCAGAAAAATATCAGATTGTTAATACTGAAATTATAAAACTTAACGAATTAAATAAAAAGAACAAATTTAACGCTAAAATTGGAGCGTTAGGTTACGCTTTGCATAAAAAAGGTTTAAAAACAGCAGTATTTGGAAATTCAGATACTGCTGATAATATTATTAGGACAAATTGTCTAATTGCTGTTGATTTTAGAGGACTTATAGATTATGGAGATGTAGATAATATTTTAATTAAAGATGATTTATATCCATATGGAATACGTACTAACTATAAAAAAATATTAAGAGAATTAAAGGATTTGAATGATAAAGCCTCACTAGTAATTATTGAAACAGGCGACCTGGATAGGTTATATTTTTATAGAGATAATTTAACAGATATAATGTATTCTTTACATAGAGAAAAAATATTGAAAAAAGCTGATGAGTTTATAGGACATTTAGTAAATATCATTAATAGAAATTCAACAAGACTTATAATAATAAGCCCCAATATGGGAGATGATAAGATAGAAAATGCTAGTGAGTTAACACCTTTAGTATTTTGGGGCGATGGAATACCTAAAAAAGGGGTTTTGTTTTCAAAAACTACAAAAAGAAAAGGTATTGTATCTAATATAGATATTGCTCCTTCAATTACAAAATATTTAGGTGTTGATTACAAAGATTTTACTGGGACTGATATTGAATTTAAAGAATATAGTGATAATTTAGCATTTGTTAAGCAATTAAGTTATAAAATTAAATTTGTTTCAAATATTAGAAAACAGTCTTTGAAATTCTATGTAATTAGTGAAATGATTTTTATTATAATTGTAATTTTTATTTTGTTATTTAAAGGGCTACTAACAAAAAAACTATTACGGATTATTAAATTAATACTTATGTTAATAATTATTATACCTCTTGTCTTTTTAATTGTATCAAGTTACAATATAATGGATACTTGGAAATATGTAAAATATATAAGTATAATATCTTTTTTTATATTGATGTTAGCTTTAGCTTTTAATTCTGAACGTAAATTGCAGTTTGTTGGTGTTTTAACTTATATAACAATTCTAATAGACCTTTTTACAAATTGTGAATTAGCTAAAATGTCTATTATTGGGTATGATCCAATAATAGGTGCTAGATATTATGGGATAGGTAATGAGTTAGTAGGTATTCTGATTTTCTCACTATTTACTACGATTACTTTTATATTTAAAAATAAACTGAACAAATTATTTTTATATATACTGCTTATCTTTAATACATATTTATTAATAAGCTCAAATTTTGGAGCAAATCTAGGAGGAGGTTTGACCTTAGCATTTATATTAGTCTACATAATGTTTAATGATTTTTTAAAAGTTAAAAAGAATTATTTTAATATAGTAAAAGTATTATTGATGTTATTATCTGTTATTTCTATAATTATAGTTACTAATGCTATATTAAGTAATAATACAACGCATATAGATAGTTTTCTTAACAGGATATTATCTGGAGATATTAACTATATTTATAATATAATACTTAGAAAGTTACTGATGAATGTTAAATTATTTAAAGTTTCTATTTGGGGTGAATCACTTCGAATAAATATTATATTATTTATGATTTTATTAATAACTCAAAAAAATATTGTAAAAAAGATTTTAATTAAAAATAAAAACATAGCTTTTGGATTTAAATGTTCTATACTTAGTGCAATTTTTGGGTTGCTTTTAAATGACTCTGGAGTTGTTATAGCGGCTTTAATACTTTTATTAAATGTAACTGCTCTAATGTACTTAACAATATCAGAGTTGAGGATGTGGCATAATGGAATACAGAAATCTTGGGAAAACTAATATTAAGGTATCAAGGATATGCTTTGGTTCTTTAACAATAGGCCCACTTCAAGCTAATTTACCTATTGATACAGGTGCTAATATAATAAAATATGCTTATGAGCGTGGAATTAATTTTCTAGATACAGCTGAATTATATGACAATTATGAATATATTAAAGAGGCGCTAAAAACTATACCAAGAGAAAAGTATATTATAGCAACAAAATCTTATTCTTATTCAAGAGAAACTGCAGAAAAAAGCCTTTTGAATGCACTAGAGAAATTAGAAACTGATTATATCGATATTTTTTTACTACATGAACAAGAAAGTGAACATACAATCAGAGGTCATTATGAAGCAATTGAATATTTTTTAAAAGCTAAAGAAAAAGGACTGATAAGAGCTTTTGGAATTTCAACACATAGAGTAAGAGGTGTATTAGATTCGTTGAAATTTGAAGAGATTGAAGTTATACATCCTATAATTAATAAGTTTGGTTTAGGAATACAAGATGGAAATTCAGAAGAAATGATTAATGCTATAAAGAAAGCGTATGAAAAAGGTATTGGTATATATGGAATGAAACCTTTAGGTGGTGGACATTTAATAAATAGAGTAGAAGAAGCTTTTGAATATGTTAAAAATATACCATATCTTCATTCGATAGCTATAGGCATGCAATCAATTGATGAAGTTGATGCGAATGTTAATTTGTTAGAAAAAGGGAATATACCAAAATTTTTAAAGGAAAGACTAGGTAAGAAGACTAGAAGACTTATAGTTCAGGATTGGTGTATAGGATGTAAAAAATGTGTTGAAACATGTAAACATGGCGGAATTGAAATTTTAGAAGGTAAAGCCAGAGCAGTTACGAATAAATGTATTTTTTGTGGGTATTGTGCAGCAGTATGTCCAGAGTTTTGTATAAAAGTAATATAAATGGAGGTATGTATGAAAAGGATATTAGGGCTTGATGTTGGGGATAAGACTATTGGAGTAGCAGTTAGCGATCCCTTGTGCTTAACGGCACAAGGTGTAAAAACAATTAAAAGGAAAAGTATTAAGAGTGATTTGAATGAATTAGAAGAAATTATTAATCATTACGGAGTTAATGAAATAGTAATTGGTTTACCTAAAAATATGAATAATTCATTGGGCTTACAAAGTGAAAAAGTTATTAAATTTGCAGAAAAAATAAAAGAAAGATTTAAAGTTAATATAGTATTTCAAGATGAAAGGTTAACAACTGTAATTGCTGAAAAGACACTAATTAATGCTGATGTAAGCAGAAAAAAAAGAAAAAATGTTATAGATAAATTAGCTGCTGTTTTTATTTTACAATCTTATTTAGATAAAATACGATAGGAAGGTGATAATATGACAGATAAACACGAGACAATAATACTTATTGATGATGAGGGCAATGAAATAGAATTTGAGGTGATAGCTACATTTGATATTGAAGATAGAGAATATGCTGTTTTGCTTCCTGTTAATGAAGAGGAGGACGAAGCTTATATATTAAAAATTGAATATGACGAGGATGGCAATATGATTTTGGTAAATATAGAAGATAAATCAGAGTTTGATGATGCTGTAGCTGTATATGAAGCTATTATAGATGAGATAATTTAAAATTATAAAACTTATATTAAACTATTGAAATTTTAAATTAACATATTTGTTGACTTTTCCATAATATAGTTATAGACTAATATATAGAATAAGAAAAGCAGGTGAAGTGATGGAAAATTTGATAGAAAGTTTAAAAGAACAACTTAAGGAAAGAGGCTATAAATTAACAACACAAAGAAGAATTATACTTGATGTAATTTTAGAAAATCAAGGGAAACATTTAAGCCCAGAAGAAATATATGAAAGAGTTAGAGGGAAATTTCCTGAGATAGGTTTAGCTACTGTCTATAGAACTTTGCAATTATTTGAGGAATTAAATATAATTTATAAATTAAACTTTAATGATGGTTGTAGTAGATATGAATTGAATACTAATAGTGGCGATCACCAACATCATCATTTAATCTGCTTAAATTGTGGTAAGGTTATAGAAGTTCAATTAGATCTTTTGGAAACATTAGAAGAAGAGATTGAAAAGAGTGGGGAATTTAAAATTGTAGACCATAACTTGAAATTTTTTGGGTACTGTAAAGATTGTAAAAAATAAATCCCATAGAGGGATTTATTTTTTCATTAAGATTGAAGATTAATTAAAAGTAAATATATTTTTTGGTTAAAATATTTAATGAACGTAATATGATTATGATAGCATATGAGTTAATGCTTTATAAGAAACATAAACGAGGAGTGTGATAGGGTGTCGAAAAAGACGTTAAATAAGTTAAAGATTATTCCATTGGGCGGTTTGTTTGAAATAGGTAAGAATATAACAGTAATAGAGTATAATAATGACATTATAGTTATTGATTGCGGACTAATATTCCCAGAAGATGAAATGTTAGGAATAGACGTAGTAATACCTGATATAACTTATCTCTTGAAAAATAGAGAGAAAGTAAGAGGTATAGTTTTAACGCATGGACATGAAGATCATATAGGAGCTTTACCTTATATATTGAAAAAGATTAATGTCCCTATTTATGGTACGAAGTTAACTTTAGGACTTGTAGATTACAAGCTAAGGGAGCATAATATAAAAAACGTAAAGTTAAACGTTGTAAAACCTGGAAAATCAGTAAAATTAGGATGTTTCAATGTAGAGTTTATAAGAAATAATCATAGTATTCCAGATTCAGTTTCTTTAGCAATACATACTCCTGTAGGTATTGTAGTACATACTGGAGATTTTAAAATAGACTATACACCTATAAATGGAGAGGTTATTGATTTGCATAAATTTGCGGAATTAGGTCAAAAAGGTGTATTAGTTTTAATGGCTGAAAGTACGAATGTAGAAAGACCAGGTTATACAATGTCAGAAAAAACTGTTGGTGATACTTTTAATGATATCTTTATGAAAGCAAAACAAAGAATAATTGTAGCTACTTTTGCATCAAATATACATAGAATACAGCAGGTTATTAATGCAGCAATTATGTTTAATAGAAAAGTAGCTGTATCTGGTAGGAGTATGGTTAATGTAGTTAATGTTGCAAAGGATCTAGGATATTTAGATTTACCAGATGGAGTATTAATAGATATTAATGAAATAGATAAGTACCCAGACAATGAGATAGTAGTTATAACAACAGGTAGTCAAGGAGAGCCGATGTCAGCTTTATCAAGAATAGCATCTTCCGAACATAAAAAAATGGAACTAATGCCTGGAGATTTAGTAATTATTTCTGCAACACCGATACCTGGTAATGAGAAAATGGTAGCTAAAGTAATAAATCAGCTTTTCAAAAAAGGTGCTGATGTGATTTATGAAACACTAGCTGATGTTCATGTATCGGGGCATGCTTGTCAAGAAGAGTTGAAATTAATACATACTTTATTAAAGCCAAAGTTTTTTATCCCAGTGCATGGCGAATATAGACATCTGAAGCAGCATGCTCAATTGGCAGAAGAATTAGGAATGCCAAGAGAGAATATTTTTATTGCAGAAAACGGTTCAGTAATTGAATTCACAAAAGATAAAGGGAAATTTGGGCAACAAGTAATTGCAGGTAATATTTTAGTTGATGGTCTTGGAATAGGTGATGTTGGTAATATTGTACTTAGAGACAGAAAACATTTGTCTGAAGATGGATTGATTGTAGTAGTAGTAACAATTAGTAAGGAAAACGGTAAGGTAATAGCAGGTCCAGATATAGTTTCAAGAGGTTTTGTTTATGTAAGAGAATCTGAAGATTTAATGGAAGAAGCTAAAGAGAAAATTAGAGCTGTTTTAGCTGAATGTGAGAAAAATCATATTACTGACTGGGCTACTTTAAAAGCTAGTATTAAAGATGAGCTAAGAAACTTTTTATATAGTAAAATTAAACGAAATCCTATGATTTTACCTATAATAATGGAAGTTTAATGTCGTGGCTTATTGCTGCGGCATTTTGCTAATTTAGTATATAGGAGTAATTTTATCTTGGCTGTGTAGATATTTTGATTTTATATATATAACAGATATTATTTTTATACATATAATGGATTGTATATTAAAAAATTACTTTAAAAGGAGTGATTTTATGAATGTTTATGATGCAGCTCACAATTTAGCTAGAGCAATTAAAAATTCAGAGGAATATAAAGAATATATGAAAAAACAAGAAAAAGTTTTTGCAAACGAAAAGACAAAAGAAATGGTTATAGATTTTAGGAAAAGAACTATGGAAATTCAAATGGAGCAGATGACAGGTAAAGAAGTATCTAAAGAAAAATTAGAACAACTTAAAAAGTTAGAGGAGATAATTATGAGTAATCCTGTTATACATGAATACTTTATGGCAGAAATGAGATTTGGGCAAATGATGAATGATATTTATAAAATTTTGGGAGAATCTATAAATATAGATTTGGGAATTGAAGATATCAAAAGATAACAAAGGGTAACTAAGGAGGTTTCTGATGAATACAAGATTTTTAACTAAAGCAAGTGTAATTGCTGCTTTATATGTCATACTTGTAGCATTAGAAATACCATTTGGTACATTAGCTTTTGGACCTATACAGATAAGAGTAGCAGAAGCGTTGGTATTATTACCGTTAGTAGAAACAGCTGCAATACCTGGGGTTTTTATTGGATGTTTGATTGCAAATTTTATTCTAACTTTTACTTCAGGTTTTGGTTTAATAGATATTATAGGTGGAAGTTTAGTTACATTGATTGCAGCATTTTTAACGAGTAAAATGCCTAATAAATTTCTAGGAATGTTACCTCCAGTTGTTTTGAATGGGATTGTTGTTTCATTATGGGTTTCTTATTTTTTTAATATGCCTTATTGGCCTACTGTTGCAACGATTGCTTTGGGAGAATTGATTGCTGTAGGATTGTTTGGAAATATTGTTTTATATGTTTATGAAAGAACAATAAAATAAAAATTTATATAAAGCGGTTTATCCGCTTTTTTTAATAAATAGAAATGGAGATTTTATTATTACACCTTGTAAAAAGAAGCATAAAATTATATAATTAAAGGAGTAAAATAAAGGGGGACAAGCTATGGCTAAAGCCCTAATTAAAAGTAGAAATAAAGGGATTAAATTAGGCTTAATATTTTTTATTTTAGTTATCTTTATAATTACGATTTATATTAAAGAGCAAATAAAACCTGTAAATATTAAAGGTGATTTTTACGATATTACTATAAAAATTCCTTCGGGTAGTACTACTACAAAAATTGCAGAAATACTAGAAGAAAATTCGTTAATTAGGAATAAATATATTTTTAGAATTATTGTTAGAATGAAAAAAGTTGATGGAAAGTTAAAGGCTGGCGAATATTCACTAAATAATAAAATGGATTTATATCAGATTATAGATACTTTAGTTAAAGGTAGTTCTAAAGAGACTGTAACATTTACAATACCAGAAGGCTATGAACTATCATTGATTGCAGAAAAACTTAGCAAACAAAATTTAGTTAATAAAGAAAGATTTTTAGAACTTTGTAATAACGTTTCATTATTTAAGAAGAAGTTTGATTTTCTTAATGAACTTCCAGAAGGATCGACCTTAGAAGGCTATCTATTTCCTGATACATATGAGGTTTATAAAGATGCTAAAGAAGAAGATATTATTAATAAAATGTTAACTAGATTTGATCAAGTTTATAATGATAAAATTAAAGATAAAGCGAAAAAGTTAAATTTGACGATGAATGAAGTAATTACACTAGCATCAATTATAGAAAGAGAAGCTAAATTAGATAGTGAAAGACCTTTAATATCAGCTGTATTTCACAATAGATTAAAAAAAGGTTGGTTACTACAATCATGTGCAACAGTTCAATATGTATTAGGGGAAAGAAAAGAAAAACTAACTTATGATGACTTAAAGATTGATTCTAAATATAACACTTATTTGTATAAAGGTCTTCCACCAGGACCTATTGCATCGCCTGGTATAAAATCAATAGAAGCAGCTGTAGAACCGGCTAATGTTGATTATTTGTTTTTTGTAGTTAATGAAGATGGAAGTCATACTTTTTCAAAAACTTTTAATGAGCATATAAATGCCAAAAATAAAAACAAGTAATAAATTTTAAGATTAGAGAAAATAATACGTGGTATATTAGCCACGTATTATTTGTGTAATATTAATTGTAAGGGGAGATAGTTTTGTGTAGTATAAATATGGATTACATACAAGAATACATAAGGAGCGTTTTGCCTAAAAGTTCAGATGTTTTAAAAACACTTGAGGATTATGCTAAGAATTATAATGTACCAATAATACATCCTGAAGTTGCACAGTTCATTAGAGTGATAATACAGATAAAAAATCCTAATAGAATTTTAGAAATTGGTACGGCTATAGGCTATTCTGCTATAGTGATGGCAGAAGCTTCTAAAAAAGATTGTGAAATAATAACAATAGAAAGAAGAGAAGATATGGTAAAATTGGCAAAGGAGAATTTAAAAAGAGCTGGTTTGGATAATAGGATAAAAGTATTACATGGTGAAGCACAGGAAATTTTACCCAATATAAAAGATAAATTTGATTTAATTTTTTTAGATGCAGCTAAAGGTAAATATATGGAATTTTTACCTTATTGCATAGAAAATCTAAATGACGGAGGAGTTATAATTTCAGATAATGTACTTTTTAAAGGAATGGTTGCTAATGATGATTTAGTAATAAGAAGGAAAAAAACAATAGTTAGAAGAATGAGAGAGTATTTAAAATACATATGTAATACTCCAATTCTCGAAACGAGTATTATACCTATTGGTGATGGCATTGCTTTGACAATTAAAAAAGGATAGGAGGTAAAATGATGAAAAAACCGGAATTACTAGCACCAGCTGGTGATTTAGAGAAACTTAAGATGGCAATAATTTATGGTGCAGATGCTGTTTATCTTGGAGGGGAAAGATTTGGGTTAAGGGCTGGAGCTAGAAATTTTAATATTGAACAATTAAAACAAGGTTTAGAATTTGCTCATAAGAGAGGAAAAAAAGTCTATGTAACATTAAATATAATACCACATAATGAAGATTTTAAAGGTTTAAAAGAATATATTAAAGATTTATATAAAATGGAAGTGGATGCTGTAATTGTATCGGATCCAGGTGTGTTTAGTCTTGTAAAGGATGTAGCGCCTGATTTCGAAATTCACTTAAGTACTCAAGCAAATACGACAAATTATTATACAGCAAATTATTGGTATAAGCAAGGAATTAAAAGAATAGTCGTAGCAAGAGAGTTATCTTTAAAAGAAATTAAAGAAATAATTGATAAAACACCTGATGATTTAGAAATAGAAGCTTTTATTCATGGGGCTATGTGTATATCTTATTCTGGTAGATGTCTGTTAAGTAATTATATGATATTTAGAGATGCAAATAGAGGAGAGTGTGCTCATCCTTGTAGATGGAAATATTATATTATGGAAGAGAAAAGGCCGGGCGAGTATTTTCCAGTATTTGAAGATGAGAGAGGAACTTATATTTTTAATTCAAAAGATCTATGCATGTTAAAGCATATTCCTGAACTAATAAATGCTGGAATTAGTAGCTTTAAGATAGAAGGACGAATGAAAAGTGCTTATTATGTAGCAACTGTTGTAAGGTCTTATAGAATGGTTATTGATAAATATCTTGCTGATCCTGAAAATTATGTTTATAATGATAAATGGTTAGATGAAATTAAAAAGGCTAGTCATAGAGATTTTACAACAGGGTTCTACTTTGGAAAACCAACTGGTGAAGATCAAGTGTATGGAAGTAGTTCCTATATAAGGACTTATGATTTTACAGGATTGATTCTTGAGTATGATAAAAACTCAAAAATCGCAACTGTTGAACAGCGAAATAGAATGTTTGTTGGGGATAAAATAGAAATTTTTGGTCCTAATAAGGAACATTTTACACAAATAATTGAAAAGATGTGGGATGAGAATGGAGAGCAGATTGAAGTAGCTCCACACCCACAACAAATAGTAAGAATAAAAATGGATCAACCAGTAGAACCATGGAATATAATAAGAAAACTAAGAAAGGAATGATAAATTTGAAAAGACCAATTCTAATAGGTATTACAGGAGGAACTGGTTCAGGTAAGAGTACAGTAGCTCAGGAGATTTTTAATTCATTGCCAGAAAAAAATATTGTAATTATTGAACAAGATTCATATTATAAGGATCAAAGTCATTTAACTTTTGAAGAAAGAATAAAAACTAATTATGATCATCCACTAGCTTTTGATAATGATTTGTTAATTAAACACTTAAATGATTTGCTTGAAGGAAAAGCAATTGAGAAACCAATTTATGATTTTGAGACACATAATAGAAAAAAAGAAACGGTGAGAGTAGAACCTAAAGATATAATAATATTAGAGGGAATTCTAATATTAGATGATGAAAGAATAAGAAATCTACTAGATATAAAGATATTTGTCGATACGGATGCAGATATTAGAATTATTAGAAGGATTACAAGAGATATAAAAGAACGAGGCAGAACACTGGAATCTGTAATCGAACAGTACTTAACAACAGTAAGACCAGCGCATATGCAGTTTATTGAACCTAGTAAAAAATATGCTGATATAATTATACCTGAGGGGGGATATAATAAAGTAGCGATAGATTTAATGGTTACAAAAATTAAATCAATAATAGCACAAAAACAAAAATAATAACTTATACCTCCAGTAGATAATGGAAATACTTATATTAGTTATCTGTTGGAGGTATTTTTATGAAGTTAAAAAGAAAATTAATACTTTTTTATTGTACTGTATTATTTATTTTTGGATTAATTGTTGCTAGATTATTTTATATTCAAATTATTAAGGGAGAAGAATATAAACAAGCAGCAATAAGACAGAGAACTATAGAAGTTCAAATCAAACCTTCTAGAGGTATGATTTTTGATAGAAATTTTATACCTTTAACAAATAAAAATAAAATTAAAACTATGTTTATATTTAAAAATATGTGCGATGAGAAAAAGTTATCAAGAATATTAGAAACTTTAGTCGATAAAAATTCTATTGAAAAATATACAATTTTAAGCAATGGTAATGTAATTGAAATTCCACTAAATAGTAAAGTTAATGAGCTAAAAAAATTAAAAGATTTAAAAGGAATTTATGTCGAAGATAAAATTAAAAGATACGATAGAAAAAATATATTATCACATGTTATTGGCTATATTAATAAAAGTGAAAATAAAGGAAAAAGCGGTATCGAGAGAGCTTTTGATAATATATTAAAATTAGATGATTCATATGGAAAAGTAGCTTTAGTTGTTGATGGGAAAAAGAAATTAATACCAGGCATTGGAGTGATAGATACACTAAAAAAAAGAAGTGAAAAAGCTACTAGTGTAAAATTAACAATTGATTATAATATTCAAAAAGTTGTAGAAAGAGTAATGGATTCAGAAAATAAAAATGGAGCTGTAATAGTCGCTGATGTAAAGAGTGGAGATATTTTAGCTATGGTTAGTAGACCTAATTTTGATCAAGAAAATGTTGCAAAGTACTTTAATAGTAACGATATGGAATTATATAATAAAGCAATACAAGTATCTTATCCTCCAGGTTCTCTATTTAAAATAATAGTACTTGCAGCAGCATTAGAAAGCGGAAAGATTGATTTAAATAAAAAATATTTTTGTAAAGGTTATGAAGAAGTAGGTAATATTAAAATAGCTTGTCATTCGCATAAATCAGGTGGACATGGAGAACTGGATTTGGAAGAAGCATTTTATAACTCGTGCAACTCTGTTTTTATTCAAATAGGAAAGACAGTAGGAGCTAAAAAGATAATTCAAACTGCAAAAAAATTTGGGTTTGGAGAGTCAATTGATATTGGACTTTTAGAAGAGGTTGAGGGCAATTTACCAGAAGGGGATGATATACTTGGCCCAGTAATAGGGAATATATCAATAGGACAAGGAAGTATTGAAGTAACGCCACTTCAGATAACTAATATGATTATTACAATAGCTAATAATGGCATTATGAAAGACATGTCTATTGTGGATAGTTTAGTAACTGAAAATGGACGTATTATAAAGAAAATAAAAAGAGATAAGCCAAAAAGAGTTTTAGATTCTTATTATGCAAAACTCATACAGGGGTATATGGAAAAAGTGGTTACTATGGGTACAGCTAAAAATATTTCAATGGATGAAATTGGAGGCGCTGCAGGTAAAACTGGTTCAGCTCAAGCTGTTTATAATAAAAAGAAAACTATACATGCATGGTTTGCTGGTTATTTTCCAAAAAGGAATCCTAAATATGCAATTACCGTTTTAATAGAAAATGGTATTTCAGGTGGGAAAACTGCAGCACCAATATTTGAAAAAATAGCCAAGGAAATACAAAAAATTAAATAGATGTACTAGCACACCTTCATTTTAAAAAACATATAATCTAGTAGGACCTTTTGTGGAGGTGTGCTTTTTTATGTTTACGACTTTATTAGCCATTTTAGGAGTACTTCTTAAACCAGTTGTTTTATATGTTGGTTATATAACTAATACAAATTCTTTTCCAAATCCTTTAACTCCTGAAGAAGAAGACAAGTATTTGAGATTATACGAACAAGGAGATGATAATGCTAAAAATATTTTGATAGAGAGAAATTTAAGATTAGTTGCTCATATAGTAAAAAAATATCATAATACAGGTAAAGAAATTGATGATTTAATATCAATAGGAACAATAGGTTTAATAAAAGCAATTACTACTTTCGATAGAAAAAAAGGAACAAGATTAGCGACATATGCAGCAAAATGTATAGATAATGAAATATTGATGTGCATACGTTCATCAAAGAAAATTAAATCTGAGGTTTCGCTGCAAGATCCTATAGGAATGGATAAAGAAGGGAACGAAATTTCATTAATAGATATATTAGGTACTGACCCTGATGAAGTTGTTGATAAAGTAGATTTAAAAATGCAGGTAAATAAACTTTATAAGAAAATGGATAAAATATTGAAAGTTAGAGAACGCCAAATTATTGAGTTAAGGTATGGCTTATTAAATGGATGCTGTAAAACTCAAAGAGAAATTGCGAAAATGCTTGGGATATCAAGGTCATATGTATCAAGAATAGAAAAAAGAGCAATAAAAAAGTTAAGCAGAGCACTTAATTATAACGAATAAAACACTGTATACAGAGATACAGTGTTTATTTTTCTATTTTAATAAATTTTTTCTAAAACATACTCAACTACTCTCGCAGGTAAAATTCGTTTTAGTAACGCTACGAATTTATATTTAATTCCAACAACAATTCTAACAGGTGGATTTTTACTATTTAATATTTTTGCAAATGCTTTTACCACAACTTCTGGGCCTGGGCCATTTAATTCATCTCTTATCATAGTTTCGACAGCTTTTTTATGTCTTTCTTTATACGCTGGATTAATTAAAGCAGCTTTGGCTGTTTTTCTTGAAGAAGTAAAATTTGTTTTTATATCACCTGGATCAATCATAGAAACTTTAATTCCAAAAGGTTTAACTTCCATTCGAAGACACTCAGTCATTGCCTCTACTGCATATTTAGTTGCACTATACATAGATTGAAAAGGAAGTGCAATAAAACCTGCTACAGAACTTATATTTACAATCAGACCTTTGTTTTGTTTTCTCATTATAGGTAATACATGTCTTATAACCGACATCATTCCAAAAAAATTTGTATCAAATATTTCATGTGCTTCATCATTAGATATATCTTCGACAGCGCCACCTAGAGCATAGCCTGCACAGTTAAGTAGTACGTTTATTTGTCCTTCATTTTTTACTATGTAATCTATAGCTTGTTTAATAGATTTTTCTTGTGTCACATCTAAAGGTATCATTTGGATTGTTCCTTCTCTATTTTCGGCAAGTGAATCAGGGAATGTAGCTTTTCTAGAAGTACCATAGACTATATATCCATGTTCTTTTAAATATTCGGCACATGCTTTGCCCATGCCTGAAGATGCTCCTACTACAAGTGCAACTTTTCCATATATGTATTTCACAAAACTCCCTCCTTTATTCTATACACAATAAGTATTCTATAATTAGAAAAAAAATCCTTTTTATTTGTGCACAATTTTGTGCAAAAAAATTTATTAACTAGAAGGGAAAACTTACAATTTATAGAATATTATATTTATTAATCTTAGGAGGGGTGCAAATGAGTATAGTAGAAGAAAAAATAAGAAAGAAAGTAGATTCATCTTATTTAAGTTTGGCTGATTTTTACGACATACCAGACAAAGATATTATGGGAAGAGCTAAAGAGTTTAAATTATTTCAAGAAGATATGTATAATAAGAGACATTTAAACTACAGAAGAATATCATTAACTGGTTCAGGGCCAGTAATGAAAATTATCGATCCATATACTGGTGAAGAAAGAGAAATGATATATTTAGCTTCAAATGATTATTTGAATTTGACAAAACATCCTAAAGTAATAGAAGCAGGTAAGAAAGCACTATTGAAGTATGGAGCAGGTGCTGGAAGTGTACCATTATTAGGTGGAACTTTAGATTTACATATTGAACTTGAAAAAAAGGTAGCCAAATTTAAAGGCTGTGAGGCAGCTATACTTTATACTTCTGGTTTTGGTTCAAACGCAGGTACATTATTATCCTTATTAGGAGAGAAGGATGTTGCAATATTAGATTTATATGTGCATGCGAGTATAATAGATGGTTGTAAGAATACTAATGTAAAATTCTTCAAACATAATGATATGGATTCACTTGAAAAGGTATTAAAGAGAGTTAAAGATAAATATAGGACAAAATTGGTAGTAGTAGATGGTGTTTATTCTATGGATGGAGATATAGCACATCTAGATCAAATTGTTGAAATTGCTCATACTCATGGAGCATATGTTATGGTTGATGAAGCTCATGCAACAGGTGTTATAGGTGAAAATGGTAGAGGTACTCCTGAATATTTTCATATAGAAGGTAAAGTGGATATTGTAGCAGGGACTTTTAGTAAGGCTTTAGGTGGTGTAGGTGGTTTTATTGCTAGTAATAATGAATTAATTGAGTTACTACGTTATTATTCTAGAACTTATATGTTTTCAACAGCTCCTACACCTCAAGTAACAGGGTCATTAATAGCTGCTTTAGATGTAATTGAAAATGAACCATCTCTTAGAGAGAGTTTGTGGAAAAATATTAAGTATATGCGAGAAAGACTGTTAGATTTAGGATTTGATATTGGCAATGCCGAAACTGCTATATTCCCAATTATTATAGGAGATGACTATAAAGTAAAAGAGATGTGTAGAATGTGTCACGAGGCTGGAGTATATGTAAATCCAGTTTTATATCCAGCAGTACCTAAAAGACTTTCAAGATTGAGAATAAGTATTATGGCTCAACATACAAAAGAACAATTAGATTATACTTTAGATGTGTTAGAAAAAGCAGGTAAAAAGTTGGAGATAATTTAAGGGAAGTTTGACTTCCCTTTTTTTATGCAAAGTTTTAAGGTTAATAGTTTTCTTTAAAAATAGAAGTGAATATGTTATATTAGATTTAATGGAAAGAGGTGATTTAATGAGTAAACTTTTGCCAGATCTATATGTAAATACTATATTCGATATTGATTTAAAATCATTAAAAGCTAGATGTATTGATTCAATTATAGTCGATATCGATAATACTCTTGTATCATGGGAGACTGAATATGCATCAGAGGAGATAATCGATTGGTTTAAAAGAATAAAAGAATTAGGTTTTAAATGTTGTATTATTTCAAACAACACTAAAGATAGAGTCGTTAAATTTAATAGAAATTTAGAAGTTTATGCAATTCATAGAGCTGCTAAACCGAGAAAAAAGCCATTTCTAAAAGCAATAAAGTTTATGAATACCACACCTGATAAAACAGTTGTTATTGGAGACCAAATTTTTACTGATATTTTAGGAGGAAATAGATTAGGAGCTTATACAATTCTAGTAGTACCGATTAGCAAGAAAGAATTTTTTTGGACTAGAATTATTCGGAAATTAGAAAAAAGGATTTTAAAGAAAATTGAGAAGGTGAATTGATGATGAAAATTAATTCTCTAACAAAACTTTATTGTTTAATTGGAAATCCTGTTACTAAGAGTTTATCACCTAGCATACATAATTATTTATTTGATAATGAAAAAGAAAATGCCGTATATATGGCGTTCAATATAGAGAAAAAAGATTTAAAAAATGCAATTAATGGCTTTAAAGCGATTAATGTTAAAGGTTTTAATGTAACAATTCCGTATAAAATAGACATTATAAATTTTATTGATCAGTTGAGTTATGAATCTGAATTAATAGGTGCTGTAAATACTGTCAAAATTGATAATGGAAAATTAATAGGATATAATACAGATGGATTAGGTTTTTTAAAGACATTTGAAGAAAGGAATATTTCTTTAAAAGGTAAGAATGTTTTAATTTTAGGTGCAGGTGGTGCAGCTCAATCTATATCATTAACAGTTGCAAATGAAGGAGTTAAAAGCTTAACTATATTGAATAGAACAGTTAGTAAAAGCAAAAAGCTTATTGAAAAAATTAAAAATAAATTTCCTGAAATAGAAACTAGTTATGGTAGTTTAAATGAAATACATATAGACTTAAAAAAGATTGATGTACTAATAAATTGTACTTCGGTAGGAATGTATCCAGAAGTTGATAAAATGCCAATAGAAATAAATGGATTTAATAAAAATGTTATTGTATATGATATAATATATAAGCCATTAGAAACAAAACTTGTTAAATCAGCAAAAAAAGAAGGTATGATTGCTATTGGCGGTTTAGACATGCTGATTTATCAAGCTCTACTAAGTGATGAGATATGGCTTGGTAGAAAGTTAGATATAGAAAAAATGAAAGATACGATTAAAAAAAGGATTTTGTTAGAGAATAGAGAAGTTATATAATAATTTTTATGATAAAATAAATTATGGCGATTCCGGCCAATAAATATAGAAGGTGAAATCAATGAGTAGAAGTAAATTTCGTTTAGGTGAATTGTTAATTTCAGCAGGGAAAATAACAGAAGAACAGTTGAAAAATGCTTTGGAAGAACAAAAAAAGACAGGAAAAAAGTTAGGAGAGTTACTAGTTGAAAAGGGGTATATAAAAGAGGGAGAAATAATAGAGGTACTTGAATACCAGCTTGGGATTCCTCATATGGATTTAGACAAATACTTTATAGACCCTGAAGTACCTAAAATAATACCGGAAAAATTAGCTAGGCGGCATACTTTAATTCCTATAAAAAAAGATGGAAATAAACTTATAGTAGCGATGGCCGATCCGCTAAATATTTTCGCTATTGATGATATAAAGATTGCAACTGGACTAGATGTAGAACCAGTTATTTCAACCAGAAAGGACATATTAAATTCAATAGAACAATACTATGGTAAAGAAATAGCAGAAAAAGCTGTAGAAGATTTTAAGAAACAGTATAATGTTGATGACATTAATGAGATTGACGAGGAAATTATTACTCAAATAAATAATGCACCAGTAGTTAGATTAATTAATTCTATAATCAAACAAGCAGTTAATAGTAGAGCAAGTGATATACATATTGAACCATTTGAAAATAGATTGAGAATAAGATTTAGAATAGATGGCCAATTGCAAGAGATTATGTCGCCATCAATATCTACTCATTCTGCTATAGTAACAAGGATAAAGATTATGGGTAAAATGAATATTGCTGAAAAGAGGATACCGCAGGACGGTAGGCTAGAAATGAATATTGATGGGAGAGAAATAGATTTACGAATTTCAACAATGCCGACAGTTTATGGAGAAAAAGTAGTTATAAGACTTTTAGATAGAGGGAATTTTTTATTTAACAAAGAACAATTAGGATTTATTGATGAAAATTTATTACGTTTCGATAAAATAGTTAAAAATCCAAATGGTATTATTTTAGTTACTGGACCTACAGGAAGCGGTAAGACGACGACGTTATATGCTTTATTAAGAGAATTAAATTCAATGGACAAAAATATTATTACTTTAGAAGATCCGGTTGAATATAAGTTGGATGGAATAAACCAGGTTCAAATAAACAATAAAGCAGGACTTACATTTGCAACTGGATTACGTTCGATATTAAGGCAAGATCCAGATATTATCATGGTTGGAGAGATTAGAGACGAAGAGACGGCAAGGTTAGCAGTAAGAGCTGCAATAACAGGTCATTTAGTAATAAGTACAATGCATACTAATGATGCTCCGTCTACAGTAGCAAGACTTATTGATATGGGAATAGAACCATATTTGATTTCTTCATCACTCGTTGGAGTTATTTCTCAAAGATTAGTAAGAAAAATATGTGATAATTGTAAAATATCTTATACACCTGACCAGATTGAAATAAAAAGTCTTAATATAGATGAAAATACTAGACTTTTTAAAGGAAAAGGGTGTAGTCAATGTTATAATACAGGATATAAAGGAAGAACTGCAATACATGAAATTATGATTATAGATAAAGAAATAAGAAGGCTTATTGATGAAAATGCTAGTAATGATATTTTAAGGATTAATTCATTAAAAAATGGTATGATAACACTTAGAGAAAATTGTAGATATTTAGTTTTAGAAGGCATTACAACTTTTGAAGAATTAATGAGAGTAACATATACTATAGAATAGGTGATGATATGAACATTTCTGAGTTATTAAAAAAGATTATTGAATTAGGCGCCTCAGACTTACATATTACAGTAGGTTATCCACCTGTTATGAGAATTAATGGGGAACTTGTGAAATATGGAGAAAAAACATTAACTCCAGAAGAAAATACTAGTCTTGTAAAACAGATACTTGATGAAGATAAGTTTAAACAATTAGAAATAAATGGCGAGATAGATACTTCCTATTCAATAGCAGGTTTAGGAAGATTTAGAGTTAATGTATATAAGCAAAGAGGTACATATGGAATGGCGATACGTGTAGTATCGCTAAGAATTCCTACAATTGAAGAACTTGGATTACCTGAGATTGTAAAGGAATTATCAAGAAAACAAAGAGGATTGATATTAGTAACAGGACCTACTGGTAGTGGAAAGTCGACAACATTAGCTTCTATGATAGATTGTATAAATAAAGAAAGAAGTTGTCATATTTTGACATTAGAGGACCCTATTGAATATTTACATAAACATGATAAAAGTATTATAAATCAAAGAGAGATTGGCAGTGATTCTAGAGATTTTGCTAGTGCTTTAAGAGCTGCATTAAGACAAGATCCTGATGTAATATTAGTTGGTGAAATGAGGGATTTAGAAACTATTTCGATTGCCATTACAGCTGCCGAAACAGGACATCTTGTACTGTCGACTCTGCATACAATAGGAGCAGCTAAAACTATTGATAGAATTATAGATGTTTTTCCTCCTCATCAGCAACAGCAGATTAAAATACAATTATCTACCGTATTAGAAGGTATAATATCGCAGCAATTGTTGCCTAGGGTAGATAATAAAGGAAGAGTATTGGCATTAGAGATAATGATAGCGACACCTGCAATAAGAAATCTAATCAGAGAAGGAAAAACATATCAGATACAGACAGCAATACAGACAGGAATGAAATTTGGCATGCAGACAATGGATAATTCGCTTATAAACCTCTTTAAACAGGGGTTAATAAGTAAAAATACAGCATTAGATTATGCAGTTGATAGGGAATTTGTAAGTAGATTTATAGGATTTTGATAACATTTAGGTTAGGGGTGAATATATGCCCGTCTACAGATATAAAGCAGTAACTTTTGATGGTAAGAAAATACAAGGGCAGTATAATGCGAATTCTAAGATTGAAGTTATTAATATGCTAAAATCAGACAATATTTATCCAATTGAGATTAATGAAGTGATAGGCAGCAAGGATATAAAAGATTTAAAAATATTTAATAGGGTAAAGACTAAAGATATTGCTGTGTTTTGTAGACAATTTTATACAATGTTAAATTCTGGTGTTACTATTGTAAATTGTTTAGAAGTACTTAAAAATCAGACTGAAAATAAAAAATTGAAAAAAACTTTAGGACAAGTTTTCGAGTCAGTTCAAAAAGGAATGACATTATCTGAGTCTTTAAAAAAACACAAAGATGTGTTTCCAGAATTATTAATAAATATGGTTGAAGCAGGGGAAGTAAGTGGTAACTTAGATACGATAATGGATAGAATGGCGATTCATTACGAAAAAGAGAATAAAATTAATAATAAAATAAAAAATGCAATGATATATCCAATAATATTAAGCATTGTAGCAACGGTAGTAGTAATTTTCTTATTGACAGTAGTAATGCCTACATTTGTATCAATGTTTCAACAGAGTGGTGCAGCACTACCAGTTCCAACACAGATTTTATTGGGTATTAGTGATATAATAAAAAATTATTGGTACTTAATTATAACATTAATTACAGTTTTAATATATCTTTTCAAAAAGTATTATGCAACTGAAAAAGGAAAAGCGTATATTGATAAGTTAAAACTTAAAATTCCTGTTTTAAATAATTTAATAAGAAAAATTACTACGAGTAGGTTTACAAGGACATTATCAACATTATTATCTAGTGGGGTTCCTTTAATAAGAGCTTTGGAAATAGTCTCAAAAATAGTTGGGAATAGAGTAATAGAAGAAGGACTAAATACAGTTAAAGATGAAGTAAGAAGAGGGTTGGATTTAGCATCATCTATAGAGAAATTAGAACTTTTTCCACCTATGGTTGTATCTATGATAAGAATTGGTGAAGAGTCTGGTTCTCTTGATGAAATATTGGACAAGACTGCAAACTTTTATGATGAAGAAGTTGAAGATTCCCTACATAGATTGACTTCATTAATAGAACCAGTAATGATTATAATTATGGCGTTAATAGTAGGCTTCATAGTAATTTCAATGGTAATGCCTATGTTTGATATGATTAGTACTGTAAGGTTTTAATGAAAGGAGGTGAGAAAAGTGATAAAGGCTATAAATAAAAGATTAAGAAATAGAAAAGGATTTACCTTAATAGAGTTAATTGTAGTAATAGCTGTTTTGGGGATATTAGCTGCGATAGCTGTACCTAGATTTATAGGTATTCAAGAAGAGGCAAAGGAAAAAGCAGATATTGCTACTGCTAGAAGTTTAGCTAAAGCAACTGAATTAGCTATTGCTAAGGAAGAGATTACTCTTCCGAGCTCAGGCGGTACTAAAACAGTTGATATTGATAAGGATCTAGTTGGTAATGGTCTATTAGATGATAAACCAACACCTCAGTCTAAGAGTGGAAAATTTCTAGTTATAATTGATGATAAAGGTAAAATAGAAGTAGGTATAGACACAGATAATGATGGTGATATAGATACAACACTTTATCCTTAAATAGGTATTAAGTAATTAGCTTTTAGGAGATGTAAATAATGTTTTTATTAATAAACTTTACAGGCCTAATTATAGGTTCATTTCTTAATGTGTGCATATATAGAATACCAAAAGGTGAATCAATAGTTTATCCACCTTCTCATTGCATGAGCTGTAATACAAGGTTAAAGGCATTTGATTTGATACCTGTATTTAGTTATTTGTTAAATAAGGGAAGGTGTAGATACTGTGGGGAGCGTATTTCCCTACAGTATCCATTTATAGAATTACTTAATGGATTAATTTATTTATTACTATTTTATAAATTTGGGTTAAGTTTTAATTTGATAAAATATTTATTTTTGACAAGTTTACTTATAGTAATTAGTGTTATTGACTATAAACATCAAATTATTCCTGATAGTATTTTATTATTCGGATTTTTAGTTATACTTATCTTTAAATTATTATATTATTCAAGAGTTGAATTATTAAATAGTATTTTAGGCCTATTGATTGGTGGATTAATATTTTCAATTATTGTAATCGTGTCTCGTGGAGGAATGGGTGGAGGAGATATTGGACTTATCGCATTATTAGGATTTTTCTTTGGCTGGAAACATCTGCTTTTATTAATGTTGTTATCTTTCATAATAGGTGCGTTTTTTTCCATTATACTGTTATTGCTAAAAATTAAAAGCATGAAAGATTTCATACCATTTGGACCATTCATTTCTATTGCTGCTATTATTACCATATTTTATGGGGATATTTTAATTTCATACTATATAAATTACTTTTTTAATTACATGGGGTGAAAATATTGTTTAATAGGGAAGTTATTTCAATAGAT
The DNA here is from genome assembly GCF_050286925.1 of Caloranaerobacter longqiensis. Classification (NCBI taxonomy): domain Bacteria; kingdom Bacillati; phylum Bacillota; class Tissierellia; order Tissierellales; family Thermohalobacteraceae; genus Caloranaerobacter; species Caloranaerobacter longqiensis. The sequence continues at coordinate 114,661 of NZ_JBFWFX010000005.1, forward strand.
ATAGGAACAAGATATATTAAGATTGCCATAGGCAGAGAGAAAGATAACTCCATTATTATTAATAATGTTTTTAAAATTGATACACCATCAAATTCTATTAAAGATGGCAGTATATTAGATTTAAATTCTATTAAGAGTTCAATTAGTAATAAAATACTGAAAGAAAAGATTAAAGCCAAAAGAGCAATTGTTACAGTGCAGAGTTCATCTATAATAAAGAGAGAACTGGTACTGCCTAAAGTTAAAGAAGAAGAACTAAATTCTATTATTAACATCGAAATAGAACAATATTTACCTATTATGTTGAGTGATTATTTAATAGATTATAAAGTGTTAGAGGAATTTGAGGAGGATAATGTAAAAAAAGTAAGGATATTAGTTGTTATAGCCCCAAAAGTTTTAGTTGAAAAATATTTAAAGCTTATAAGAGAATTGAAATTGAAACCTTATGCTTTAGACATCAATTCAAATGCAATTTCTAAATTGTTTAGTTCAGATTTATTAATAAATGGCGAAAATTACAGTTTCGATAAGACTGTTGCAGTTATAGATTTAGGGAGTGAGCAGATTAATGTAAATATTATATCAAATGGAATTCTGTCTTTTAGTAGACTGATAAATAGTGGTGGTAAAGAATTAGATATAAATATTGCAAATTCATTTAATTTAAATCTTGATGAAGCAGAGAAAAGAAAAATTGAAACAATAGATTTATTTGAAAATGAAATAGACATGACTTCTACACAGGTTCTTAATAATATAGCTAAAAATACCATAGATGTTTGGATAGATGAAATTGATAAAGTGTTTAATTACTATACGAGCAGAAGATTAGGAAATAAAATAGATTGTATATATCTATATGGAGGTAGTTCTAATATAAAAGGAATAGAAAATTATTTTGCAAAAAAATTGAATTTAACTACAAAAAAGATTTCAAATATAAACTTAGTAAAAATGAAAAATGAGGTAAATGATAAAGAAATTTCAGATTTTTTAAATAGTGTAAGTGCTATTCTCAGAAGATAGTAGGTGAGCTAATGAAAGATATAAATTTATTTTCTCATTATGTTGGCAATAAGAGGATTTATAAGAAAGAGTTTTTTTATATAAGTATAATTACTGCAACAATATTTATCTTGCTAACTACAATAACTCTCATTAATATGTATAAAATTAAAAGTCTAAAAAACGAAATAAAAATGTTAGAGAGTTATTTGGAATCTGAAAATACGAAAAAAAAGTTAGCTGAAATAGAAAGTAAAAACAATAGATTTAAAATCATGAAACAATATTATAATATTTTAGTCGATATTAACGTGAAGTTAATGGAGCAAGATATTATAAATACTGATTTTTTAGAAAAAATTGCTTCAACGTTACCTAAGGATGTATATTTAAATGTTATGAATATAAGTTTAGATAATTTACAAATACAGGGAGTTGCAGGTTCTAGAATCTCTATTGCTAAGTTACAACATAACTTAAGAGAACTTGGTTTATTCAGTAAAGTAGTAGTAATAAATATAAATGAAGAAAAAGCACAAAATAGATATATTTTTTCGATAAAATGTGTTTTAAAGGGAAGTGAAGGTTAATGAAGTTGAGCAAAAGAGAAAAGCACCTTCTATTAATACTATTTTTTACTATTTTAATAGCTATATATTACAAATTAGTTATTAACGATCAGTTGGAGAAGATAAATAATTTAGAGCAAACTGCTAAAATTTATAGAACTAAAGTAAAGAGCGTAAAAAAAGAGTTGGAAAATGAAGCAAATCAGGATATTGAATATAAAATATTAAATGAGAAAATTGTTAACTTATCTAGTATGTTGTTACCAGGAATGTTTCAAGAGAAGATTATAATTAGTATTGATGAGATGATAAAAAAATCAAATATTAGTGGAAATATATTAAATTTTAATGGTCCTAATATTGATACCATTAGTAGAGAAATAGAGAATAAAGAAGATGATGAATATTTAATGAAAAAATTAGTAGAAGATTATTATGATTTAAGTGAGAAAATAAGCAAAGATATAGAAAAGGAAAATGAAAGTATTAAAACTGAAGATAAAACTAATGAAAGTAAAATAGAAAAAATGTCGATGGATATTTTTTATACTGGTAGATATGAAAACTTAGTAAAGTTTATTGATTTAATACAAAATTACGATAAAAAATTGCTTATTAAAAATTTGAATATTATAAGGAATTCAAATAATGAAATTTCAGGGAATATAAAAATTGACTTTTTTGCCGCGCCTTTATTAAATCTAGTTTATGGTGATTTTACAGTTTGGGATTTTGAAGAGAATTATGGAAAACAAAATCCTTTTTATTCAAGTAAAGTTAATACTAGAATAGAAAAGTCCAATGAATCTGATAAAATATCTTATGATTTTGCAATGAATGTTAAGCCATATAATTCAGATTTACCAACGGTTACATTAGGTAAAACTAATGATTCTCAAAGAGAAACTTATGTATATGCTGATAATCCTCTAGTTGAAGATGTAGAAATTTATTTTTCAGAAGTAGAAGGAAAGTTTTTTTACAGATATAAGACTAGTAGAGACAAATATCCTAGAGACTTTAATAAATGGGTTGAATTTAATCCATTGAGTAACTCAATAAATATTATTATATATACGCATAAGAGAAATTCTGAAAATGATATGTCTGGAGTAAATATTAAATTATATAATGAAACTGATAAACGTGTTTTTATTAAAATTATTGGTGATGACCAATATAGACCAAGAGTTAATGTCGTAGGTGAATCTGGATTAGTAGATATAGTGAGGGATTAATATGTGGCTTAAAAATAGGATAAATAAGGAATCAGGTCTAACTTTAATAGAAGTGCTAATAACTATAGCAATTTTAGGAATAATAATCGTTCCATTGTCTTCATTTTTCATAACTTCAGCAAAGATAAATAATGAGTCAAGAGATAAATTTAAAGCTACATTAATAGCTCAGAAATTTTTGGAAGATATAAAATTATCAGATAGCATAGTGGAAGGAAAATCGCAATATAATATTGAAAATTATGATGTTATAGTAAATATAACTAATGTTTCAGATTTATCGGAATATGAAAGTAATAGTTTCTATAATACAATTGATTATGATATCAAAATCCAAATTGATAAAAATAACGAGAATTATATTTCAATATATGATAGAAATGGAACCCTATTAACAAATGACTATATTGATATAAAACCTAAAATACATGTCGAAATGCTAGAATCATCTATAATCGTTAAAATTTTTGATGATGATAAATTATTAAGTACTACAGACTTAAAAAATTATGATGATAAAGGAAGTTTGATTTTAGAAATATTAGGTGGAATGGATTTTGTAGTAAAAAGTAAGAATCAGACAGAAAAAGATTTGATTTTATATTTTTGCAAAAGTGATAATTCAACTTCAAATTATAGTTTTTATAATTTAGGTGGAAAGGTAACTAGATATGAAAAAATTTTAATTTCAAATAATAAAAGTGATTTTAAAGGATTATATCAAATAGATGTAGAAGTAAAAAAAGATGGACAGACACTAGAAAAGATTATAGGATACAAGTTACTTTCTAATTAGGAAGTGAAACTATGGTTAAATATATAAATAATAATAAAGGTTCGAGTTTAGTATTTTTAATGATAATTATGACAGTATTAATTTTACTCGGTGTTACTATATTGACTATTTCAGTAACTAATTTCAAATTTAAAATGATTAATAGTAAAGTAAAAAAGAATTTTTATATGACAGAAGCGGGATTAGATGAAGCGTATATTATAGTAAAAGATTTAATTATAGAAGCTATTGAAGAAGGAAATAAATCAGTAGATGATTTTATAATGAATTTAGATTTAGAAGAAGGGAGTATATATATAAAAGAAGATGGAACGATTGATTTAGAAGCTTTAAATCAAGCACAAAATGAACTGTTTAAGGACGCTTATAAAACATATGTATTAAATAATATAAAAAATAGATTAGAGAATTCTAATAATTACACAATTGAATCAGATGGTATTAAACCGCAAATTCGCATACTGAACGATATTTTTAGCTTCTCTGAGGACAAGCTCAAACTAGATATAGAATCTACGTTTACAAAAGATGAAATTGAGAAAAAGATAAAAGTTTCATTTGTTATAGGCGTACCAGATTATAATGAGCCAATTTATATTACATCAACAGCAAGTGAAATACCTGTCAATACAGTTTGGGAAAAAGTTATTTCTTCTGATGGCAATATGTTAATCGAAAGTGGAAATGTTGAAATTCACGGAGATATATTTGTAAAAGGGATAAATAATAACGGTGGAATAACATTAAGAGGCTCTGATGTAGCTCTTAATGTCAACGGAAATATTGTTACAGAACATAACTTTAAAATAAATTCATCAAATAACAATATAAAAATTAATGGCAATATTTTTGCAAAAAACTTTATAATAAGCGAAGGCACTAATAATACAATAGTAAGTCAGGATAAGGGTTCTTTCTATCTAATGGATGATTTAGAATTAAATGGTAGGAATTGTGTGGTAGATATTAAAGGTAATTTTTATGGTATATCTGATAGTTCAGATGCTCAAGATTCGGATATGTCAAGCAGTATAGTAATTAATACGGATGATATTGGAAAAGGCTCTAGATTAAATATTGCTGGAGATGTTATAATTCATGGGACATCTTTTATAAATACTAATGGAGGAAAGTATCAAACAGGAGAATCAATATCTATAAAGGGAAATTATATAGCTTACACATATCCTTTGCAAAAATTGGGAGTCAGAGAAAATGAGGAGAGTTTAAATAGTGAAAATGTAGTTTTTGAGTATTATGACCCTCTTATATTAGTAGATAGATTTGTAGATGGAAAAAAATTATTAGTTCATGATAAAAGTGATTATATTAAGTTTTATCATGATGAATACCGACAATCAAGTGGTTTAAATTTAGGAACAGGAATAGCACTGGATGAATCTAAAAATTTAATTCATACAGGAGCTTTAGTATATAACGGTAAAATTGTTCCAAGCCATATAAAAGTTGAAGATCAAGGAATTATAAATGAAAAGCGAGCTACATTTGATTTGTATGTGAATAAAATGGGTGATAAGTCAATCAAATTAGAGAAAATTACAGTAAATGATCAAATAGATTATACAAAAATAATAGACAAAGTTGATTATAATTCAAAAAAAAGAGAGTTAATTATCTTAAATAAAGATAATGAGAATTTTGCAATAATTGGTCCTAATGGTGATAAATCGGCTTTACCAAAAGATGTAAATAAGGTTTCAATAGATAATGATTCAGTTAAAGGATTAATAATAACTAATGGGGATATTTATTTATTAGGCGAAATTAACTTTGTAGGTTCGATTATAACAACTGGTAATATTTACATTTATAATGATGATATGAAAAAAATTAGCTACAGTATTGATACTGTTGCAAAATTAATTTACAAAAATGATATAACAAATATATTTAGAAATAGTTCAAACAATAAAATAGTTTTAGAGAGTGATATAGATATTAATAAAGCAGAGCATGGAAATGGTATACAAATTACAGATTTAATAGAAGTGAGCAATTGGAAACTTATAAGATAAATAATAGGTGATTAGTATATGAAACTGATAAATAGAAGAGGCTTTACAGTTTTAGAACTTTTAATTTCATTAGCATTTGCTAGTTTATTAATATTAATGATATCTACATTATTTTTAATGAATGTCAATTCTTATAATAGAGAGGATATTGTTTTAGAGCTTCAATATCATGGACAAGTAGTTTTAAATTATTTTTCAGATAGAGTTATGGAAGCTGAAGGCATTGTAGAGATAATAGATATAAATAATATTGATTCATTAAATAAAGATTCTGAAATTAAGCTAAAAAAAGTTATTTTTAGAACTAATGATAATGGAGTTATTTTTGAAGTTAAACCTAATAATAAGTTTTTTTACGGTGAAGGTATTGCTGGTTCGGCAAAAACAGAAATTGCTGACTATATAGAATCAATTATTTTAAAACCTTTGCCGAGTGGAAAAAATTTTTTAGATGCTGATGGTATAGAAATAACAGTAAATTTAAGTAAAAGAAATATTACTGAAAGCTATAATACGAAGGTATTTTTTAGAAATAAAAAATAATGGGTGGCGATAGTATGTTTAAAAAATTGATTATGTTTTTCTTAATAATCAGTTTAATTTTCAATTTAATAATGATTGATAATTATACGTTTGCAGAATTTAAAGATGAGGTAAAAGCACCAATTAATTTGGTAAGAAATTTAGAGAAAAGTCAATATCGGGTAGGGGAAGAATTTATAATAAATTATACTATTCAGCCACAAAATTTATCGATAGAAGATGTATATCCGGAATATTATCTTGTTGATAAAGAAATAGTTTTAGTTATGGATATATCTGGAAGTATGAGAGATAAGATTTATATGAATCAAAACAAAGAAATAATAAAAATAAGAGAACACATTGAGAAAATAGAAGATGTTTTAGAATTACTATTTACAACAATATGGTACACAATAGATATAGAAAATATGTTAAAAAATATAGAAGAAAATTTAGAAGGCATCAAAGAAAATGTAAAAGAATTAGAAACTAATAAACAAAAAATAAATAGAGAATTGAAGAAGATAGATAACTATATAGAAAGTATAAGAGATATATTAGAAGAACTAAAAGCAAATAAGAATGTTATAAGAAATATAGAAAAGATACAAAGAAATATAGAGAATATGATAAAAAGCATAGAGAAAATAAAAAAACTTTTAAAAATTAATAAAACAACCAAAATAGAAGCAATGAAATTTGTAGCAGAGCGTTTTTTAGAAAAGCTAAAAGATGATAATAGAATAAAGGTGAGTTTAATACCTTATGAAACAAGAGCTTGGGATTCAAGTTATGATGGAAAAGATTTTGCAGATTTATCTGACACTGAAGATTATAAAGAATTAATTTGGGATATAGATGGGTTACAGGCTGAAGGTGGTACTAACATAGGTGATGGTTTGAGAAAAGCTTATTATAAACTTAAGAATTCACCTAATGAAAATGCAAGAAAATATATTATTTTGATGACTGATGGTGAACCTACTGCTTTTAGTTATGAGAAAATTCTTTATAAAAGCATATTTGGAAAATTTTGGTCTAAAGAATATTACTTTTTTAAAAAAATTGATGTTTTATTTTATTTAGAAAATGGAGTAAATTATCAAGCAGGGGATGGTACTTTATTAGATGATGACTGGGATTTAGAATATGCAAACTTAGTAGGAGAAAAACTCATAAAAAAAGGCGGATTAGAAATCAAATCATTTATGATAGGTTTCAGTAATGATGCAAATATGGAAAAACTAAAACAAATAGCTGATAGTTCAGGTGGATACTTTAAAAAGGCAGAAGATGGAGATGCTTTAGATGAGGTATATCAGACATTAGCAGATGAAATTAGTAGTGATTTGCCAATACATAGTGTATTCTTTAAAGAAACGATACCGACTGGTTTTGAGATATTAGATGTATCAGAAGGATTGCAAATTGAAGGCAATACTGTAATTGGCGATATTGGAAGCATAACTTATAGACTAGATAAAGAGCGAAAAGAGTTCATAGCTGAACCAATAAACTTCTGGATAAAGGTTAAGGCAAATAGAGTAGGGAAATATCAATTTGGAAATATAGAAGGCGAAAATGAATCATATGTTAAATATAAAGATATAGATGGAAAAGAAAAAATTAAATATTTTCCTGTAATCGATATATCAGTTTATGAAACTGAACCTCCTATTTTAGATGCAGAATTGTTTATTGAAACTGATTCTGCAAAAGTATTGAATATTTCAGTAAATGAACCATCCTTTATTGAAGTTTTGTATAATGATGAAATTATAGATACTATTGATTGCAGAAAAGATTCTTTTGAGATTGGTGAAATGAAAAAATTTACTATTAATTTACAACAAGATATTCAAGATAACAGTTTAGTTATAATGGCTACAGACTTATCGGGGAATAAGGTTAAAGAAACAGTACCTTATCTAAATTTGAATTCGATAAAATTAGATGAATATGAACATAATGATTTAAACAGACCTGTTGGATTAGAGTTATCAACAGAATCAAATTCAATAATAGAAGAGATTATAATAAATGGAGTTAAGGTTCAGGAAAATAAAGTTACAGACGAAGGATTATATACGGCTAATGTTGTATTGCAGGATGGATTGAATGATATTTTAGTAAAAGTAAAAAATCAATATAACAATATAACTTATAGAACTTTTAAGGTAAATATTGATGCAAAATCACCTCTAATAGATGCAGAATTAAAGGACTTTAAATTAATAACTAATTTTGATGAAGAAGTTGAAAAAGTATGGATTGAAGCTGATTTAAACAATGATGAAATTATTTCTGAAGATGAGATTTTCGATAAAAGTAATATTGATATATTATATAATGAATCACATACAAAAGCGGATATTGTATTGACTGAAAAGTTTTCTAATAAGCAAATAAAAATAAAGGCTAAAGATTTAAATGGAAATATTGGTTTTTTAACTTTTAAAATACCTAAATTGAACAGAATTTTAGATCATGGACTTTTAATAAATAGTGTTCAATTGAAAAAATATGAAGATAATAGTATTAATATTGTAAATGGTTATGAGGTTAAAATGGGAGCTATTTTTAGTATAGATAGTGGAGCTAATACTTTAACTTTACATTTAAATAAAAATGGAATTGATGATGTAAAGTTACTAGGAGAATTTAAATTTGATTTATATGTAATAGATGAAAATTCTATTGTACGTAAAATAGCAGTAAATCAACGGGATGTAGATATACAGTCTAGTGATAATGAGATAATTGTGAATATTGACTTAGGAACATACAGCGATATTTTTGAAAGCAAGTTATTATTTGTATATACTTTTAAACCACTAGTTGAAAAATTAGGTGCGGAAGGTATTAGTATTATAAATAGATTTTCTATAGGTGAAAGTGTAAAAGATTTAAAAGTTAATATAAAACATTTACCTAAAATTGAATAAAGTTGGGTAGGTGTGATGATTGACTTTTGAGTTAAGAAAAATTAAAGGTTTAACTATTATAGAATTGTTAATTGTACTTACTTTGATATCTTTAATTCTATTAATAGTTATTCCTAAGATCAAAGTTAATGATTACGAGTTATTAGCACAAAGTAAAAAGTTATGTAATGACATTCGGAATATTAGAATACTTCAAATGTCAGAGGGGGGAGTCTATAGAATATTATTACATGAAAAAAGTTATAGAGTATTAAAAGGTACAATTCAAATAAAAAAAGTAGATTTAAAAGAAAATTATAAATTAATTTATTCTAAACAAGAGATTATGTTCAAATCAAATGGAGCTCCAACTTATGGAGGTACTACAATAAGGCTTCTCGATTTAAAAACAAATAGATACTGTGAAATAACAATCGTACCTGCAAGTGGGAGGATACTTATGGCAGATACAATATATTAATTTTGAGGGGGGATTAAATGAAGCTATTCAACTATATGGAAGATGTTGTTATTAAAACGATAGATTTAGCAATTGAAAAATATCCACAAGTTTGTAAATGTGAGAAATGCAAGTTGGATATTGCAGCTATTGCATTAAATAATTTACCATCAAGATATATTGTTACTAAAAAAGGAGAAGTATTTGCTAAAGTAGATGGTATGCAAGTACAGTTTGATGTAGATGTTTTGAAGGAAGTTACCAAAGCAATTGAAATAGTTTCAAAGAGACCAAAACATGATAACGATATATGGTGATAAAATGAAAAAAAATAACATAGTTTTAATAGGATTTATGGGTACTGGTAAGTCTTATATTGGTAAACACATTTCAAAAAAACTTAATATGGAATTTTATGATACTGATAATATAATTGAAAGAGATTTTGGATGTAGAATAAGTTATATATTTGAAAAATATGGTGAAAATTATTTTAGAAGGATTGAAAGTGAAGTTATTTCAAAAATATCTAAAAATGAAAACGTGGTAATTTCAACTGGTGGTGGTATAGTTTTAAATAAAAGTAATGTAGAAATGCTTAAGAAAAATGGGATTATATTTCTTCTAGATGGTAGTTTTAATACAATTATTAATAATCTATATGGTAATATAGATAAAAGACCTTTATTAAAAGGTGCAGATTGGAAGAAAAAAGCTATGGAACTTTTTTTAAAAAGAAAAAAACTGTATTATAATAGTGCCGATTATATTATTGACATAGATAATAAAAATGGAGATGTTATTGCCGAAGAGATCATAAATATTTATAATTTGCAAAAGTAGCTATAAAGTTATTCTATTCAAAGAATTAGATTTATGGTAATATATAATAAGAATGTTTAAGGATGTGTTTTCCAAATATGAAGAAAATATTAGTTATACATGGTCCAAACTTAAATATGCTTGGACTTAGAGATAAAAAAGTATATGGGAATATTACTTTAGAAGCTATTAACGAAATGATTAAAAATAAAGGGAAAGATTTAGGTATAGAAGTTGAAACTTTTCAATCAAATCATGAAGGAGATATTATTGATAAAATACATATTGCTAAAGATTATTATGATGGGATAATAATTAATCCTGGAGCATATACACATTACAGTATTGCGATTAGAGATGCATTAGAAATATTAGATATTCCAATAATAGAAGTACATCTGACAAATATTTATAAAAGAGAAGAATTTAGACATAAATCGGTGATAGCTCCAGTCTGTACAGGTCAGATATGTGGACTAGGTTATTTAGGATATATTATGGCTATAGAATCGCTATATGAAATTATCATTGGGGGGGAATAAATTTAATGATTAATAATGTGAGAATCGAAGAATTAAAGAAATATATGAAAGAAGTTGATATAGATTCTGTAATTATTTTCAAACCAGAAAATAGAAGATATATAAGTGGGTTTACAGGGACTTCAGGATATGTAATAATAACTGCTGAGGATTATTATATAGCTACTGATTTTAGATATTTAGAACAGGTAAGTATGCAATGCAAGGGATTCAAAGTCATTGAACTAAATTCATTACATACTATTTTTGATGTATTAAACGAATTGAAAATTAAAAGACTAGGTATTGAGGATAATTTTGCAACTTTACAATTTGTTAAAAGTTTAGAAGAAAAATGTAGTAATATAGATATAGTGCCACTTAAAGGGGCTTTAGAAAAGATAAGAATGATAAAGGATAAAGAAGAAATTGAACTAATAAAAAGTGCAGCTGAAATTACAGATAAAGCATTTAATCATATATTAGATTTTATTAAGGTTGGAGTAAAAGAACTAGATATTGCTCTAGAACTAGAATATTTTATGAAAAAATTAGGTGCAGAAGGGCCTTCATTTAAATTTATAATAGCATCAGGAAAGAGATCTGCAATGCCACATGGGGTGGCTTCTGATAAAGTAATTGAAGAAGGCGATTTCCTAACTATCGATATAGGATGTATTTATAAAGGATATTGTTCTGATATGACTAGAACTATTGTTGTGGGGAAAGCTAATGAAAAGCAAAAAAATATATATAATATTGTATTAGAAGCACAAGAAGAATCGCTTAAAGCGATAAGGCCAAATATAAAAGGTTGTGAAGTAGACAAAATAGCAAGAGATATTATTACTAGTTATGGTTATGGAGAATATTTTAGACATGGTCTAGGACATGGGGTTGGATTAGAAATCCATGAAAATCCAAGACTAGCACAAAGTGAAATGGGTAAAATAGCTTTAAAACCAGGTATGATTATTACAGATGAACCTGGTATATACATACCTAACTTTGGAGGAGTTAGGATTGAAGATTTAGTTTTAGTTACAGAAGACGGCTATGAAGTGCTGTCTAAAACAACAAAAGAACTAATAGAAATAAGTTAATGGGAGGTATTGTAATGATTTCAGCAGGAGATTTTAAAAAAGGTCTAACTTTTGAAATGGACGGTGAAATTTACCAAGTTATTGATTTCCAGCATGTTAAACCTGGAAAAGGAGCAGCTTTTGTTAGAACAAAAATTAAAAATTTGAAAACTGGTGCAATAAAAGATATTGCTTTTAATCCATCTGATAAATTCCCTAAAGCTCATATTGAAACAAAAGAGATGCAATATCTTTATAATGATGGAGAATTATACTACTTTATGGATACTGAGACATATGAACAAATACCATTAAATTATGATAAAGTACAAGATGCATTAAAATATATTAAAGAAAATGATATAGCAATTATGAGATTCCATGAGGGCAAACCTTTTGAGGTAGTACCTCCTAATTTTGTAGAGTTAGTTGTTACACATACAGAACCAGGAGTTAAGGGAGATACTGCAACAGGTGGAACAAAGCCAGCTACTGTTGAAACTGGAGCTGTAGTACAGGTTCCATTATTTATAAATATTGGAGATAAAATAAAAATTGATACTAGAACAGGTGAGTATTTATCAAGAGTATAGGCAATAATAATTTTAAGATTAATAAATAAAATAGGAGGTGCATCTCATGGATTATTTGTATGAGAAGATTGCTTATCTAAGAGGATTAGCAGAAGGACTTGATATTGATGAATCAACAAAAGAAGGCAAATTACTTATGCATATTATTGATACTTTAGAAGATTTCTCAGATGCGATTAATGAATTGTATGAAGAACAAGCAGAATTGGAAGAATATGTAGATGCAGTTGATGAAGATTTAACTGAAGTAGAAGATGAGCTATTTGGTGAAATGGATGAAGATGATTTTGCATATGATGAAGAAGATGATGATATAGATTATGTAGAAATACAATGTCCAAATTGTAATGAAATAATATATTTTGAAAGAGATTTATTAGATGAAGAAGAAGAGGCAGAATGTCCAAATTGTCATGCAACAATAGAATTAAAAGATAAATAATTAAAGCCTGATGTCTTAGACATCAGGCTTTAATTATTTATCTAATATTTTAATATATTAATCATATTATTTAATATTATTCATACTTATTTATAAAGGGGGGACAGGTTATGGAAGAACAAATGATCAACATTTATGAGAATAATTTATATAACAAATCAGATGGATTTGAACAAATACTAAGATATCTAGACCTTGATTTATCAAATATTTTAAAAAAGATACCTTTATTGACTAGAAAACGGGTTGAGGAAATAAGACTGAGGCTAGGTAGACCTTTAGCTATTAATTATGACGGAAAAGATTTATTTATAAAAGTTGATGGTGTTTTAACGGATAATATATATGGTGCTTATATAGTAAATGAAAAAAATATAAGAAATACTTTCCAATTAATAAGTAATTATTCAATTTATGCTTTTGAAGAAGAACTTCGAAACGGATTTATTACAATTAATGGTGGACATAGAATTGGTATTACTGGAAAAGTATTGTATAGAAATAATAATATTTATACAATAAAAGAAATTTCATCTTTAAATATAAGAATAGCTCGTGAAAAAAAAGGTGTATCTGATAAAGTTATTAAATATGTCATAAAAAAACCAAATACGATATATAATACTTTGATTGTCTCACCTCCACAATGTGGAAAAACAACGCTACTTAGAGATATGATTAGAAATTTGAGTAATGGTATTCCTAAATTAAATTTTTATGGTTTGAAGATAGGAGTTGTTGATGAGAGAACTGAAATAGCAGGTATTTATAAAGGGTATCCACAAAATGATATTGGTCTTAGAACAGATGTACTAGATAGCTGTCGTAAATTTGATGGTATGATGATTTTATTAAGATCAATGTCTCCAAATGTAATTGCTACAGATGAATTAGGAGAAGAAAAAGATATTGTTGCTCTTCACCAAGCTTTAAAAGCGGGAGTTAAAATTATTTCAACAGTACATGGTGAAAGTATTAATGATTTACTAACTAGACCTTATTTAAAACAGATTTTAAAAGAGAATATATTTGAGAGAATTATATTATTAAGTAATAGAAAAGGTGTAGGGACTATAGAAGATATCATAGATGGTAAAACTTATAAATCAATTATTTAAGAAAGAGGTATAGGTTATGTTTGCAATTAGGCTAATTACTAGTATAACAATAATACTTTCTTGTACTTTTATAGGTTATTATTTGGCAAATCGATATAATAAGAGATTCATAAATTTAATAAAGTTACAGAATTGCATACAATTATTAGAAACTGAAATTGTATATTGCTCTACACCATTACCAGAAGCATTAGAAAATGTATACAATAAATGCGATAAGAGTGTTTCCTTTATATTCAAAGATTTAAAAAACTTATTAATAACTAATAAAAATTTAAATGTATATGAAGCATTTTCTTATCAGGTAGAAATTTTATCTAAAAAATTATATCTAGATTTTCAAGATATAGAAATTTTAATGTCATTAGGAAGAGTTCTAGGGATAAGTGATAGAGATGACCAACAGAAACATTTTAAACTCGTATTAATACAACTAAAAAATTGTCAAAAAGATGCAGAAGAAAAAAAACAGGTAAATGAAAAACTTTTTAAAAATCTAGGTATATTAACAGGATTAGCTATAGTAATTCTTTTATTTTAAATGAAAGGAGAGTTAATATGAATGTTGATTTGATCTTTAAAATAGCTGCTATTGGGATATTAGTATCTGTACTTAATCAAGTTTTAATAAGAGCAGGTAGAGAAGAACAAGCTATGATGACTACACTAGTGGGATTAGTGGTTGTATTAATGATGGTTATAAATTTGATTAGCAAATTATTTGATAATGTAAAAACAATATTCAACTTATATTGATGGGATGATGCTTATGGAAATTATACAGATTGTTGGAATAGGTATTATAGCTACTATATTGGCTGTTTTATTAAAACAGGAGAAACCAGAAATTTCTTTACAAATTAGTATAGTAACAGGATTAATAATTTTTATTTTTGTTATTTCAAAGTTAAGTTATGTAATTGGGGTACTAAGTAATTTAGCCCAAAGAATTGATATAGATTTTATATATTTTTCTACAATACTTAAAATTATCGGTATTGCATATATAGCTGAATTTGGTGCTCAGATTTCAAGAGATGCGGGTGAAGAAACAATAGCATCCAAAATCGAATTAGCTGGGAAAATATTGATAATGACTTTATCGGTACCAATATTATTAGCAGTGTTAGATTTAATTTTAAAAATAATGCCATAGGATTTAGGTGATACCAATGAATAATAAATTTTTACTATTATTAATAATAATTTTATGTTTTATACCGAGGTATGCTGTTGGGGAAGAAGATAGTATTGGAGTAGATAATATTATAGAAGAACAATTAGAAAAATTGAATATAAAAGAGTTACAAAGTATTATTGACAATATTACAAAAGATAATGAGCAGTATTTAAATAAAATAGATATTTTAACTTATATAAAATCTTTACTAAAAGGTGAAAAAATATTTTCTTTTGAAGAAGTATTAAAGAATTTGCTGACTTTAATATTTAAAGAAATAATAATAAATTCAAAATTACTGGGGCAGCTTTTGATATTAGCAATTCTTTGTGCAGTATTGACAAATGTACAGAGTGCTTTTGAAAGGAATACAGTTGGTGAATTAGCGTTTTATGTTTGTTATATGTTGCTAATAGCTATTGCAATGAAAAGTTTTGTAGTTTCAATGAGTTTAGCTAACAAAGCTATAGATGAAATGGTTTTGTTTATGCAGGCTTTGTTGCCAATTTTAATAACTCTTTTATTGGCAGTAGGAGGAATAACGAGTGCAGCTATTTTTAAGCCAATTATTTTTGGTAGTGTGAGTATAATGAGCACATTAATGAAAAATGTTATATTACCTTTAATTTTTTTTTCAGCAGTAATAGGAATAATTAGTAAATTATCTGATAAAGTGCAGATATCAAAATTATCTAGTATTATTAGACAAATAACAACTACCATATTAGGTATGTTATTAACTGTTTTTTTAGGTATTATGTCAATTCATGGAGTTACAACCTCAAAACTAGATGGAGTTACTATTAAAACAGCAAAGTTTGCAGTAGATTCTTTTATACCAATCGTAGGTGGTTTTCTATCTGAAGCTATTGATACTGTCATTAGTTGTTCTTTACTATTAAAAAATGCTATAGGTGTAATTGGATTGATTTTAATATTTATGATTTGTGCTATACCAATTGTTAAAATAATATCTTTGATTTTAATTTATAAATTTACAACTGTTATAATAGAACCAATTTCGGATAGTAGGATAATTGAGTGTTTAAACGAAATTTCTAAATCTCTTTTGATGATATTTGCTGTAATTAGTTCAGTAGGAATAATGTTCTTTATAGCCGTTACAATAATTGTTGGAGCTGGGAATATAACAACTATGTTAAGATAGAGGTGGTATTTTTTGATAAATTTATTACGACAGTGGACTGTTACAATAGTAACTTTGGTTGTGCTTATAACGTTTCTTGAAATAATATTACCTAAGAGTGATTTAAAGAAATATATAAATGTTACAACTGGCTTTCTTTTGATAATTACGATATTAAATCCATTCATAAAATTATTAAGTAACGATATAAATATAGAAAAAGAAGTATTTAAAAATATTATGTTAAAACCGGAAAATAATTTTTACATAACAGATGATTACAGAAGATATCAAGAAAATCAAACAATAAAATTATACAAAAATAAAATTAAAAAACACATTAAAAAAACCATAGAAGATACTTTTAGATATAAAGTTATAGAAATAAACATCGATATTGAAAAAAAAGAAACGGAAAATTTTGGAAAAATAAAGAAAATAAATTTAGTATTAAGTCAAGAATATACTAATTTAGAAAATAAAAATACCTATGATAAGTATTCAATAAATATTGAGTCAGTAGGGGAAATAGAAGTTAATTTAAAAAGCGTTGAGACAGAAAAAATAGAAAATAGTGATAGGATTAATTATAAATCAGATGAAATTAAAAAACTAATTTCGAATAATTATAAACTTCCAAAAGAAAGCATTTCAATTATATACAAGTAAAAAGTTAGGAGGATTTTTATGAAAATACTAGATTTATTAAAAGAAAAGTTTGATAATAACAATCTCATGATGACATTAATGATAATTATTGTTTTAGGAGCAATTATTTTGATAGCTACAAGTTCTTTGGTAGAAGAAACCGGTAAAAAAAATGTGCCTAAAACAGTTTTGTATGAAGAAAGTAGTATTTCGCAAAATAACAGTAAAATAATAGAAGATTATGCAAATACAATTGAAAAAAAACTAGAAGATATTTTAAGTAAGATAAAGGGAGTTGGAAAGGTCAAAGTAATGGTAACTTTAGAAGATACGGTCGAGAGGATACCAGCGGTTAATACAACTAGAACGGAGGAAAAAACAAGTGAAAAAGATTCAAAGGGGGGGATCAGAGAAGTTTTTAAACAAGATTATTCAGAACAAGTAGTTGTTAATAATAACAATAATGATGCATTAGTAATAATTAAAGAAGTTAAACCAAAAGTAAAAGGAGTTATTGTTGTAGCAGAGGGTGCAGATGATTTATATATAAAGGAAAAGCTTTATGATGCTGTAAAAACAGTATTAGGGATAAGTGGTAATAGAGTAGGAATATTTTCTAGTAAACCATAAGGAAACCATATTTTGTTAAATTATAGATAATTTTAAATATAAATTCTATTTATAGGTATAGGCAAAATCTTCATTAATCTATTTAAATTGAAGATTTTGTTTTAATTAATAGGGGGGAGATATATGGTTATTAAGAAAAGGACTTTACTATTAGTATCATTATTAATAGTTTTAACAATTATTGGTTATATTAATCATTCGATTACTAAACAGGCATTATTAGAAACTACAAGTGAATATGAGAAATATGAAGATAAGAATTTAAAAGATGTATTGACGGACGATAATAAAACTGTAGAAACTATTTCTACTAAATATATACAGAATGAAAATACAAATAAAGATGATAAAATTATTGATAGTAAAGATAGTACTATATCTTCATTATCAAGTAAAACTGAAAATACAATAGAAGAAAATATTACAAAAGAAGAAAATCGTAGGAGTAATAATTATTTTGTAGAATACAGACTTTCAAGAGACAAATTGCGCGCAAGTTTAGTTGAAAGGCTAAATAATATTATTGATAATGAAAAGACAGATGAAGAGACTAGGAAAAAAGCACAAGAAGAAATAATAAGAATTGGAAATATTTCAGAGAAAGAATTATTAATTGAAGGATTAATAAAAGCTAAAGGGTTCGAAGACGCACTTGTATTTTTAAAAGATAATAGCGTAAGAGTAATAGTATCGGCAGATGTACTTAACGAGCAGGATGTAATGAAAATTTTAGAAATAGTAAAAAGCGAGACTAATTTTGAACCTTCAGCAATAAAAATAATGAAAAAATATTAGTTATATTTGTCAAAAGTTAATGGGTTTGGTATAATATTTATGTGTTGTTGTGAAGATTTTGGGAGGTGAAGTAAATGACCGAGATAAATAATAAAACTAGTGAATATGGGCAAATTAAAATAGCAGATGAAGTAGTAGGTATTATTGCAGGTTTGGCTGCAACTGAAGTAAAAGGAGTTGCAGGTATGAGTGGTGGAATTGCTGGTGGTATTTCAGAAATGTTGGGAAGAAAGAATTTATCTAAAGGTGTAAAAGTAGAAGTAGGAGAGAAGGAAGCTGCAATAGATTTATACATAATTGTTGAATATGGAGCTAAGATACCTGAAGTAGCATGGGAGATACAAGAAAACGTAAAAAATGCAGTACAGACTATGACAGGTTTAAATGTAGTAGAAGTAAATATACATGTTCAAGGTGTTCATATAGAAAAAGAAACTAAGGAAGAAGAACAACAGTTGCAACCAAGAGTAAGATAGTAAAATTAAACCCTCTGATTTTTCAGAGGGTTAATTTAAATATCTTTAAGGAAGGTGTTATAATGAACATATTTGATAGAATTGTTTTCACGATTTTTACTATATTTTTTGTATTAATTTCAATCATTATAATTATATTACCTTTTAATATTATACAAAATAATATTATCGATGAAGTAGTCTTCTTTTTAAATAGTTTAGAAGGGAAGTACTGGATAATATTAATAGGTTTGGTGGTATTATTGATAAGTTTAAGACTTTTATTTTCTGGAATTAAGAGGAATAAAAAGAGTGAATATATAATTAAGTATACAAGTTTAGGAGAGCTCAGGATATCAACTCAGACAATAGAAGGTTTAACTTATAGTGTTACAAATAGTTTTAATGAAATAAGAGATGTTAAAGCGAATGTTGAAATAATTGATGATGAGTTGATAATATTGATTAATGCAAGAGTTAGTCCTAATGTTAATATACCTGAAATTATTTTCAAAATACAAGAAAAGGTAAAAGAACATGTTCAAAATTGTTCTGGAATTAAGGTTAGAGAAGTTAAGTTTAAGATTAGTGAAATTGCTTCTCAAGTTAGGACTATTAAGTAAATAAGAGGTGTTAAAAGTGTATAGAGAAAAATTAATAGAATTATTTCAAAAGCATCAAGGTAAAATAATTGGGAGCGTATTAGGATTTTTTATTGCAATAATTATTCTTTTGATTGGTTTATTTAAAACATTGTTTATTTGTATATGTGTTTATATTGGTTATTATTTTGGAAATAAAATTGATAAGAGAGAAGATTTAAAGGAAATACTTGATAGAATTTTACCACCAGCTAAGTATAGATAATACATATTTTTTAAAAATATAAGGGAAAATAATACAACAAGAGATGAGGTGCATAAGTATGAGTAGAAAGATTGCAAGAGAAGCAGCTGTAAAATTATTATATCAAATGGAGATAAATGAAGACTTTTCAAAACAAACAAAGGAGGATTATTTAAAGAATAATCGTTTTAAAGAAGACGAGATAGAGTATCTAAATAGGGTTTTTGAACATTTAATTGAACAATTACCAATAATAGACTCAAAAATAGAAAAATATTCAGAAGGATGGAAAATAAATAGAATAGCAAAAGTAGATTTGTCAATTTTAAGATTAGCGATATTTGAGATAATGTATATGGATGATATACCTATTGAAGTTTCGATAAATGAAGCTCTTGAAATTAGTAAAAAATATAGTACGGAAGAGTCTAGCAGATTTATTAACGGACTATTAGGTGGTTTTGTAAAAGAATGGAATGATATTAATGGATAATTATTATCTAGGAATAGATACAAGTGCATATACAACTTCTATTGCAGTATTAAATGATGATGGCAAAATAATTATTGATTTGAGGAAATTATTAAAAGTAAAGAAAGGAAGTCTAGGATTAAGACAGCAAGAAGCAGTTTTTCAACACATAAACAACTTACCTGAAATGTTTAGTTGTATAGCAAATGAAATTGAAGTAAGTAAAATAAAAACTATATCAGCTAGTGTAAAACCAAGAAATGTTATTGATTCTTATATGCCAGTCTTTAAGGTTGCACAAGGGTATGCATTTATATTAGCAAAAGCTTTGGGTGCGAATTATAAAGAGTTTTCACATCAAGATGGCCACATAGCGGCAGGTATTTTAAGTTGTACTATTCAACATTTAGAAAAATTTTTAGCTTTACATATTTCAGGAGGAACTACAGAGCTTTTGCTTATAGAAAATAAAAATAATAATTTTTCAATAAAGCAGATTGGTGGTACATTAGATATTAGTGCTGGACAGTTAATAGATAGAATAGGTGTTGAGTTAGGATTGCCTTTTCCTTGTGGGCCATATTTGGACGAACTATCAACTAGTGGTAGTTTTATAGAAAAAGACGTTCCAGTCAGTACTAATAGAACATGGATAAATTTTTCTGGTCCAGAGACTTTTTTTAAAAAGATTATAAAACAGCATATTGATAGACCAGAGAATGTAGCATTAGCATTATTCGATTGTATTGCTAAATCTTTAAGTAAAATTATTAAATATGCAATTAGAACATATAAAATAAATGACATTTTAGTTATAGGGGGGGTTGGTTCTAATAATTATATAAGGAAAAAGTTAGAGAATGATATAGTTAATAAAGGTATTGGAAAATTATTTTTTCCAAATAAAAATTTTTGTACTGACAATGCTATTGGAATAGCATATCTTGGATTAACTAAACATGGGTTATAGGAGGGGGAGTTTTATGAAAAACAATATTATCAATGGTAAAGAAATTGCTAAAAACATAAGAGCTGGTTTAGCTAAAGAGATTGAAATAATCAAATCGAAATATGGAAAAGTTCCTGGTTTAGCAGTAGTTTTAGTAGGAAATGATCCAGCTTCACATACATATGTTTCAATGAAAGAAAAAGCATGTAAAAAAATAGGTATGTATTCAGAAGTTCATCGTTTGAGTGAAGATACTACTCAAGATCAAATAATTGAATTAATAGAAAAATTAAATAAAGATGATAAAATAGATGGAATATTAGTACAATTACCTTTACCAAAAGGAATTAATGAAAATATTGTTAATTATAAAATTTCACCTGAAAAGGATGTAGATGGTTTTCATGCTGTAAATGCTGGTAATTTATTTTTAGGTGAAAAAGGATTTGTTCCTTGCACTCCTAAAGGGATTATAAGATTAATTAAAGAAACTGGTATTGAGATTGAAGGGAAAAATGCTGTTGTTGTTGGAAGAAGTAATATTGTGGGTAAACCTACAGCTATTTTATTATTAAATGAAAATGCAACTGTTAAAATATGTCATTCTCGTACTAGAGATTTAGCTAAACATGTTAAAGAAGCTGACATTTTAGTCTCAGCAGTTGGTAAACCTGAAATAATAAAAGGGGAAATGATTAAAGAAGGGGCAGTAGTTATTGATGCAGGAACTACAAAAGTTAATGGAAAATTAGTTGGTGATGTAGAATTTGATTTAGCAAAAGATAAAGCTTCTTGGATAACTCCAGTTCCTGGTGGAGTAGGTCCAATGACTATTGCTATGCTATTAGAAAATACATTGGAGGCATTTAAGAAGAGATGGAATTTAGAGCCTTAACAGTTAGCGAATTAAATAATTATTTAAAAAGGGTTCTAATCAATGATCCGATTTTAAATTCTATTAATGTTGAAGGTGAGATATCAAACTTAAAGCGACATAAAAATGGACATTTATATTTCTCCCTAAAAGACCAAAAATCTAAAATTAATTGTGTAATGTTTAATAGCGAAGTGCAAAAAATTAGGTTTAATATTGAAAATGGATTGAATGTAATTATATCTGGATATGTTTCAGTGTATGAAAGAGATGGTTTATATCAATTGTATGTAAGAAATATTAAACCGGTTGGATTAGGAGAATTGTATTTAGCATTCGAACAATTAAAGAAAAAACTGCAAAATGAAGGTCTATTTGATAAAGAAAAGAAAAAGAAGTTGCCCTATTTGCCAAAAAAAGTAGGGGTAGTAACTTCTTCATCAGGAGCTGCTATTAAAGATATAATAAAAGTTATGAAAAGGAGATTGCCTTCTGCTGACATAATTATTTATCCTGTATTAGTACAAGGGATTAAAGCAGCTAATGAAATAAGTAATGCTATAAAGTTTTTTAACCAAAGAGATGATATTGATGTGATAATTGTTGGCAGAGGCGGTGGATCGATTGAAGAGTTATGGGCGTTTAATGAGGAGATAGTTGCAAAAGCTATTTATGAATCTAAAATACCTATTGTATCTGCAGTAGGACATGAAACAGATTTTACAATATCAGATTATGTAGCTGATTTAAGAGCACCAACACCATCAGCTGCTGCTGAGTTAGTAGCTCCAAATATAATTGAATTAAAAGAAAAGATTTTTTTACAATACAAAAGGTTAATAAAATCATATGAAAGTTATATCAAAAATAAGGAGAATTTAATAAAAACTTATAAAATATCGATAGCAAGTAATAGATTTATAGAAAAAATTACAGTTACAAGACAAAAATTAGAGTATTGCTATAAGGAACTGTTAAATAGTTTTGATAGATACATTAGTGATAATTTAAACAATATTAATTTCTTAAATGAGAGACTTAATAATTTGAATCCTAAAAAGATTTTGAATAGAGGATATGCAATACCAATAAAAAAAGATGGGAAAATAGTAAAAAGTGTTGATGAAGTAATCAATGGAGAAATTTTGACACTAATATTAGATAACGGTTTTATAAAAGTAAAAGTTATGGATAAATCCAATTCATTAGGGGTTGATAGTAAGTGAAAGAAGAAGTTGAAAATATTAAATTTGAAGAGGCACTAGAAAAATTAGAGCAGACAGTAAGAAAAATAGAAAGTGGTCAACTTACTTTAGATGAGACTATAGAAGAATTCACTAAAGGTGTTAAATTGTATAATTACTGTTTAAAAATGTTGAATGAAGCTAAAGGGAAGATTAAAATGGTTGTGGAAAAAGAAAATGTGGAATATGATGAAATAGATTTTACAATGTAGTATATAGGAGGATAGTATGGAATTAAAGCAAGAATTAGAAAAGTACAAAAATATAATAGATAAAGAGCTAGATAAGATATTACCAAATTATAATACACCACAAAAAAGAATTTTTGAAGCAATGAGATACAGTATATTTGCAGGTGGTAAAAGATTAAGACCAATATTAACATTAAAAACTTGTGAATTAGTTGGTGGAAACTATAAGGATGCTATCAATTTTGCTCTTTCAATAGAAATGATACATACATATTCACTTATACATGATGATTTACCATCTATGGATAATGATGATTATAGAAGAGGGAAACTAACTAATCATAAAGTATTTGGTGAAGGGATTGCGGTACTTGCCGGTGATGGTTTGTTAAATTTAGCTTTTGAAACAATGATAAATGATATTATAAATGATATTGATAAATCTGAAAGAAAAATTAAAGCATTAAAAGTAATAGCAGAATCTGCTGGTGTTTTTGGAATGATTGGTGGTCAGGTTGTGGATATAATTTCAGAAGGAAAAAATATAGATGAAGGTACATTATTATATATACATGAGAAAAAGACTTCTGCATTGATAGAAGCATCAATACTTGCTGGAGCAATAATTGGTGGTGCATCGTTAGATGAATTAGAACGCTTAAATATTTATGCTAGAGCAATAGGGCTTGGATATCAGATAAGAGATGATATTTTAGATAAAATTGGTGATTCAGAGAAACTGGGTAAAAAAGTTGGAAGTGATGAGGAGAATAATAAGGTAACATATTTAACTTTTTATGAGATTGAAGAGGCTATTAAAAAAACGGAACAATTATGTAAAGATGCTATTATAGCACTAAGTTGTTTTAATGAAGAAAAGGTGAAATTCTTTGAAGAATTGGCCCAATATCTAGTTTATAGAGAGAATTAATTCTATTTTGTCTATATTTAGTTTTTTAGCTGTTTTTAGTTTATATTACTATAAATAAGAGTTTGAATTAGGAAATTGTTTATGTTATAATATCACTTACTTGGAGTGGTGCAGTATTCTAGTCAGACCAGCTAATTCTGAAGGCGGGGCTAAAAATCCGTCAAAGGGCATATCGATGAAGTTCCTGGTTACGGCTGCCGACGCCCAGTCGGGGGTCGTTTCTGGGAGTAAGGAGGATGGGGCGATCCACAATGGCATGTGGGCGTTGACCCTACCTCCGTGGAGACTCATGCGTTTGCATGAGATACCCTGCATTGTAGCGTATAGCTACATGCAGCGTAGCCTGCCTTGAGTGAAATAGGTGGATAACAGTTAAACTTCGATTTCTAAGGGCCCTAGAATGAGAAGTATTGCTGTTGAAACCTATTTTGCAAAAGAGGCTAGGAATTAGTATGGCTGTCGAGGAAAACTCCTAGACTGCTCTTTATGAGGTATACTGAGGATTACAGTGCGGACTAAGTGGCAATCTAGCCTTACCTTTGGCGACAAGGTAAAGATGAGATTAAAGGGAAACCGCTGCTATGGCGACATGCAGTTCTCATCTGGGAAATCCTGCTAGACCTTAAGCCGCAAGATTTACTCAGTATACTACCACTCCAAGCTAGCTGATAGCTTTAGCTATCAGCTTTATTTCTATTAGTAATTGGGGGAATAGAATTGCCTAAAGCTGTTAATCGCAGTAATGTTAATAAAAAAAATAGAAAAAAAATTGGATATAATATAAAATGGATTTTAATAATATCTATTTGGACGTTTTTATTAGCGATTTTTGTTAGCTTATTATCAGAGAATTTGATGAGAAACTTAGATTTATTAACTGCAACAATTGTTTTAAATTTAATAATATTATTAGGTGTTATTTTTGATATAATTGGAACAGCTGTTACTGCTGCTGATGAGAAACCGTTTCACTCTATGGCTTCAAATAAAGTTGTAGAAGCGAAATATGCATTAAAATTAATTAGGAATGCAGGTATTGTATCTAATTTTTGTAATGATGTAATCGGCGATATAGCAGGTATAATTAGTGGAGCAGCTGGAACAATAATTGTAGTTAAGATTATTTCATTGTATGATTTAAAAAATGCGGCTACTATTAGCGTAATTATTAGTAGTATTATAGCATCTATGACTGTTGGAGGTAAAGCTTTAGGTAAGGAATTTGCGTTACAAAAAACTAATGAAATAATAGAATTTGCATCTAAAATTTTAATGATTTTAGATAAAAAATTTGGAATAGATTTACTGCCGGATTTAAAAAGAAAAAAAAGAAAAAAAAGAAGTAAAAGGCGGGATGGCTAAATTGGCTGAGTTATTGGATAAAATAAACGATATTAATGATATTAAGCAACTTAAAACCATAGATTTACAAAAATTAGCTGAAGAAATAAGAAGTTTTATTGTTGAAACGATTTCGCAGACTGGTGGTCATTTAGCTTCTAATTTAGGAGTCGTAGAATTAACCCTTGCTTTACATAAAGTATTCAATAGTCCTAAAGATAAAATAATCTGGGATGTTGGACATCAGTCATATATACATAAAATAATTACAGGTAGAAAAGAAGAATTTCATACAATTCGACAATTCAAAGGTCTTAGTGGATTTCCAAAAAGAAAAGAAAGTGTTCATGATATTTTCGAAACAGGACATAGTTCTACCTCAATATCAGCTGGATTGGGGTTTGCAATTAGTAGGGATATAAAAGGTGAAGATTATGATGTTATTTGTGTAATTGGAGACGGTGCTATGACTGCTGGTATGGCTTTCGAAGCCATGAATCATGCAGGACACTTAGGAACCAGGTTAATTGTTATATTAAATGACAATGAGATGTCTATTTCTCAAAATGTAGGTGGTTTATCTTTATATTTAAATAGAATAAGAACGGCACCAACATACTTTAGAATGAAAGAGGATGTTGAGAATATTTTAAATAGTATTCCTGCGATTGGCAAAAAAATGTTTAGGACTGCTGAAAGAGCAAAAGATAGTTTAAAGTATTTTCTTTTGCCAGGAATGATATTTGAGGAGTTAGGTTTTAAGTATTTAGGACCTGTTGATGGCCATAATATAAGTTCTTTAATTAATGTGCTTAAAAGAGCTAAAAATGTTGATGGACCTGTTTTGATTCATGTTATAACTAAAAAAGGTAAAGGGTATAAACCAGCTGAAAAAAATCCAGACAAGTATCATAGTGCAAGTCCGTTTGAAATCGAAACTGGTAAGTTTAAGAAAAAAGTAGATAAACCTAAATATTCAGAAGTATTTGGGGAGACTCTTTTAGAGTTAGCTAAAAAGGACAAGAGAATAGTTGCTATTACAGCAGCTATGCCTAGTGGTACAGGACTTGATAAGTTTAAAATGGAATTAAAAGATAGATTTTTTGATGTAGGAATTGCAGAACAACATGGTGTTACATTAGCAGCTGGACTTGCAGCAAGTGGAATGAAACCATTCTTTGCAGTATACTCGACATTCTTACAGAGAGGGTATGATCAAGTAGTTCATGATGTTTGCATACAACAATTACCAGTAGTTTTTGCCATTGACAGAGCGGGTTTAGTTGGAAATGATGGCGAAACACATCATGGTGTTTTTGATTATTCGTATCTAAGCCATATTCCTAATATGACTATAATGGCTCCTAAAGATTTACTGGAATTTAAAGAAATGATAAAATTTGCAGTTGACTTTGATAAACCTTTGGCAATAAGATATCCAAGAGGTTATTGTAGTGATTTGAGCGAAATTACAACATCATATAAAATAGAGTATGGTAAGGGAGAAGTTTTGATTAACGGTAAAGAGATTGCTATAATAGCAGTTGGGAAAATGGTGCAATATGGTTATGAAGTTGTAAAACATTTAAAAAATGATAATATAAACCCGACACTAGTTAATGCAAGATTTGTCAAACCTTTAGACAGAGGATTAATTTCTAATTTAGCTGAAAAGCATAACATTATAATAACTATGGAAGACAATGTTAAAATCGGCGGATTTGGTAGTTTAATAAATAGTCTATTATTAGAGCTAAATTATAATGGAAAAGTATTAAATATTGGCGTTCCTGATACTTTTATAGAACATGGTAATGTAGAAGAATTATATGATTTATGTAATATGAGTGTAGAAAAAATTGTTAATTCTATTAAAAGTTTGTTAAGGAGGGTTAAATGAAAACTAATAAAGAAAGAATAGATGTACTTCTAGTTAAAAAAGGTTTAGTAGAAACTAGAGAAAAAGCAAAAAAATATATTATGGCAGGAATAGTATATGTAGAAGAACAGAAAATTGATAAGCCAGGTACAAAAGTAGATGTAAATAGCAATATTGTTGTTAGAGGAAATCCTATACCTTATGTAAGTAGAGGTGGATTAAAGCTTGAGAAAGCTTTGAATACATTTCCGATAGACATTAATGGTAAAGTAGCTATGGATATTGGTGCTTCAACAGGTGGGTTCACTGATTGTATGCTGCAAAACGGAGCAAAAAAAGTATACGCTATTGATGTTGGGTATGGGCAATTAGCATGGAAATTAAGAAATGATAAGAGAGTTATAGTTATGGAAAGAACGAATATTAGGTATGTTAAACCAGAGGATATAGGTGAATTAGTAGATTTTGTAACAATCGATGTTTCATTTATTTCGCTTAAATTAGTTTTGCCAGTTGTTTGTAAATTAATTAAAGAAGATGCAGATATTATTGCATTAATTAAACCACAGTTTGAAGCAGGTAGAGATAAGGTAGGGAAAAAAGGTGTAGTAAGAGATAAGAAAACACATGTAGAAGTTATAAGTAATATATTTGATTTTTGCAAAGAAATAGGTCTTTATATGATTGGTCTTACTTATTCACCTGTTAAAGGTGCTGAAGGGAATATTGAGTATTTAGCACATATTGTTAAAGCAAAGAGAGAAATAACAATAGATAAAGATTTATTTATAAAGAGAGTTGTAGATATGTCGCACATGAACCTCTAATTAAATGAAAGTCTATTGTGTCTATTTCAGTAAATCAGCCTTGAGGGGGGCGGCTTTGTTTTGAAGAAATATGCAAGACAAACTAAAATACTAGAAATTATAAAAGAAAATGAAATTGAAACTCAAGAAGAATTAGCAGATTTATTGAAAAAACAAGGAATCGAAGTTACACAAGCTACTATTTCTAGAGATATAAGAGAATTAGGAATAGTTAAGGTCATGACCAATAATGGTAAATATAAATATGCAGCTTTAAAACAAAATCAAGATTGTATAACGGAGAGGTTAATAACTATTTTTAAAAATTCTATTGTATCTATGGAGATTGCCGGAAATTTATTGGTGCTAAAAACTATACCTGGAGCTGCTCAAATTGCAGCTTTTGCAATTGATTCAATGAAAGTAGATAACATTGTGGGTACAATAGCAGGAGATGATACGATTTTCGTTGCAGTAAATGGAAATGAAAAAACAATTGAGGTATTAGAATTCTTTCAAAACCTTATGAAGTAGCAGGGGGAATAAAAATGCTCCTTGAATTAAATATTAGCAATTTTATTATAATTGAGAAAATGAAAATAACTCTAGATAAAGGGTTTAACATAATTACAGGAGAAACTGGTTCTGGCAAATCGATAGTGATTGATGCACTTAATATACTTTTAGGAGGAAGAGCTAGTAAAGATTACATAAGAACTGGTTGTAATAAAGCTTTTATTGAAGGATTATTTTATTTGGAGAAACTTGAGAGTATTAAAAATGTATTAGATGAATATGGTATAGAATTTGAACAAGATAATATGTTATTAATATCAAGAGAAATTTTTTCTTCAGGTAAAAGTATATCTAGAATAAATGGTAGAGTTGTTACTCTTAGTATGTTAAATAAACTCACAAAAAAATTAGTGGATTTGCATGGACAACATGAACATCAGTCATTACTATCAGTTGAAAATCATATAGAATTACTTGATTCATTAGGTAAAGAAAATATAAAAAGTTTAGTTATTAGTGTGAAAGAAGAATTTGATAAGCTTAAAAAATTAAAAAGTAGATTGAAAGAAATTGGAATAGATGAAATGGAAAAAGAAAGGAAAATAGATTTACTAAAGTTTCAATTAAACGAAATAGATTCGGCTGAATTAAAAATTGATGAAGAAGAAAAAATAATAAGTGAATTAAATTTGTTGAGTAATGCTGAAGAATTGTTAAACACTATAAATGATATATTAGAATGTATTAATTCGAATGATTATTATAAAACTTCGTTACTTGACCAAATCAATAGCGTCTCAAAAAATTTAACTAAAATAGTTAAATATAATAATAATTTTAAAGAGTATAATGATATAATTG
The DNA here is from genome assembly GCF_050286925.1 of Caloranaerobacter longqiensis. NCBI lineage: Bacteria > Bacillati > Bacillota > Tissierellia > Tissierellales > Thermohalobacteraceae > Caloranaerobacter > Caloranaerobacter longqiensis. The sequence continues at coordinate 144,560 of NZ_JBFWFX010000005.1, forward strand.
AAACTATTTATTATCAATTAAAAGATATTGCAACAGAATTAAGGTTATATCAAGAGACGATCGAATATGATCCAGAAAGAATTAAGTTGCTTGAGGAAAGATTAGATTTAATAAATAATCTAAAGAGAAAATATGGTAATACTATTGAAGAGATATTGAAATACAGAGATAAAATAGCTTATGAATTAGAAGTTATTTTAGATAATGAAAAGGAAATAGAGAATATTAAGAAAGAAATTTTTTTAGTTGAAGAGAAATTAAATCTAATATGTGAAAAACTTTCTAATGAAAGAAAATTAATAGGAAAGCAAATAGAAGCAGAAATTACTAAAGAACTTAAAGAGTTGAATTTGAAAAATGTAAAATTTGAAGTTAGTTTCAAAAAATTAGATTATTTTACCGAAAAAGGTTTAGATAAAGTAGAATTCTTAATATCTACAAATCCAGGAGAACCTTTAAAACCTTTAAATAAAGTTGCTTCAGGTGGAGAATTGTCTAGAATCATGTTGGCAATAAAAACAATTTTAGCTGATGTTGATAATATTCCATGTTTAGTTTTTGATGAAATTGATACAGGAATCAGTGGTAAGACTGCTATGATTGTTGGAGAAAAAATTAGAAATATTGCTCAAACTCGTCAGGTAATATGTATAACTCATTTGCCACAAATTGCTGTACTTGGAGATGTACATTTTTACATAGAGAAAAGAGAAATAGAAGGAAAAGTAGTAGCAAAAATAAATAAATTAAATTATGAAGAAAGAGTTAATGAGATTTCAAGACTTTTAGGTGGCACTAAATTAACAGAAATGACGAAAAAATTGGCAAATGAAATGTTAATGGCGAACAAGAAGAAAAATAAAGTATCCTGATATTGGATACTTTATTTTTTTCTCCAATAAATTGGCAAGAAAGAATTTAGTTAATAAATTTCTAATTATTATATAACATATTTACAAACAAAAAAGTTCAAATTATATATACAGATATATTTTTCAGACTGTAGACAAAATATTTGTTTTATAATTATGTGTTTGGTAACACTCTAACACTAAGTAGGCTGACAACTGATAGCCGATAGTTCAATTTAAAGGGTTATTATGTAGTATAGAATATTAGCATTATTCGTATAAGGGGAAATGGGAGTGTGATTTTTTTGTATAATTTAAAAACAAGATTAGCTAAGATACTTTTAATCTTATTATTATTTTTGATTATCTTTGAGAGTTATACGTACTACCATTTTCCCTCTCAAATAGAGATAATAGAAGGAGAAAAAAGTGATTTTAAAATATCATTTCCATTTACGATAGATAATATAGGAGAATTAGAAAAAATAATTGTATTAGAAAGAAAATATGGTAATGATATATTAAAAAAACAGTATGAAATTCAATCTCTAACTAAAGGAAAAAGCAATATAAAAATAAAGTTGTTAGGTTTTTTGCCATTAAAAAATATCGAAGTAAATGTCATAGATAAAGTTTATCTTATGCCAGGTGGACATTCAATAGGTGTTAAACTTGATACTAGAGGAGTAATTGTTGTAGCTTTTTCAGATATAATAGGATGGGATGGTAAAAAACATAATCCTGCCAAAGAAGCAGGAATTAGAAAAGGTGATGCTATTTTAGAAATTAATGGAATAAAGGTGAAAGACTCAGATCATGTAATTGAGCTTTTAAATAACACGAAAAATGAAACTATAAATGTAAAGATTGAGAGGAAAGGTAAGATATTTACTACAGAAGTCAAACTTATAAGAAGTAAAAACGAGAAACAATATAAATTAGGGGCATGGATAAGAGATAAAACTGCTGGAATTGGAACATTAACTTTTTTTGATCCAAAAACAAAAATTTTTGGAGCATTAGGGCATGGAATTACAGATATAGATACAGGATTTTTATTACCTGTAGAAAATGGACAAATAATGACAGCTAGAGTATCATCTGTTCAACAAGGTAAAAAAGGGTTGCCTGGAGAATTACGAGGTATTTTCTTTGAGTCTGAAGATAAGATAGGGGAAATAGAAAAAAATACTAAATTTGGTATATATGGAATTTTACACAAAGATATTAGTAACAATGTGTATAATAAACCGTTACCAATTGGGTTACAAAGTGAAGTTAGGGAAGGTAAGGCTTATATTTTAACAACAATAGAAGATGAACAAATAAATAAGTATGAAGTAGAAATAATAAAAGCTCAAAGACAATTAGTTCCAAATCAAAAAAGCATGATTATTAAAGTAACAGATAAGAAATTGCTTAAAAAAACAGGTGGTATAGTACAGGGGATGAGTGGAAGTCCTATAATACAGAATGGAAAAATAATTGGTGCAGTTACACATGTTTTTATAAATGATCCTACAAAAGGCTATGGCCTTTATATTGAATGGATGTTGAAACAATCAGGCATAAAATATACAAATAATAAAGAATTTGCACAAGTGAATTAAAATAAGTAAACTAAGATATGGGTATACCATATCTTTTTTTTAAAAATTTTGATTTATACTAAATTTAGAAATGCAGGAAGGATATATATAATTTTTGTCGAATAGTAAAAAAAAATAAATAATTCAGGGGGGAATAAAGTGGAAAATCAAAAAATCAGAATAGTAATTGCTGATGATAATAAAGATTTTTGTAATATTTTACATCAATTTTTATTAACACAGAATGATGTAGAAGTTGTTGGTATAGCAAAGGACGGTTTAGAAGCATTGGAATTAATAGAGAATAAATTACCAGACGTATTGATTTTAGATATAATTATGCCACATCTTGATGGCTTAGGAGTATTAGAAAAGTTATGTACTTTAGAATTAGATAAATTTCCTAAAGTAATAGTTTTATCTGCAGTTGGGCAAGATAAGATAACTCAAAGAGCGATAGCTTTGGGAGCTGATTATTATGTGGTAAAACCTTTTAATTTTGATGTATTTATAAAGAGAATAAGACAATTAATGGGTTCAATACCAGCTATTGTAGAAAAAAGAAAACAGGTCGATTTAAAACCTAGCTTTATTAATCCTGTGAATAATGGTAAAAGTCTTGAAGCTAAAATCACAAACATAATTCATGAGATTGGAGTTCCAGCTCATATTAAAGGTTATTTGTATTTAAGAGATGCTATAGGTATGGTAATAGAAAATGTAGAATTACTAAGTGCAGCTACAAAGCGATTATATCCTTCTATAGCTAAAAAATATAATACTACTCCTAGTAGAGTTGAGAGAGCTATAAGACACGCTATTGAAGTAGCTTGGAGTAGAGGGAAAATAGATACTATAAATAATCTATTTGGTTATACTGTGCATGATGAAAAGGGAAAACCTACAAATAGCGAATTCATAGCGATGATAGCCGATAAATTAAGATTAGAAGAAAAAATTTCATAAAAATTAATAAATATAATAAGCATAATTACACTTTCAGGTATTGTTGTAATTACAATACTTTGAAGGTGTTTTTTTTTTATAATTCATAGGAAATTATAATAAAATCCCATATTAAAAAAATTAATGTTGATTTTAATTGAAACTTTGTCTGGCATGTAAACATGCCAGAGTCGTTATAAACTACTTTAAATTGTGGATAAATTCAAATATAATTTTCGTTTATGGATATGGGCAAAATCTTCCTTAATTTATTTAAATCGAAGATTTTGTTCTTTATTCTGTTTCTAAATAATAAAATTGGTATTATTTATTTAAAATGATAGATAATAATAGTAGGATATGGAGGTAGAAAATGAGTATAAAAGGAATTGTAAAAAAAGATAAAAAAACTAAAAGACTTATATATAAATTAAGCTCAGGGGATATAGCATTATTATCTCATGAAGATATTGACGAAATAGCAGCTGAAGCATTAATAAAATCAAAGGTAAAATGTATTATAAATACCGAAAAAACTATGACAGGCTATTATCCTAATAAAGGTCCATTGAAATTATTAAAAAATGGGATTCCTATATATGAAACAGATAATAAAAGTATATTTAACATAGTAGAAAATGGTGAGATTATAGAAATAAAAAATAACAAAATATTCTATTCAAATAAAGTTATAGGTAAATGTAGACTGATTAAAAAAGATGAAATATTAAAACTATACGATTTAGGTTGTAAAAATTTTGATATAAAATTGAATGATTTTATAGATAATACTATTTTTTATGCGAAAAAGGAAAAGAATTGGATAACTAATAAAATTGATTTGCCAGAAGTAAAAACTTTGATAAAAAATAGACATGTATTAGTAGTTGTAAGAGGTAATGGTTATAAAGAAGATTTAAAAGCAATTTTTGATTATGTGAAAAGCAAAAAACCAGTATTAATTGGAGTTGATGGTGGAGGTGATGCTTTACTAGAATTTGGATTAACACCAGATATAGTTATTGGAGATCTAGATAGCGTTAGTGATAGATGTTTGCGATTATGTAAAGAAATTATAGTTCATGCATATCCTAATGGATATGCACCAGGTCTAGCACGTATAAAAGACAATGGATTAGAAGCAAAAATATTTTCTTCAGTAGGAACGAGTGAAGATATAGCAATGTTATTAGCTTATAATTATGGTGCAGAATTGATTGTTGCAGTAGGTACACATAATTGTATGATAGATTTTTTAGAAAAAGGCAGAAAAGGTATGGGGAGTACTTTCCTAGTTAGAACGAAGATTGGTTCTAAACTTGTTGATGCTAAAGGAATAAATAAATTATATGATGAAAAGTTAAAAATAAAATATTATATTTATCTAGGTCTATCTGCTTTGCTGCCAATTTATGTATTAAGTATGTTATATTTCCCGGTAAAAATGATGTTAAACCAAATAAGTATTCGTATTAAGATGCTTATAGGATTGTAAGGAGTGTTAATTTTGTACCAAAATATAAAAAATAATATTATAACAATAATTTCAATATTTGTATCTTTAAGCATTGGTATATATATAGGATATATAATTGATTTACAAAGTAGTATGTTAAAGAATGATGAAAAACTAATTAACTTAATAGCAAAACAAATTTCCTATTTAGAATCTGAGAACGAACTGCTAAGAAGACAAGTATTAGGACAAAATGATGTTAATTGTTTAATAGGGAGTACAATCTTTAATATAAGTTTAAAAAAATTAATTAATACACATATTACTCTTATAAGTTATGATGATTTTTTTAAATATATTAAAGAATTAGGAGTTAATAATATAGATGTTTTTAGTATAAAGCATGCATTAATAAAAGAAATAAGTAAATCAGCTAATTTGAACAAAATATATAACGATAAGGAGATTTTTAAAGTATATATTAGAAAATGTTTAGAAAGTTTATTTAATGATATATCATACAAATCAAAAAATATTAGGTCTAAAGAATTATCTGTTGATGATAATAAGAAGTATAAAAATTTTATTGTATTTATAAAGAATAGTGAATCCAATAAGATAGCTTTTGTAGAAAAAATAACTGAAGAAGTATTAACGCAAATGTGTAAAGAAAGAGAAGTGCCTTTGCTAATTCTTCAAAAAGAAAATCAAGATAGTAGTAAACAAATTTTTATAAAGAAATGAAATAAAAATCTGAATTTTTTTAAAAGAAATTTGGGGGTTAGAAATGTCTGTCGAAAAGAGAATAGTAGCTGTAATACCAGTTTACAATGAAGTAGATAAAATATACGATACTGTTATTAGTGTAAAAAAAATTTCATTGATTAATAAGATTGTTGTGGTTGATGATGGCTCAAATGATGGGACAATTGAAAAAATAAAAGATTTAGATATAGATATTATAGTACTTGATAAAAACTATGGTAAAGGGCATGCCATTAAAGTAGCTATTCAAACTATAGATTTTGATTATCTTGTATTAGTAGATGGAGATTTAGGATTTTCAGCTATTGAGATTTCTAAATTAATAAATCCAGTAATTGAAAATAAAGCAGATTTTACAATAGCGAAGTTTACTAATAATAGAAAGGGAGGGATTGGATTAGTAAAGAGTCTTGCAAAGTTTGGAGTTTATTTTTTTACTGGTAGAATGATAAATACTTCACTATCTGGACAGAGAGTATATAAAAAAGAGGTAATAAATGATATCTCATACATACCTAACAATTATGGAGTTGAAGTAGCTATGACGATAAGTGCAATTAATAAAGGATATAAATTGTTAGAAGTAGATGTTGATATGTTCCATAGAGAAACTGGTAGAGATTTATCTGGATTTATTCATAGAGGAAAGCAGTTTATAGATATTTTATTTACGTTATTTGTTTTGCTTATTAGAAGGTGAAATTATGTTTCAAGAAAAAATACTGATTTTCATGTTTAGTGTTTTCTTATCATATTTTTTGATAAAAATTTTTTATAATTTGTTTAGAAAAAACAACTTATTATTTACAAACTATGAGTTGCGAAGAATACCTTCGTGTATGGGAATAGTCTTTGTTATTACACAGACTATTACATCTTTGTTAAGTATGATATTACTAGAAGTTAATTATATAATCATATCTTATTATTTAATATGTATGTTGTTCATTGCAGTTATTAGTTTGCTAGATGATATAATTGGCGATTATAAAATTAAGGGTTTTAAAGGTCATATTTTAAATCTATTCAAAGGAAATGTTACAACAGGAGCATTAAAAGCTGCAACAGGTTTCGTATGTTCTTTTTTTATTTCTTATTTTATATCTAATGATTTAAATGAACTAATGATTAATACAATTATATTAGTTTTATCTATAAATTTTATAAATTTATTAGATTTACGGCCAGGTAGAGCTGTAAAAATGACAATTGTCTTAATTATTTTACTATTATTAAGTCAATCGACTAGAAATACTTTTATTTTAATATCGGCTCTAGGATTTTTAATTGTATATTTACCTAAAGATTTGAAAGGAATTATGATGTTAGGGGATATAGGTGCAAATACATTAGGATGGACGTTGGGAGTTCAATTAATCATAAATATGGATTTAATGATAAAATTTATAGCTTTAATTTTACTTATAATCATACATATTATTGCAGAAAAGTATTCTATTAGCAAAATAATTAAAAATAATAGAATATTAAATTATATAGATCAATTAGGCAGATAATTAGGAGGTAGATAAAACTGTTAAATATAAAGATTGGAAATGTAGTAGATATAATGCAACGATATAAGAAGATGACGATAGTAAAGGTAAAAGTAGAAAATAAATTTTATAAAGCAATTAATTATGTTGATATAACAGGCAATGTAATGATTGATGATGTTGTTGTATTAAATACGACTGCTATAGATTTAGATTTAGGTACTGGTGGTTATCATTTTATTATTTATAACATGAGGCTGAAGAAAAAAAAGAGTAAAAAAGATGGACATATTATAAAGTTAAGATATACACCTTTACAAATAAAGTGCAAAACTGTTGAAGAGGAAGAAAGGTACAAGAAAGTATTTGAAACGTTTAGTTCTTTAGATAACTTTATTGTAGTTGTAGGAACGTTGCATAGTATGTTAGCTCCTATAGCTTGTATGATAAAATGGTTAAAACCTGATGTAAAAATCAGTTATATAATGACAGATGGTGGTGCTTTACCAATTCAATTTAGTAATACAGTACGTGAATTAAAAAGTAAATGTATAATAAGTAATACGATTACAATAGGCCATTCATTTGGAGGAGATTATGAATGTATTAATATATATACTGGTTTGATAACTTCAAAGTCAGTTTTAAAAAGTGATGTAGCTATTATAACGATGGGGCCAGGTATTGTAGGCACGGGTACTAAATATGGTTTTAGCGGTACTGAACAAGCTTATATACTAGATGTTGTTAATAAATTCAAAGGAATTAGTTTTGCAGTCCCAAGAATTAGCTTTAGTGATAGTAGAATAAGACATAAAGGAGTTAGTCATCATACACTTACTGTATTAAGTGAATTAATGTATTCAAGAACTAATATCGTTCTTCCTATATTAGAGCAAGAAAAGCTAAAGTATATAATAACTCAAATAAAAAGCTATAATATAGATAAAAAACATAATGTTTTTTTAGAAGATGGTAAGGATGTAAAAAGAGCTTTTGAGTTTTATAATATTGATGTTACAACAATGGGAAGACATTTTTCTGAAGACAAAGAATATTTTTATACATTAGGTGCAGTTGCAAAGAAAATTGTTAAGTACCTTAATAATAACTTTACAAAAATATAAACTTTATTAATAATATATATAAAGAATATTAATAAACATAAAGAAAGGGGAATATTATGATTTTTGAAGAAAATACAATGAAAACAGAGAGAATATATGAAGGTAAAATATTGAACTTAAGAATAGATACAGTAGAATTACCAGATAAAAAATATTCAAAACGTGAAATAGTAGAACATCCTGGAGCTGTTGCAATTATAGCGATTACAGAAGAAAATGAATTGGTATTGGTAAAACAATTTAGAAAGGCAGTAGAGAAAACACTTTTAGAAATACCAGCTGGTAAATTAGAAGTTGGTGAAGAGCCTGAAGAGTGTGCTAGAAGAGAACTTTTAGAGGAAACAGGTTTTACAGCGAAAGAGATGAAATATTTATATGAATTTTATACTTCACCTGGTTTCTGTAATGAAAAGATGTATTTATTTTTAGCAAAAGGGTTGATTAAAGGTGATTCTAATCCTGACAATGACGAATATATAGAAGTATACACAAAAAAAATAGATGAATTATACAATATGGTGATTAATGGAGAAATATTGGATAGTAAAACTATAATAGGTATTTATACTGCAAAAATGTTAATGGAAAATAAAAACTTCTAAATACAGAATTATGATTAGTAATATTATCCTTCATGTAAGCATAGTATTTTCTAGAAGCTTACTTGAGGGGTGATTATTTTGAGTATTAATCTCAAAAGAATATTTAATAATCATTTTCAAAAATATCTTTTTTTATATTTTTTAGTTATTGTTTTTTTAATGATAGGCATTTCAACAGGAGCAATTACAATACGGGTTGTAGATGATACTGCTAGAGATCAGATAATAAATTATTTAAATTCTTTTTCTAGTATTATTAATAAAGATATAGATTTAAAAGCTTTGAAGATTTTTAAATATTCAATAACCAATAACATACAAACGATTATTGCAATTTGGCTATTGGGTATAACTGTAATTGGTATACCGATAGTATTAATAATAATAGCTTTAAGAGGTTTTATAATCGGTTTTACAGTAGCCTTTTTCATTAAGGAATTTAAAATTAAAGGGGTAACTTTATCTTTACTTTGTCTGTTACCACAAAATATTTTTTTAGTTTTTGGTCTTATAGTAATTTCAGTAATATCTATTTTATTTTCTATTTCAATTTTAAAAAATAAGATTAATGTAATTAAACAACCAAGTTTTTTAAACAGATTTATTAACTATACTATTACTATATTTATAGTATCAATTATTATAATTATGGGTTGTTTAGTAGAGTCTTTTACAACACCAATTCTCCTTAAAATAATAAATAATTACTTGACAGTATTTATGAAGTAATTTAATATTAAATATGTTATTATGTTTTTAAGTAATTGTAAATTAAAAAGGGGAAGTTCTATGGATTCACTTTTAAATAAATTTCTAGAGTATTTGCTATATGAAAGAGAAGCTTCTAATAATACAATTGAATCATATAGTAGAGATTTACGTCAATTTAAAAAATATATTACAGAAAATGATATAAATGATTTTAGATTAGTTAATAAAACTACTATTATAACATATTTAGTTTATTTGCAAAAAATTGGACGTGCCCCTTCTACTGTTTCGAGAAATTTAGCTTCAGTAAGGAGTTTTTATCAGTTCCTTTTAAATGAAGGTATAGTAAAAAAGGATCCAACTGTAAATTTACAATCTCCTAAAAATGAAAAAAGATTACCTCAAGTTTTAACTCCTAAAGAAGTAGAGTTATTACTAGAGCAACCAGATTTAAACACATCAAAAGGTGTTAGAGATAGAGCAATGCTTGAACTGCTTTATGCGGCTGGTATAAGAGTGTCTGAGTTGGTAGCTTTAGATATAGATGATATTGATTTAAAACTAGGTTTTTTAGTATGTTCAAAAAATACTTCAAATGAACGAAATATACCAATAGGAAGATTTGCAATAGATATTTTGAATGAATATCTATTAAATCATAGAAAAAGTTTTGTTAAGGATAATAATGTAAAAGCATTGTTTTTAAACTATCATGGTAAGAGGCTGACTAGACAAGGTTTTTGGAAGATTATAAAATCGTATACAAAAAAGATTAATCTAAATAAAGCTATAACACCACATACTTTAAGACACTCATTTGCAGTACATTTAATTGAAAATGGTGCTGATTTAAAATCTGTTCAAGAGATGTTAGGACATTCAGATATATCTACTACTCAAGTATATGCAAAAATTACAAAACCTACTTTAAGGGATGTTTACAATAAAACTCATCCAAGAGCATAGCTCCACATTATGTGGGGTTGATTTTTTCTGATTTTATTCTTATACTTTAGGGTATACTATTTTATTGAAGGAAGGTGAATTTATGATAAAAAGAGTTACATTGATTGTGTTAGATAGTGTGGGTATAGGTGCACTTCCAGATGCAAAAATGTATGGAGATGAAGGAAGTCATACTGTCGATAATATTTCAAAGCACTTAGGGGGATTACAATTACCTAATTTAGAGAAATTAGGATTAGGTTTGATAGAAGGGGTTAATGAAATAAGAAAAACAGATAAACCTATTGGTTCATTTGGTAGATCATTAGAAAAATCAGCAGGCAAAGACACTACAACAGGACATTGGGAAATTGCAGGTATTATTCTTGAGAAGCCATTTCCTACTTACCCAGATGGATTTCCTTCTGAAATAATATCTAAATTTGAAGAGGCTATTGGAAGAAAAGTATTAGGTAACAAACCAGCATCAGGTACAGTTATAATTGAAGAACTTGGAAAAGAACATATGGAAACAGGTTATCCTATAGTATATACTTCTGCTGATAGTGTATTCCAAATTGCTGCACATGAAGAAATAATTCCTGTTAAAGAGCTTTATGAGATGTGTGAAAAGGCAAGACAAATATTAACAGGAGAGCATAGTGTAGGAAGAGTAATAGCTCGTCCATTTTTAGGTAAACCAGGTGAATTTTATAGAACTCCAAATAGAAGAGATTTTGCATTAAAGCCTATTCAAAGAACAATTTTAGATGAAATTAAAGATAAAGGTTATGATGTTATGGCTGTAGGTAAGATTGAGGATATATTTGCTGGTGTAGGAATAACAGAGAGTATTCATACAAAAAATAATATGGATGGTGTAGATAAAACTATTGAGTTTATGAAAACAGATAAAAATGGATTAATATTTACTAATTTAGTTGATTTTGATATGAAGTATGGTCATAGAAATAATGTAGAAGGATATGCACAAGCATTAAAGGAATTTGATGAGAGAATACCTGAAATAATCGAGAATTTAAGAGATGATGAGATTTTAATAATAACAGCTGATCATGGTTGTGATCCAACAACACCAAGTACTGATCATTCTAGAGAATATATACCTATTTTAGTATATGGTAATAAAGTAAAAAGTGGTGTTAATTTAGGAACAAGAGAAACTTTTGCAGATATTGGAGCAACAATTTTAGATATTTTAGGAATAGAAAAATCTATAAATGGTAATAGTTTTGCGAATTTAATTATGAAGAGATAGGAGTGAATGCTATGGATTTATTAAATAAGATTAAAGAAAGTACTGATTTTATTAAAGAAAGAATAAATATTAAACCTCAAATTGGATTAATACTTGGTTCTGGATTAGGTTCTTTAGCAGAAGAGATAGAAAATCCAACATTTATTGAATATAAAGAAATTCCTCATTTTCCTACGTCTACTGTTAAAGGACATAAAGGACGTCTTGTAATTGGTGAGTTAGAAGGTAAAAAAGTTATAGCAATGCAAGGAAGATTTCATTACTATGAAGGATATTCACTACAGGAAGTAACTTTTCCAGTTAGAGTTATGAAAGATCTAGGTGTAGAAAAAATAATTGTAACAAATGCTGCTGGAGGAGTAAATAAAGAGTTTACCCCTGGTGACCTTATGGTTATTGAAGACCATATAAATTTTGCTTTTGATAATCCATTAATAGGAAAAAACTATGAAGAATTAGGACCAAGATTTCCAGATATGTCACATGCTTATTCAGAGAGATTAATAGATCTTACATTTAGAGTAAGCGAAAATCTAGGAATACAAATGAAAAGAGGAACATATGTTTTTATGAGTGGGCCTACTTATGAAACACCAGCAGAAATAAGAATGGCATCTTTCCTTGGTGGGGATGCAGTTGGAATGTCAACTGTACCAGAAGTACTAGTTGCAGTACACTCAGGTATTGAAGTGCTAGGTATTTCTTGTATAACAAATATGGCGGCTGGAATATTAGATCAACCATTGGATCATAGTGAAGTTATAGAAACAACTATTAAAGTAAAGAACAAGTTTATAAAATTAGTTAAAAATGTTCTTAGAGAAATTTAATTAAACTAAGGAGGTAAAAAGATGAAAAATTTAATTGAGAAAATTAAAGAAACAAGTAATTACATAAAAGAAAAAGTGGATTTCAGTCCTGAAATTGGGTTAATATTAGGTTCTGGCTTAGGAACATTAGCAGATGAAATTGAAGATAGTATAATTTTAAAGTATGAAGAAATACCAAACTTCCCTGTTTCAACTGTTAAAGGACATGAAGGGAAACTTGTGTTTGGAACTTTAGAAGGTAAAAAAGTTGTAGCTATGAAAGGTAGATTCCATTATTATGAAGGTTATTCAATGCAAGAAATTACATTCCCAGTTAGAATTATGAAAGAATTAGGCGTAAAAATGTTGTTAGTAACTAATGCTTGTGGAGGTATGAATAAAGAAAAACTTTACCCTGGAGCTTTAATGCTAATAGAAGACCATATTAATTTTATGGGAGATAATCCTTTGATTGGACCAAATTACGAAGAACTAGGACCAAGATTTCCAGATATGTCACATGCATATGATAAAGAATTAATTGAAACAGCTAAAAAAGTAGGAGATAAACTTGGAATAAAAACTGAACAAGGTGTTTATGTTGCAATAAGTGGACCAAACTACATGTCAAGAGCAGAATTGAGTATGTTAAGAAAATTAGGTGCTGATGCTTTAGGAATGTCTACAGTTCCTGAAGTAATTGTGGCTAATCATGCAGGGTTAAGAGTTTTAGGTATTTCTTGTGTAACTGATATGGCAATTGCAGACGAAATTGAATCAATAAGTCATGAACAAGTAATAAAAGTAGCTAATGAAACTAGACCAAGATTTATACAGCTTGTTAAGGGAATAGTTAAAGAGGTGATATTATAATGAGAATGTACGATATAATAAAAAAGAAAAGAGATGGTTTTGAATTAACTAAAGAAGAAATTGAATTTTTTGTAGAAGGGTATACCAAAGGAGATATTCCAGATTATCAAATTTCAGCACTTTTAATGGCAATCTTTTTTAATAAAATGACAAAAAGAGAAACTGTTGATTTAACTAAAGCTATGTTAGATTCAGGAGATAAAATTGATTTATCAAATATAGAAGGTATTAAAGTAGACAAACACAGTACTGGAGGAGTAGGCGATAAAACAACATTAGTTTTAGGACCTATGGTTGCAGCTTGTGGACTTCCAGTAGCTAAAATGTCAGGAAGAGGACTTGGACATACGGGAGGAACTTTAGATAAATTAGAATCTATTAAAGGTTTGAGGATAGAGCTTAGCAAAGATGAATTTGCAAGAAATGTAAATAATATAAATATTGCAGTTTGTGGTCAGACAGGAGATATTGCACCTGCTGACAAAAAACTTTATGCTTTAAGAGATGTTACTGCGACAGTAGATAATATATCTTTGATTGCAAGTAGTATCATGAGCAAGAAGCTAGCAGTAGGTTCTGATGGAATTGTATTAGATGTAAAAGTTGGTAGTGGAGCTTTTATGAAAGATTTTGATAACGCATATAAATTAGCAGAGGAAATGGTAGATATAGGTAACAGTATGGGGAGAAAAACAGTTGCTGTAATTTCTAACATGGATGAACCACTAGGATATGCAGTAGGTAATGCATTAGAGGTTAAAGAAGCTATTGAGACGTTAAGAAATAATGGACCAGAAGATTTAGTAGAACTTTGCTTAACGTTAGGTTCACATATGTTAGTTATTGGTAATAAAGCTAAAGATTTAAATGAAGCAAGAGAAAAACTAATAGATGTTTTAGAAAGTGGTAAAGCTTATGAAAAATTTATAGAGTTTGTGGAAGCACAAGGAGGAGATGTTAATTACGTAAAAGATACATCTTTATTACCACAGGCTAAATATGTTTTAGAAGTGAAAAGTGATGAAGAAGGTTATGTACAGTCAATAAATGCAGAAGAAGTTGGTAAATGTGCATTGTTTTTAGGTGCTGGACGTGAAACAAAAGAGAGTGAAATAGATTTATCAGCAGGTATAGTTTTAGCAAAAAAAGTAGATGATAAGGTTTCTAAAGGTGAAATTTTAGCGTATGTTCATTCTAATGATAAGGAAAAAGGTGAAGAAATAGTAGAAAGATTGAAAAATATAATTAAAATTGGTGAAAAGAATAAAGATGAGAAAAAGTTAATATTTACAATTGTAGAAAAAAATAGTTAAGAGGTTATCTATATAGATAACCTCTTAACTATTTTTTGTATTTTATCTTCAGCTTGAAAATCCTTACCAAGTAAAAAGTAAGAACTTTCATTATGTTAGCTAAAATTTTTTATTTGCTGGTTTAACGAACAAAATAAAAAAGAGAAATATACACATGGAAGAGATTTAAAATGGAATCCATACGTATATACAAAAGCATAGAGGGCAATGGAGGATGATAAGTTTGCAGCAAAAAGCAGAAATCTTACTAAAATATTTTAGAGAGGGTGAATCACAGAGAGAAATAAGTAGAACATTAGGTATCTCAAGAAAAACAGTAAGAAAATATATTAAAGAATTTGAAGAGAAATTAGAAAAATTAGGGAGAGAAAGAGATGAAAACAAGATACTTTTGCTAATCGAAGAAATGGTATCAAAATCTAAATATGATACATAAAAAAGAAAAAGAATTAAACTACCAGACGAAGTTATTGAAATAATAGATAATTGTCTTAAAGAAAATGAAAAAAGAAACTTTCAGGTAAATCAAAGCAAATAATGAAAAAGATAGATATTTATGAGTATTTAATAGAAAAAGGGTATGATATAGGTTATACAACTGTTTGTAACTATATTAGAGAGAAAGGAGAGATTAAAAAAGCTTTTATTAGGCAGGAATATATATTAGGAGAAACTTTAGAATTTGATTGGGGTGAGGTTAAACTAAATATTGATGGAAAAGATACAGTGCTTAACATGGGACTATTTACAACTGCATCAGTGGATTATTGATATTAATCATTTCATACATATATTAAAAAAGAAGCCTGGGGCACTTCACTTAAGTGCTGGAAGACACCAAATGTGTCCAGAGCTTCAACAAATATACCATTAAAAAGATTTGTTGCTAATACAGACAATATCAAAAGCATAATTTTAAAAAGACCTCCTAGTAGCGAAGACTATTCATCAGACAAGGATAATGAAATTGAAAAAGTTTCTATTAATTTAATTCGGAGGATATTTTTACAGAAAATTTTGAAATTGAATTGACATACAAACTGATAATTTATATAATGAAAACAAACAGTAAAAATTTAGTAAATTATATGATTTGACCACAAATAGCTGGTAATTGTTTGGTAATTTTTTACAACAAGTAATTTCTTTTAATAATTTTTTCTTTTAAAAAAACTATGTAATTATTCCTTATAAACCCTTGATATTGCTGGTGTTTCGGGCATTTTATGTATAATATAAGTTATTTTACAAAAAGGTGGTAATTACATATGTTTATTAAAAATAATTTTCAGCAATTGTCATTAAATGATTCAATAAATAATATGCCTAAATACTAAAAAAATATTAGATAAAAGTTGGTCTAATGCTTTTCAAAAATATATTTTTCCTGATGTTAATGAAGAGCTTTTTTCTGTTCTCTATAGTGATAATCCTGCTTTCAGACCTAATTCTCCAGTAAATGTTATCATAGGGTTATTAATTTTAAAAGAAGCATTTCAATTAACTGATGAAGAATTAATTAGTTCATTGTATTTTGATTTTAGATTTTAGCATGCTTTAAGAACTACCAATTGTCTGTATTAACAACAAATCTTTTTAAATGAAAGAACCAGAATATATAAAACTAACAAACCAGAAAGCAGATGTTGAAGGAATTCCATCAGTATTCAGAAGAAGGTATAAAATAGATACCATGTCTATCAGAGGATTAGTGCGCCGATATTATATGCAAATTAAGAAAATAGCTAAGGCATATTAGTTAAGAAATTTGATTTAAAAAATTAGTTTTTGTGTTTTAATCATTATATAATAAAAGGAATGTACTTAAAAGAATAATGAAAATGGTGATTAAACTATGGATATTAAAAGAGTTTTAAATATATATTGGAAATTTATTCGTCCTTATTTGTTTAATCAAATACTAGTTTTGTTTCTTATTATTTTATCTTCTTTTTTTACTTTATATTTACCTTATATATTTAAGATGATAATAGATAATTTGCTGACTACTAAAAGTATTGAATTGTTATTGAGGAATGTATTTTATTTTGTTATTTGTTATTTATTACAATCACTATTCCAAATATTAAAGATAAGGAAACTTTCATATATTAGAAACAGGTTAGATTACGATTTGACTTTAGAATTATTAAAAAAAATATTAAATTTTGATGTACATTTTTACCACAAGGTAAAAATCGGTGAATTAATTCAAAGAGTGATGAATGAAGTAACAGAGGTAAAAAATATATTTAGTGATTTACTCATAAGTTTTATTACACAATTGGTTAATTTTTTTATTGTTTTACTGATAATGTTTAAATTAAATATGAGTTTAACATTTTTAGTATTGGCTGCAGTCCCATTTATAGTTGCACATTTAATGTATTTTAATCCCAAATTCAAAAAAACTCAGACTGAAATAAAAATAAAGACTTCTTTACTTACTAATAGTTTACAAGATTATCTTCAAGGTATCGATGTAATAAAATCACACCGTAAAGAAAGTTATGTATTGTACTTATTATTAAGAAAACTTCATTTTCTTATATTGGGTTTTTGTAAAGCTGTATATTTACAGGTACTAAATGGACAAGTTATGTCACTTATTAACCTAGTTATACCTGTATTATTATTAATTTTTGGTGGAATAAATGTCATTCAAGGGGAGATGAGTATTGGTTCTTTTGTTGCTATATATACATATATCAATAAATTATATAGCCCTATAAGATCTATAGTAAATATAAATATTCAATTACAAAAGGCTTTTGCTGCTTTAGAACGTTATGTTGATATAATTGAACATCCAATTGTTAATAAAAAAGGTGTGTATAAGTTAAATGATTTAAAAAAAGGAATAACGGTCAACAATGTGAGCTATATTTATCCAAATGGAGAAGTTGGAATAGAGAATTTATCATTTGAACTTAATAAAGGAGAAATAATTGCTTTGATAGGAAGAAATGGTGTTGGTAAATCCACAATATTAAATATACTACAGGGGATTTATCTTCCTACAACGGGTACGGTGTTGATAGATGGTGTTCCTCTTAATAATGTTTGTGAAAAAAGTCTTAAAAAATTAATAGGTTTTGTTCCGCAAAATAGTTATCTATTTAATACTACTATTCAAAAGAATATCACACTGGGTTGGGGCTGGAATAAGAACATTGAAAAATTAGCTAAAGTATTAAATATTCATGATTATATCCTGAGTCTTAAAGAAGGTTATCAAACTAAAGTAGAAAGAAATGGAGAAGATTTTTCAGGTGGACAAAAACAAAAAATAACTATCTTGCGAGCATTATATAATGACCCTGTTATTATTTTATTGGATGAATCTACTTCTGCAATTGATAATAGTTCAGAAAAAGCATTTTTCGAATATTTAAGGAATATAAAGGGAGATAAATTGATAGTTTTTGTTACTCATAATAAAGATTTATTGAAATATGCAGATAGAATTATTGATCTTGATAATCAAAGTATTAAAAAGAAAGGGGGAGAATATGCCTCTAATAAATCAGCAATACCAATATTATAAGCGTGAAGAAAATTATCTTCTTATATTTCCAGAGATACCTTATTGGCTGGTTACAAAAAAAGGTGGATTTAAATTAGTACAATTACTTACGAAACATGATTCAATAGCTGATGTTGTTAATATTTTAAAAAAAGAATTTGATTTGACTGATCCTGAGAATATAGTATTAAATCTTTTTAATCAATTAAAAAAAGTTGAAAATAAACATAAAGAAAATAATTGCAAAGCTATCGGTAAAGAAATTAGAAAAATTAGTATTGCTGAAATTGTTTTAAGCAGGAAATGTAATTTGAATTGCATGGCTTGTTATAGAAATTGTAGTCCTTCCGATAATAGAGTTCTCAGTAAAAAAGAAATATATAAATTTTTAAAAGGAATTAAACACATTTCTGATGATACTTGTGAAATCGGTTTTGTAGGAGGAGAACCTTTATTACATTGGGATTTGTTAGTTTATAGTATTAATGCTGCAAGAAAATTAGGATATAAAAATTTCTATATGGATACAAATGCTACTTTAATCACTGAAAAAAAAGCAAAAGCATTATTTGATCTTGGGATAAAGGAAGTTACAGTATTATTAGATGGAGTATCCTCTAATGTACATGAGTTAACAAGAGACAAAAATGTCTTTCATCAAATAATAAGAGGTATTAGGATATTAAGGGATACTGGAATTGTAGTTACTGTGAGAATGACAGTTCATAATCAGAATAAAATGCAAATAGAAGGGTTTATTAAGTTTTGTGTTGATGAAAAAGTATATCCTTCTATTAATCCTTTAGCTCCATTGGGTAGAGCTCAAAACCTAACATATGATCCTGTATCTTTAAAAGAAATTTTTATAAGTCTCAAGAACATGGTTAAACGAGGTGTTATATCAGAACACCAGGCTATAAAAAGTATTTATCATTTTTTCATTAATGACGTTAGTAATTTAAGTTGCAAAAGAAATTGTGGTATTGGTTTCAAGTCTGTCTTGTTGAATAATAATGGTGATATTTATCCATGTATAGAAAGCTTATGTTCTGAGAAATTTGTTATGGGTTCTATTAAAGTAAATAGTTTTATTGATATATGGTGTAATTCAAAAATAAGAAAAATTCTATCTAATTTAGATTCAGATACATTCAGTAAATGCAACAAATGTGATTTAAAATTTATTTGTGCAGGACATTGTAGAGCTTTATCTTTTCATTCAACCAAAAAATTTGATGCACCGTTTATATGGTGCAAAAGTATACATGATACTTATATTGAGGCAATGTGGTCCGTTGCGGAATTAAAAAATATATGTTAAGGAGGGAGCGATTATGACTTATTCTGCTCCATCATACATAGCTTTAGAATTAACCGGAGATTGTAATTTGAATTGTAAACATTGTTATGGAAATTTTCCTCGCAAACAAGAGGGTGAATTTACGACTCAAGAGGTTTGTGATTTGATTGATGAATTATACAAATTTGGTGTATTTCGCCTGGAATTAGGTGGTGGAGAACCAAGCCTTAGAGATGATTTTATAGAAATACTCAGATTTGCTAATCAGTATCCTGATTTAAATTTGACAATTGTTACAAATGGTTGTTCCTGGACTGAAAAGGACATAGTTGAAGTAGCTTCACTTACCAAAAATAAGAAAATGATTCATTTATCTATGGATGGTTATGACCCTGATAGTTATTCAATATTACGTAGAAATAAAAAAGCTTTCCAGAAAGCTTTAGAGACAACAAAACTAATGTTAAAGCATGGTATTGATGTGCGTTGGAATTATGCTGTAGGGAAAAAGACATATAAAAACTTAAAGAGAACAATAAATTTAGCTAAGGAACTAGGAGTCAGACATATAAGGCTTATGTTACTCTATAATACTGGTAGAGCAGCTGCAGAACAAGAAATGGGTTTTAATTATACCGAGTTTCAACAGTTTATGGTAGATTATGTTGAAGACATATCCGTAAATTCTCCTGTTTCTGTCAGTCTTGCTTTGACACAACCTTTTGAATATTTTGTTCCTTTAATGGAAAAAGGTTACAGTAAAGAGGACGTATTCAGAAGAATACCTAATGCTGCATCTTATTTAGACGATAAAAATTACAAAAGCCAAACCGATCTTGCTTGTAGTGCTGGTAGACTTCAAAGTGCAATTTCGCCTACTGGAGATATGTTTTTTTGTTGTGTTTTAAGTTGTCGACCAGAATTTGCAGGTGGGAATATATTTGAAACTTCTCTACCAGATATATGGAATAATAGTCCTATGTATAAGTGGATTAGAAATTTAAGGTTAAAGGATTTAAATACAGATTGTGATGAATGCAAATACAAGCATATTTGTGGAGGTGGTTGTAGGGCTAGAGCACTTTTTAGTTCTGGAGATTTTTTAGGCCCAGATCCTTTATGTCCTTTTGTTTCTAAAAAACAAAAGGAAAATGTTCCTATTCCATTTATTGATAAAACACCTATAGATGAAGTACGTTCTATAATAAAATCTGATTCAATTGAAACTTTTTCTGTTGAATATAATGGAAATGTTATTAGAGTGCGTCCTGAAGAATTTGGAGCATCTTTATATATACCTGACCACAGTTATCTGGATGTTAATAATTATGGCTTTGAAATATTAGAATCAATATATAAATTAAAAAGTAAAAGTAAGGCAATCAACTTTCTTACACAAAAGTATAATGTATCTAAGAAAAAGATGGAAGATATTGTTGATAGTTTTTTAACTAATATAGTAACATCTTCTAAATGATAAGATTTAAAAAGGTAATAATTCTTAGACTCTCAAAGCCCCTTTTTTTTATTTTGTAAAAAGTATTTGAGAAAGGAGGTGAATTCTGTGGGTCAAGAATTTAAAGTAGTTGGGTGTGACTCCTTTACTCCTGATTTCACCCAATCTTCTGCAAGTGTACTCTGGTATAAAGCTGGTCAGACTGTGATAGTGATTTCCGAAACTGAAGTAGAAGAAGATACTGCAACCAAATAATTAATTAGAATTGTGGAGCTTTGAGAGTCTAATAATATATTTATGAAAGGTATGAATATTATGGGACTTCTAAAAACAAATTATAAGGTTTATAGAAAAAGAAATAAGTATTTATATATATTTCCAGAGATACCTTATTGGCTTGTGGTCAATGAAAATGTAAAAAATATTATTACTTTATTTAAAGAAAACAATCATTTAAAAGATGTTATCAATATGTATTATAAAAAATATGGTGGAGATTTTCAAAAAATAAATGAAACAGTTTATTCATTATATAATCGTTTAAAAGAACACCAGGTTCTAGAAGGGGTAGTAAAAAATAATTTGAAATGGGAAGGTATTATAGATTCAGCAGGTATTAGTCTTACTGAAGAATGTAATCTTAAATGTTTTTATTGTTATGCAGATGCAAATAAGTCAATAAATTCAAATAAAAAATATTTGGAATTTGAATTAATAAAAAAGTATTTAGATGGTGTGAAAAAGTTTGCAAGTGAAAATTGTTATATTCAAATTACTGGTGGAGAACCACTTTTGTTTAAAGATATTTTGTTTGATACAGTAAAATATATCAGAAAAATTCATTTACCTCATATAACAATAAATACTAATGGAATATTAGTTGATGATGAAGTAGCAAAATTCTTTGAAGATTATAATGTAGATAATGTTACAGTATCTTTGGATGGGGTTAATCCTTCTATACATGATAAGTATAGAGGTAAAAATAGCTTTGAAGAAGCTATAAAGGCCATTGAAACTCTAAAGAAGTACAAATTAAATATAACCGCCAGTATGACTGTTCACAAAGAGAATTTTGGGGTATTAAAAGACTTCATTAAATATTGTAGTAAAAATAAAATAACAGCTTTTACTAACCCATTGTTTCCTGTTGGAAGAGGAGAATCTATGAAACATTTACATGTTCCACTGGATCGATTTTTTAATACTATAGCAGATTGGTATAAACAAGGAATATTTACTGCGGATGAGCTTGTTGGTACTTTTTTTGCTACAGTTATTATGCCACTTCGTGATTTACATACAAGGCATTATTGTGGAGCTGCATTATCAACAGTCTATTTAGATACGGATGGTAGTGTCTATCCATGTGCAAATACTTTAGGAAAAGATTTCTTTAGAGGTGGTAACATTCAAAATGATGAATTTGAAGATATATGGACAAATTCCCCTAATTTTAAAAAGATACGTGAAAAAATATCTGTGGATGATATTAATCCTTGTACTAATTGTGATATAAAATATATTTGTGGTGGATATTGTAGGGGAGTTACCTATCAAGTTACAAATAAAATTGATGTTCCCTTCATTTGGTGTAAAGAAATAAAAAAAGCTATTATTGATGCAATGTGGACTATTGGAGAACATCCAGAAGTATACAAAGGAGTAAAAGATAAATTTGTATAGATTTATTATAATTGAAAGGAGTTAGGTGATGCTTGATTATAAAGATATTACTGAAGAGTTATGTATTCTTTGTGGGGCTTGTTGTTCTATTTATATTCCCATAACTGGTGATGCAAGGTATATAAATTTTATTAAAGAAATTGGTTTACCTTACATAGAAGAAAATTCAAAAACCTTACGATTATATCTTGGACCATGTCCAAAGTTAAAAGAAATAAAGGAAGGTGACATTACAAAATATTACTGCACAATTTATCAAAATAGACCGCAATTATGTAGAGATTTTAATTGTGTAGCCTGGGCAAAAGTATCAAATAACTATGAAAATTCACAGTTAGTAAAAAAGGCTATAGAATCTAAGAAGTTATTAAAAAAATTAATTGAAAAGGAGTAATTATTTATATGAATATGTTACTTATTTCATTTAGTGGAAGAAAAAGTAATGGAAATTGTTCTAAGATATTAGATTTTATAAGTGAATATTTACAAGAAAAGAATATTGATGTTTCGAAAATTAGAATGGTAGATTTAGATATAAGGCCGTGTGTTGATTGTGAATATGAGTGTTTTAATTCTTCTCCAAAATGTCCTAAAGATGACGATCTTTACTTTGTATATGAAAGTATAATGAAAAGCGATTATACAATAATGGTAATACCGGTATATAGTGCAGCTCCACCAGCGTTATATTTTGCATGGCGTGAACGTTCACAGATTATTTTTCAAACAGAAGAAATCTATAAAAGATATGAAAAAGTGAAGAAGGCTTATATTATTATCGGTAATAAAGAAGCAGGTGGGGATGATGCAGTAAATATAATTAAAAATTATCATACTAATACTCAAAAAAACATTAATATTCTTCTGCTACAAAGTAGCAAATACGGTCAAAAGTCAGTTGAAGGTAATTTAATAAATGTACCCCAGGTTCAATTTGATTTAACGGATTTTGTAGATAATTTAATAAATAGTTAAGCATAAAAAATTACATATTCATTTTGCCAGATTGGAGTTTAAAGCACAAATTTATTTATAGACTCAAAGCGGGTCCCGCAAAGCGGGACCATTTTTCTATTCAATGAACTCTTCAAATGATATATCAGATACTTTATTTTTTTTAAAATTTTTATCTTTTGATAACCTCTTTTCTTATTTGAATAACTTATTTATCTGCTGGATAACCTAATTATAAATAATATAAATAATAGAAAGGAGGTATTTGATGTATATAAAAAAAATATTTTCAGTGATAGTTATGTTTATATTAATATTTAACTCTTTAATGTGTTTTGCAGATTCTAATTTTGATATTCAAGCAAAGTCTGCAATCTTAATAGATGCACTATCGGGTAAAGTTATTTATGAAAAAAATCCTCATGAAAAATTAGCCCCTGCAAGTATAACTAAAATTATGGTTCTTTTGCTTGCTATGGAAGCTTTAGAATCAAATAAAATAAAACTAGATGATAAAGTAGTGATAAGTTCTAATGCATCGAGTATGGGTGGAAGTCAGATTTATTTAGAAGAAGGAGAACAGCAGACAGTTGAGGATTTAATAAAGTCAATTTGTCTCCGTTCTGCTAATGATGCGGCTGTAGCATTAGGGGAATATATAGCAGGAAGTGAAGAAATTTTTATAGAAATGATGAATAATAAAGCAAAAGAATTAGGTATGGAAGATACGAGTTTCAAGAATATTACGGGATTAGATGAAGAAGGACATTATACTTCTGCCTATGATGTTAGCATAATGTCTAAAGAGTTGTTAAAACATAAAAAAATACATCAATGGTTGACTTTATGGATGAGTTCGATAAAAGTAGGTAAAGAAAAAGATGTTATACAGAATTTAGTAAACACTAATAGATTAATACATGATTATAAAGGTGCTAATGGAATTAAAACTGGATTTACTAGAAAAGCGGGATATTGTTTATCAGCTTCAGCTACAAGGGGAAATTTGACATTAATTAGTGTAGTAATGGGTTGTAAGAATTCGAGCATTAGGTTTAAAGAATCTAAAAAGTTGTTAGACTATGGATTTGCAAATTATCAATCAATTCTTTTAGCTAAAAAGAATACTGTAGTGAAAAAAATACCTATTCAAAAAGGTAAAATTGAAAGAGTAGAAGTCATAGTAGAAGATGATTTAAACTATCTAGTTAAAAAAGGAAGTTCAATAGATATAAAAAAAGAGATTGTTTTACCAAGTTATATTAGTGCTCCAATTTCAAAGAATAGTAAAATTGGAGAAATAATTTATAGGGTAGGGGAAAAGGAGATTGGTAGAGTAAATTTAATTGTTAAGGAAGATATAAATAAAGCTTCTGTTAAAGATTCAATAAGGAAGATATTTAGAACAATGCTAGGTACTATATAAAAATTTTAAATTTTGAATGCTAGATATATTTTGATTTATTTTTAAAATGGTTGTAAAATATATCTAGCATGTTTTTTTAAGGTGATTATATGAAATTAAAAATCTATAAGAAAGAATTAAAGCAATATACAATAAATCATGAAATTAAAAATATATTGTTTATTGCAAGTGAAATATCCAAAAAATATGACAAAGAAGTTTATTTAGTAGGTGGACAAGTTCGAGATATTGTGCTTGGAAACGAAAGCAATGATTTAGATTTTGTAGTAATAGAAGATGCTATGGATTTTTTAGAGAAATTACATGATAGAATAGGTGGAGAAATAAAATATTATAAAAATTTTCTGTCAGGTTCAATAGAACTGGAAAATGGAATTAATATAGATGTAACAACAGCAAGAAAAGAAATTTATGAAAAACCCGGTATGTTACCTATTGTTTTTAAGGGGAATTTATTAGAAGATGTAAAAAGAAGAGATTTTACAATTAATTGTTTATTAGCAGACATAAAAAAATTACCCGATTTAGAAATATTAGATTTTGTTGATGGGGTAAGAGATTTAAATAACAAAAAAATTAGAATATTACACGAGAAAAGTTTTATAGATGATCCTACAAGAATGATTAGAGCTATAAGGTTTGCTTATAAACTGGGATTTGAAATTGAAAAAGATACTAAAAAATTATTATTTGATTCAGTTGAAAAAGGATACGTTAGATTTGTTAGTGAAGATAGAATTTTTCGAGAAATAGTAAAAATTCTATCAACAAATAAGAAATACGTAGGTATTCGTATGTTATATGAATATAATTTATTTCAAAATACATTTTTATCAAATTATATTGATGAAAAAACTATAGAGTACTTTAGAATAATTGAAAATGAATTGTCTTTAATTTGCAATCTTTATAATATTACGAGTGAAAGCATGGATGTAATTAACTTATTAGTGCTATTTCATAATGCAGATTTAAATTATTTGCTAGAATTATTTAACAAATTAAATATATCAAGGAAAATTAAGAAAGTAATAATAAATATTAAAAATAATTACAACCATATTGATAAACTTATTAATAGAGATAAAATTTCTAGTGTAACAATTTATAAAATTATTGATTTAGTTAATATAGAGGGATTAATGTATTTTGCCATAATAAATTTTGACAATAATATCTTTATTGAGGAATTAATAAAATATAGTGAAATTTATAATAAAATGAAATTGTTTGTATCAGGTGAAAATATTAAAAAGTATAATTTAAAACCAGGTCCAATATATAAACAAATTAAGGATGAATTGATATTTAATATAATTACCAAAAAAGCATATAAAGAGGAAGAACAATTAGAGATATTGAATGAAATTATTAAAAAAAGTAAAAGGTGGCATGAAAATGACAATAATCAGTGATTTATGGGCTACTTTAATATATAAAATTTATTTAGTACCGGCTCTATTAATCTCTATTACTTTACATGAATTAGCACATGGCTATGTTGCTTATTTATTAGGGGATAATACAGCAAAAATGAGTAAGAGACTTACTCTTAATCCTATCCATCATATAGATTTTATTGGATTTATATTACTCTTAACAGTTGGATTTGGATGGGCAAAACCTGTACCTATTAATCCAAATAATTTTAAAAATGAAAAAAGAGGTATTTTTATTGTTTCTATTGCAGGACCTTTATCTAATCTGTTTTTTACTATCATTTTAGCTATTTTACTTACTAGAGGGATAATATTAAATAATGTAATATATCAATATCTAAATATATTAATGTGGTATAATGTGGTGTTAGGTATGTTTAATTTGTTGCCAATACCACCTTTAGATGGATCAAAGATATTATATAGTATTCTTCCTGATAAATTGGGCTCATTTTTGATAAAATATGAGAATTATTCATACTTTATATTGATATTTTTATTATTAACCGATACAATTGATAATGTGTTAAATCTCTTAGTAAACTTTTGGTTTAACTTATTAAATATTATTATATTTTGAAAGAACAAAATTTATGGGAGTTTTTGCTATGAAATATAATGTAGTGCTAGAAATTTTTGAAGGGCCTTTGGATTTGTTATTACATTTAATAGATAAAAACGAAGTGGATATAAAAGACATTCCAATATCAAAAATAACTGAACAGTACTTAGAATATCTAGAGAAAATGAAAGATTTAGATCTTGAGATAACAAGTGAATTTTTGTTAATGGCAGCAACGTTACTAGAAATTAAGTCTAAAATGCTTTTACCTAGAAAAAAAGATGAAGGTAAGCAACTTGAAATTGAAGAGATAGATCCTAGAGAAGATTTAGTAAAGAAGTTAATTGATTATAAAAGATTTAAAGAGGCTGCAATTAAATTAAAAGAAAAAGAAGAACTGCAAAGAAAACTTTTTTTTAAACCTAGAGAAGAGATAGATTTAGATATACGAAATGAAAAGCTAGAATTAGAAAATGTAAAAATTGAGGACTTATTTAAGATTTTTTGTAATATAATAAAAAGAAATAATATAGGAACAAAGAAAATTAAAATACATGAAATAAAAAGAGATGAAATTTCAATAGAAGAGAGTATGAAAAGGATAGAAAAGATATTAAATGAAAAAAGAACAATTACTTTTTCAGAGCTATTTGATGAAAATTCGTCTAGAATATATATAGTTGTTACATTTCTTTCTCTCCTTGAACTTATGAAGTTAAAGGTTATTGCTATTAAACAAGAAAAAAATTTTGGAAATATATATATAACATTAAAGTGTTAAAGCATTTGTAAATTCAAGGAGGTTAATGATGGACAAAAGAGAAATAAAATCTATTATTGAAGCTTTATTATTTACATGGGGTGATCCTCTTTCACTTAAAGATATTGCTTCTATTATTGGCATTTCAAAAGAAGATGCACATAATATAATAAATGAAATGATAGAGGAATTTAATTATAATAGAAGGGGTATACAAATAATTCAATTTAACGATAAATATCAATTAAGTACAAGGCCAGAACATCATGAATGGATTTCTAAGCTTTATACACCTAAAACGAGTAAAGGTTTATCAAATGCAGCTTTAGAAACTCTTTCTATTATAGCTTATAAACAACCTATTACAAAGACAGAGATAGAAGCTATACGTGGAGTTAAGTGTGATAAAGCACTTAATACTTTAATTGAGAAGAAACTTATAAAAGAAGTAGGGAGATTAGAAAAAACAGGTAGACCGATTCTATACGGTACAACAGATGAATTTTTATTGCAATTTGGGTTAAAGTCTATTGATGAATTACCAAAATTAAAAGATCTAACAGAAATAGATTTAGAAAATATTGAATAGTATGTTTGTATAAAAGAATTCTTCGGACATTGAGTCCGAAGTTTTTTTGTATGTAGAAACAATTAATCTTTTTAAGCTATAAAAATTAATAGATTTTTCTAAATTGGAAAAAATAGTAGTAGAGGTTCAATTTACATTAAGAGGTGAAATAGTGAAAGTATTATTAATTTTTATTCTTTTAATCTTAATTTTATTATATGCACCAATAAGTATAGAAATAGAATTTTATAGAAAGAATAATAATAATGATTTAGAGATAAAAATAATATCTATATATGGAATATCTAAAATGCAAATAAACATTCCGATGGTTAAACTTATTAATTATAATAGAAAATTAGCTTTGAGGATTAAAAACAAAATAGAAATTGGTCAAAATGAAAAAGATATATTTGTTGATAAAAATATAATAACATATAAACAAGTTATTAATATTTATAAAAACTTTACAAAAAAAAGAAAATATATAAAAGAATTGAGTAATTATATAATTGAAAATTTAGAAATAGAAAAAATCGTTTGGATTAGTAATATTGGAACATCAGATGCTTTTATGTCTGCAATTACTTCTGGTATATTATTACAAATCAAATCATTTGTTTTATTATATCTATTAAATAAAAAAGAAGTTAAAAAAATAGATTTTGCAGTTCATCCTTTATATAAGTCTAACAAATTCGATATGATATTTGACTGTATAATTAAGGTTAAGTTAGTACATATTATTATTGCAGGAATAAAGGGATTCAAGTATTTAAAGGTGGTGAATTAAATGTCAGAACATCCAATTGAAGGTTTAATGAAAACAACAATGGAAAGTTTAAAAGAAATAGTTGATGTTAATACAATTGTTGGGGATCCTGTTGAATCTCCGGACGGTGCTGTGATTATTCCAATTTCTAAGATTTCTGTAGGTTTTACTTCTGGTGGTGGAGAATATAAACTAGGTAAATATAAAAATGGTAAAGATGATAAATCTGATTATGATAAGTTACCATTTATGGGAGGTTCAGGTGCAGGAGTTTCTGTTCAGCCGGTTGCTTTTATTGTAGTTGGTAATGGGCAAATTAAACTTTTATCTGTAGACCAGGGAGTTAATACATTAAATAGTTTATTAGAGTTTATACCTAAAATAACAGAAAGTTTGCAAAGTATTATAAAGAGCAAGGATAAACATAAAAATTCTGAGGAGAGTACGAAAGAGTAGAGATTATCTCTACTCTATTATGCTTTATAAATAGAAGATAAGTGGAGTGGTTTGGATGAAAAGGTATAAAAAATTATTACTTGTTGCAATTATTCTTATATTTTTAAGTTCACATAATTCATATTGCGAACCGATAGAACTTAATGCTAAAAGTAGTATTTTGATGGAAGTAAATACTGGGAGAATATTGTTCTCATATAATCCTCATATAAAACTTCCAATGGCTAGTACAACTAAAATAATGACAGCTTTGATAGCTATAGAGTGTGGAAATTTGGATGATATAGTTACAATAAAGAAGAATTCGGTAGGGATTGAAGGTTCTAGTATATATTTAAAAGAGGGAGAAACTCTTACATTAAGAGATTTATTATATGGACTTATGTTAAGGTCTGGTAATGATGCGGCAATGGCTATTGCAGAACATATTGGTGGAACAGTAGATAATTTTGTAAAATTAATGAATGAAAAGGCAAAAGAGTTAGGTGCTATTAATACGAATTTTACTAATCCACACGGTTTACACGATGCAAATCATTATACTACAGCCTATGATTTGGCATTGATAACTAGAGAGGCATTAAAGAAAAAAGAGTTTAGAGATATTGTAAAATCAAAACTTTGGATTGCAGATAGGGATATAAATAAATATTTTTATAATAAAAACAAAACATTATGGCAATATGAAGGTGGCGATGGAGTTAAAACTGGATATACAAAAAGAGCTGGAAGATGTCTTGTGTCAAGTGCAACCAGAAACGGTATGCAACTTATAGCAATAGTATTAGACGATTATTCATGGTTTAACGATTGTTACAAGCTATTAGATTACGGTTTTAGTGTGTTTAAATCTAAAGTAATTTTTAGTAAAGGCCAATTTATAAGAAACATTGAGGTTATAAATGGAAATAAAGAAAAGGTTCCCATAGTTACTAATAAGGAATTAATCATTCCAATGAGAGATAGTGAAATTGAAAACATAAAAATAAAAATCGAGCTTCCAGAAAAAATATATGCTCCAATTGAAAAGAATCAAAAAGTAGGGAAAATAAGAATTTATTTAAATGGCAAGCTATTTGCGGCTAATGATTTAGTAACTAAATATAGAATAGAGGAGAAATCAATATTTGTAAAAATAACCGACTATTTAAGAAAGATTCTTAATAATTAACAACAAAGATTTTGTTTAATTAACTATAAACTTCTAGCTAATTGCTAGAAGTCAGACTGTGTGTGCCGGGCATGCGTAACAACCAGGTGGTGAAAGTCCACTGTGGGGGTTGACCGTGCCAACCACTAGCCAAAGGCAAGGGTGTCCATCGCGAGGTGGAATCTGAAGGAAGCCGGAGGCAAAATCCTGGTCTGAGGTACACGAACCACATTCGAGGCTGTATAAATCGGGTGAGTTTGCACATCAAAACAAAGCCCAAAACGGTCCGAAGGTTTATGCAGTAAATGTGGCGGATATATGGTAGGAAAGTGGTTACGCTTACCCCGGGAGGTCTCAAGGATACGTCATTTAGATGAACTTCGAAATGACAACCTATGCAGAGATGTATAGCTGAACCTTGAGAAGTCAGCAGAGGTCATAGTACCTATCTAAACCTAGGATAGATAGGGAAGGAACGAACATTAGGGAGGTAAGTAACATTGAAAGATTCGAGAGGTATGCAAAGACCACAGAAAACTTCATATGAA
>NZ_JBFWFX010000006.1:0-145455 GCF_050286925.1 Caloranaerobacter longqiensis
CGACTTGCATGTGTTAGGCACGCCGCCAGCGTTCGTCCTGAGCCAGGATCAAACTCTCAAGGAAAAACTTGTTCTTCAGCTATCAGCTGTTAGCTTGTAATCCTGTCTCCGCACTGTTCAGTTTTCAAAGACCAAATCTTCCTTATCAAATCTTTTTTGTCGGCTTTTGCCGCCGACTCTTAATACTATAGCAGATTTGTTTATCTATGTCAAGAACTTTTTTAAACTTTTTTGTTCTGCTTTTTTCCTCAACGACAAGAAATAATTTACCACAAAACTTTTAATTAGTCAAGAACATTTTTCACAATTTCATATATATCAAAAAGCCATATGAATCTTAGTTTTCTCTAAAGATTTGTCTATGAGCGTTATTTTTTCAATCTATTAAGAAATATAACTTTGTCAAAAAGCTCAAGCTAAGAGTACTTCAACTCTTAGCTTGAGCTAAATATAATTATTTATTTATTTTCAATAGGCTTCATAGTTGGGAACAATATAACATCTCTGATTGATGATTGATTAGTTAAAATCATAATCAATCTATCTATACCTATACCTAATCCTCCTGTCGGTGGTAAACCTACCTCTAAAGCATTTAAAAAGTCAGTATCCATCATATGAGCTTCATCGTCACCTGCTTCTCTTTGTTTTAATTGTTCAATAAATCTCTGTCTCTGGTCTATTGGGTCGTTTAATTCAGAAAACGCATTAGCTATCTCCCATGTATTAATAAATGCTTCAAATCTATTAGTAATTCTTGGGTCATCAGGATTTCTCTTAGCTAATGGTGATACCTCTACTGGATGATGTGTAATAAAAGTAGGTTGAACTAAATGTTTCTCTGCATACTCTTCAAATAATTCATTTATTACATGTCCTCTAGTCATTCCTGGTTTTATCTCTATTCCTTTTTCTTTTGCTATTTTTAATGCTTCTTCATCTGTGTTTATTTCGCTAAAATCTACCCCTGCATATTTCTTTACTGCTTCTTCCATGCTCATTCTATTCCATGGTGGTGTTAAATCTATTTCTTTACCTTGATAATTTATTTTAGTTGTTCCTAACGCTTTTTTTGCAACATATGCAATCAAGTCTTCAGTTAATCTCATCATATCTTCATAATCAGCATAAGCCTGATATAATTCAATAGCTGTATATTCAGGATTATGCTTTATTGACATTCCTTCATTTCTGAACATTCTGCCCATTTCATAAACTTTATCAAATCCACCTACTATTAATCTTTTTAAGTATAGCTCATTTGCAATTCTTAAGTACATATCTATGTCTAAAGTATTATGATGAGTAATAAATGGTCTAGCAGCTGCACCACCAGCTATAGTGTTTAAAATTGGTGTATCAACTTCTAAAAAGCCTCTATTATCTAAATACTCTCTAACTGCTTTTATTATTTTTGACCTTAAAATAAATGTTTGTTTAACTTCAGGATTTACAATTAAATCTACATATCTCTGTCTATATCTTAAATCCGGGTCTTTAAGACCATGGAACTTCTCAGGTAATATTTGTAATGATTTGGTAAGTAATATGATTTCTTGGGCTTTTACGGAAATTTCACCTTTCTTTGTTTTAAATACTTCTCCCTTTACGCCAATTATATCCCCAATATCATAGGTTTTAAAAATTTCATATTCTTCTTCTCCAATTAAATTAACTTTTACAAAAACTTGAATTCTACCTTCACTATCTTGTATATCAATAAAACTTGCTTTACCATGCCCTCTTTTAGACATGATTCTACCTGCTATCGAAACAAACTTTCCTTCCATTTCATCAAAATTATCAATAATATATTTACTATGATGAGTTACTTCATATTTTTCTATTTTAAATGGGTCTCTCCCCATCGCTCTAAGTTTATTAAGTTTTTCTCTTCTAAGTCTTAGCATCTCATTAAGATTATTTTCTTCATATGTCATTTAATACACCTCCAAACTACCTAGTTATCTCTAGTATCTCATATCTAATAACCCCATCTGGAACCTGTACCTCTACTATTTCTCCTTTTTTTCGCCCAATTAAAGCTTCTCCTACAGGAGATTCATTAGAAATCTTTCCTTCATAAGGATCTGCTTCTGCTGAACCAACAATAGTGTATTCTATTTCCTCATCAAATTCTAAATCTTTAACCTTAACTTTAGTACCTATGCTTACTGTCTCTAAGTTAATATCTTCATCATCTATAACTCTAGCTGTCCTTAATATCCCTTCTAATTTAGCTATTCTCTCTTCTAATTGCGCTTGTTCATTCTTTGCTTCATCATACTCTGAGTTCTCGCTAATATCTCCAAAAGCAAGTGCATGCTTAATTCTTTCGGCTACCTCTTTTCTTCTAACTGTTTTAAGATACTCCAATTCATCTTCAATCTTTTTTAATCCATCTAAGGTTAAAACCACTTCTTTATCTGCCACTTTACTCTCTCCCCTTCATGACCAATTTTATCTAATTCTGATGATTTTTGATATTATTTGTCTTAAATAATAAGCACCGTAATTTTTTTACAGTGCCATACCCATCTTTTGTATGATGACTATTATAATTTAGCTCTATAACATTGTCAAGAGGTTAATAAACTTATTTAGTTCAAATTTATATATAATTGCAATTTTGCCTATACATGTCCAAAAAACATTTTTCTAGCCTCTTTAAACCTATATCTTTTATTATTAATCTCAAGTTTTACCAAGTCTCTAAAATTAAACATTTCTATGCTTTGATAAAAATATGAAGGTACTTCTTTATTAAACTCATAACCTGATGGCAAACTTCTTATGTCTTGATTCCTTTTAAATATAAAATCAGTTATTATTACTGCTATCTTTTTCGTTTTATTTATTTCTTTAAATATTACTCTCTCAACACTAAAATCGAATATAATACTATTATCACAAATATCTAATACATTTAATTTCAGATTGTTATTCAAATTAACGATTATACTGTATTTATTCAACTTTTTAATAGGTTTTATTGTTGTATATATAGAAAGCCCAATTTCATTTAGAATATAATCCGCCAATTCAACAACAAACTCTTTATCTTCTCCTAAAACTGTAATATATTTAAATTCCCTTGCAATTTCAAAGACCATATTCCTGCTTACATCAGTACTATCGCTAATAATAAGAATCTCTTTGTCCTTAAATAAATTATATTTATCCTTAAGCAATTTTTTTAAAGCATATATTATCATTTTGCATTTCAAATCTCTACCATCACATACCTTAATATTATATTCTTGTTGAATAGATTTGATACTCTCACTATCAAGCAAATCAATTCTATATAAAAAAATTTTATCTATATCTTCTAAATTTAAATAATTAATACTATTAACTATTCTCTCAGCAATCTCTCTATAGTTATCATCTCTATCTTCAAGAAAAATCCCTACTCCATATCCTTTTACTTCATTATTATCATTTATATATTTACATACAACTTTAGGTTTTATTTTTTTTTCTAGATTTAATAATATTCTATCAGGAATAACTTTTATTATTCCTCTTTTAATAGATTTTCTATAATACTGTGGTTCTAAAATATAAATCCATTTACCCTGCCATATGATCCCCCCCATAAATATTAAACTGAAACCCCCCGCGCATCATTTAAATACTCTATTCTTGGTTTGAAATCTAGAGTATCTAAAGCCTTATCAAAGTCTTCACTAGTCATTTCATCAGGTTTTTTCCCTAAGAAAGCAACTATCATAGCTTCCATTACATTTGTACCAAATGATCTACCTTCAAATTCAGGAGTAGTAGTTATCAATATCTTAACTCCTCTGTTTTTCATATCATCTATATCATATGAAGTTACTGTATTTGTTATTATAATCTTTCCTTCCATATTTTTTGGCATATATCTTTTTATATAATTAAAATCACCAGCTATTATATCTGCTTCGTAGTAGTATTTGGAAAATCTACTATCAACAGATTTGTTTTGTTTTTGCCCTGTAGGATATAACATTTCAAATGGCATCTTAACAGCTATAGGTGCAATTACTCTTGCTATATTATATAATGTATTATATGATTTGATTTTTACAGGTATTCCTAAAGCAAATATGGCATCTCCATAAACTACATCGCTGCCAGCTTCTTGAAAAGCCTCAGCCATACCGTATCTATCAAGTGCTGATGTAATAAGAACTTTTTTATCTTTCAATTTAATAATATTATTTTCGTTTATATATCTTATAGCTCTTCTCTCTAGAGTATTTTTTAGAAAAGTACCATCTAGCATTGGAGTTTTTTTGGCAGCCGCTTTAATTGGAAGTGAGTCTTTTATTATGTACCTTTTATCTTTGCAAGTTAAATAAATATCTATTCCGCCCATTCCAAAAGCATCAACCTTACCGTCTAATTCCTTAATTAATTCTATAGCTTTATCTCTGTCACCATCTGTACCAATTCTTTCTATTATAAAATCCTCACCAAAAATATTAACCTTAACCTTATGATTTCTTTTAGATGAACCCAAACTGACACTTACAACTCTCTTCAAAATATTTACCCCCTGTCTTTAACTAATTTAAGAATATTTTCTATAGCTTTCAAATCAATTTCAATATCTTCTGTTAAAGGAGATTTGCCTATATCTATTGATATAATTTCTTTGTCCAACAACTTATGTACTAGAGAATTTCTCATATCAGAAAACAACGTAATAATTAAATCATAATTTCTTAATTCGGCTATAATATCTAATACCTTATTAAACAATTCTAATCCACTTTTATCTTGTATAAAGTTCCATCGTTCTTCTTCTGACATTAAAAAAATATATTCAACACCATATTTTAAACAGATATTTTCTAATTCCTCTTTATTCTTTATCGGAAATCCAATTAAAGCCACACTCTTTCCCTTTCTTATCTCCCCTAATCTTTCTAGTCTAGAAATAAATGTTCTATGAATTCCCAAAATATCTGCAACTTCCTGCTGTGATTTACCTCTTATTCTTAATTCAATAATTCTATCAATATTTCTATATATTTTATTTATATCTATTACCTTATCTCCAATTCTAATAATATCCAACACCCTACCTCCCCCGTCTGTATTGTGCACAACATTGAGCTCATACTTATATATTACCATTTTATATAATTTTTATAAAGGAAAAAGATGGCTAAGTCTTTAACCATCTTATAACCTCTCCAAATATTTATTTAATACATCTATAATTTCATCTTTGTTATCAATAGTATTTATCCTTCTTCTCATATCTGATGCATTGCTCATGCCTTTAATATACCACCCAATATGTTTTCTCATCTCTCTAACTGCAATTTTTTCTCCCTTTAAGCTAGTTAACAACTCAAGATGCCTTATAGCCATATCTATTTTCTCGCGATTCGTTGGCGGTGGTATTTCCTCTCCATTTTTAATAAGTGCTACAGTTCTTTTAAAAATCCAAGGGTTTCCCTGACTTCCTCTTCCTATCATTACTCCATCACAACCTGTATAATCAATCATTCTCTTAGCATCTTCAGGAGTAAAAATATCTCCATTGCCTACAACCGGAATTGATACATTGTTTTTAACTTCTCTAATTATATCCCAGTTTGCCTTTCCAGAATAAAATTGTTCTCTAGTTCTACCATGTATAACTACTAAAGATGCACCTTCATCTTCAATAATCTTAGCTATTTCTACTGCATTTATATTTTTTTCGTCCCATCCCATTCTTATTTTCACAGTAACAGGCTTATTTGACGCTTTAACAACAGCTCTTACAATTTGTCTAACTATCTTCGGTTCCTTTAATAAAGCACTTCCATCTCCATTTTTAACTATTTTTGGTGCAGGGCATCCCATATTTATATCAATAATATCAATATCATCTCGTTTATTTAATACCGATGATACCACATGAGCCATAATATCTGGTTCATGCCCAAATATCTGCAATGCTATCGGCCTTTCATTTTCATCTATTTTCATTAGTTCGTATGTTTTCTTATCTTCATAGTAAAGGCCTTTTGAGCTTATCATTTCACTATAAACAAGACCTGCGCCTAATTCACTACAAATCAATCTAAATGCCATATCTGTAATACCTGCCATAGGTGCAAGAAAAACATTATTTTTCGTCTCAACATTCCCTATCCTCACTATCCCACCTCATTTCTTCTTTCGTCAAAAAAGTAGCCTTATTAGGCTACTTCAGGCTGTTAACAAACTTATATTTTTAATATTTATGAAAATGAAAGCGAATGCTTGAAAGAATTTAGTTAAAAAACTAGGTGAAAATTTTTGAGAAAATCCGTAGGTTTGACAGGATGTCAAACCAGCATCCTACAAGACAGGAGGTCTTGATTAGGTGCGTTAGGATTTTCTAAAAATTTAAGCCTTTAGTTTTTTCTAAATTCATCCGCATGAGCGTCATTTTCATATATGTTTTTCAACAAGCTCCTCAAAGTAGCCTTATTAGGCTACTTGTTTCTTTCATATATTATTCTCAAACCTTCTAATGTTAATAACTTGTCTACTCTATTAATAGTTTTTGACTCACTTGCAATTAAAGTAGACAATCCTCCTGTACATACAACATTTTTTACTTTTCCTTTTATCTCTTTTTTCATTCGTTCAACAATATAATCAACCATACCTACATAACCATATATTATACCTGACTGCATGCTGTTTACAGTATTTTTACATATAACAGTTTTTGGCTTTACCAATTCAATTTTTGGAAGTTTAGCTGCTTTTTGAAAAAGTGCTTCACTTGAAATTTTAATGCCTGGTGCAATAGCTCCCCCAAGATAATCTCCTTCTTCAGATACTGCACAAAAAGTTGTAGCAGTACCAAAATCAACTATTATAGTAGGTCCTCCATACTTTTCATATGCTGCAACGGCATTAACAATTCTATCGGCGCCTACCTGTTTAGGATCATCATACCTAATATTCATTCCAGTTTTAATTCCAGGACCAACTATAAGTGGTTCTTTATTGCAGTATTTTATCGACATAGCCTGTAATGAATACATAAGTGGCGGTACTACTGAAGATATTATAACGGCTTCAACTTCATTAAGCTTAAAACCATTATACTCAAACAATTGATTAATAAGCATACCATATTCATCTGAAGTTTTATTTTTATCCGTAGAAATTCGCCAATATTTTAATAAATCCTTACCTTCATATACTCCTAATACAATATTCGTATTTCCAACATCAAATACTAATATCAAAATATTCACCTTCTTCTTTACTATTATATACAACTCAAATATAGTTTATTTAAATTTTAGCAATTTCAAAGTCTTTATTCAATACAAATTTAAAATTGTTAATATTGAATTAGTTTATAAGTAGCTCGATTAAATTTATACATATCCATATATTCCTCTTACAGATATCTCTCCTGAGATTAACTTTTCAATCTTCCCATTTTCTTCTATTAATAATTCTCCTTGATCTGTTATATCTATAGCTTTAGCCTTCCTTTCTCCTTTATTAGTAATAATTTTTATTTCTCTCCCTAATAAAATCGAAGCTTTTCTACATATTTCTATTGAAGTTTTTATACTACCATACTTAATAAATTCATTATAAAATCTCTCAAAATTATTGAGAATTTCAGCCACAATAAACTTTCTGTCTACATCATGCCCTATCTCAGCCTTAATAGAAGTAGCCACATCCTTTATCTCTTTAGGAAATTCTTCTAAATTGATATTCACATTTACCCCTATACCTATAACTAAATAATTTATTCTATTAAGTTCAGCACTCATTTCCGTTAAAATACCACAAACTTTTTTACCATTTAATACTATATCATTTGGCCATTTTATATAAGCATCTACTCCAACTTTATTAAGTGCACTCCACACAGCAGCAGCCCCTATCTGTGTTACTTTCGAAGCATCTATTGGATTAATATCTGGCCTGAGTATTATAGACATCCAAATTCCCTTACCTTTCGGAGATACCCATCCTCTTCCTAATCGTCCTCTACCCATAGTCTGCTCTTCCGCTATAACGACTGTACCCTCTTTCATACCTTCAGCTGCTAATTGCTTAGCTTTAATGTTTGTTGAATCTATACTGTCAAAATGTACTATTTTTCTGCCTATATAATCTGTTTTTAAGTATTCTGCAATTTCTCCATAAGTCAATATATCTGGTGTATAAGTTAATTTGTATCCTTTTCGTGTAACTGAATCAATTAAATAACCTTCTTCTCTTAATTGATTTATATACTTCCATATTGCTGTTCTGCTCACATTTAAAGTATCACTAATACTCTGCCCAGAAACATATCTTTTATTATTTTCTTTAAGCAGCTTCAAAATTTCATCTTTCACTATTTTTCCTCCTTAACAAGAGTATTTCTTAAGCACAATAATATTATATCATTTACAAAAAAAAATATGGTAGTAATACTCCATATCTTCTAATAAACTGCTTTTACAACATAATTGCCATATGGCATATCTTCAAATTCATATTTACCAAATTCATCAGTAAACCTAAAATCTATAGAAATATATTTATCTTCGTCTTCTACTTTATATAAAATAACTAATGCGTCTTCTATAGGGCTATTATTTTCTTCATAAATAATACCATTAATTTTAGTCTTACTAACTCTATTTTCTAATAATATATCTATTTTATAAATATCTTTTAAATCTTCTATATCTAAAATTGTTTCATAAGAATAATATTTTGAATCATTTATAACTAACTTATATTCCCCTTTTACTATAGTTGAAAAAATAAATTGCCCATATTTATTCGTACATGTATATCTATAAAGCTTTTCATTTTTAAATAATGTAACTGTAACATAAGCTATTGTTTTTTTATCTTTATCAAATACATGTCCTGTTATCAAAGTAAACTTATATGTTTCCTCTTCTAAAATGATGTTATATATAATACGTCTAGACTTTATATTTATATAGCAGCTTCTATGAGTTTTATAACCGTTTTTTTCTGCTTCAATTCTAATTTTACTATTTAATCTAACACCATTATATGTATAATATCCATCCTTGCTGCTATATACACAGCCAATTGCATTCCAACTTTCATCAACAAACTTTATCTTCACATCTTCTAACAAACTACCTCTATTGTCTCTTACATGACCATAAATCAAAGCATTATCAAAATACTTGTTTTCTTCTAAATACAAATCTATCCTTATTTCAGGATTTTCTTTATTTAATTCTTTCATTTCAGATTGCCCTAAAATATACTTTTCCATAATTTCACCTACTTTTTTATGTATGTAGGCATATAGATAAACTATATGCCTGTAATCTATGCAGTTGCCTCTGGAATTTGCTTATTTGCTTTAATCTTATAACTACCTTGATCAACTTGTTCGAATATATATAGTCCTTCGCTATTTGTTTTAGTCATTCTAATAGGTGTTAAAATCTCATTACCTTCTTCATCGGTGTCAACTCTAAATAATATTACAAATGCTCCTTCAATTGGAATACCGTCTTTATCTCTTATGATACCGTTTATTGTTCCTTTTCTAGTAACTGGGTCAATTGGTAGTGACGCGACAATATTTCTCACCTGGAATGGTGTATCTATAACTACATTTATATCTACACTTGTATAACCTAATTTACTAGTCGATACAGAATAAATTCCTTGTGCAATGTCAAAAAATACAAACTGTCCATATTCGTTAGTATAAGTTGTTTTCAATATTTGAGGATTATTAGGATCTGTATTGTCAATAAGCCTTACTATTGCTCCTTGTAGTGGTGTTCCTTGCTCATCTGTTATATCACCAGCTATTAGACTGTTATTTGTACTAGATACAGGAGTAAGTGTAAAGTCCCTTTCTATTTGCTGGCCCGCTTGCATTGCAAAAGATATACCTTGCATAAGGTTATATCCATATTTAGTAGCAAATATCAAATACTGTTCTTCTGGAGATATTCCAACTATTGTATATTCTCCATTAATGTCTGTAATGCCATGATACAAAGGATTATATTGATTATCTGTTATCTTAACTGTAACACCTTCTATAGGAACGCCATTAGCATCCGTTACTTTACCAAATACAGTACCTTGATCAATGTGAATATTATCTTCGAGCTGTAAGTCTATCCTAATCTCTTCACCTAAATCAATCAACGAATGAATTTCAGACTGACCTAATTTATATAACTCTTTACATTCAGCCATACATTATCACCTCTCATATCATTATTATTGTTCTTTATTTGC
Organism: Caloranaerobacter longqiensis; assembly: GCF_050286925.1. NCBI lineage: Bacteria > Bacillati > Bacillota > Tissierellia > Tissierellales > Thermohalobacteraceae > Caloranaerobacter > Caloranaerobacter longqiensis. Next base: position 10,252 of record NZ_JBFWFX010000006.1, read on the forward strand.
TTTTACTATATATTTACCTTGCGGAACATCCCCAAATAAATAAACTCCACCTGAAATAGTTCTAGTATATCTTCTAGGAATTAATGTTGGATTTTCTGTATCTCCTGTTACTTCATAAAGTACAACAACTGCTCCTTCAACAGGATTTCCTTGTGCATCCTTTATAATACCGTTAATAGTTCCAGTAGACTGTTCTGGAGCAACCTGTAATGTTGTCTGTATTTTAGTTATTGAACCCGGTTGTATTATATGGAGTTCAACTTCTGTTGTTTTATAACCCTGTCCAGATAACCTAATAAAATAATTTCCTAGGTCAAGGTTTATAAAAGCATATTGACCGTATTCATTTGTACCAGTTACTGCTTTAATAATCTCTTGTTCGTTCTCTATTTTTATCAAAGTAACCATGATATTAGCTATAGGATTATTATTGATATCAAATACTTCTCCTGCAATTGTCGATTTATTCGCATCAGGATCTGGCTGTAATACTTGGTCTACAATTATTGTTTGACCTGCTGCAATAGCCACAGGGTTAGATTCACTTAATATATAACCTCTTTTTGTAACATGAACATGCAATTCAGATGCTGGTGTAATATTCGAAATATCATATTTCCCATAAGCGTCTGTCAATGTGTGATACAAAGGATTGTGGTCTTTATCTAACACTTTTACTAAAGCATCTTCAACAGGATCACCGTTAGGATCTGTAATAGTACCTGTTATTGAACCCGTATTAAGATATGGGTTTTCATCAAGCTGAACGTCTAAACGTATCTCTTGACCTACATCTTGAATTTCACCTAATTGAGATTGTGTTAGTTTATATAATTCAGACATTCTAATGCCCCCTTTTTCCATATTATGCTTTTCCTGTTTTATACATATGACAATTCTGTATAAACTGCTACATAGTTAATTGTCAATAATAAGAAATAGGGGACATAGAACATGAATTAGATAAAAATAAAAAGGACTCTAAACAGAGTCCTTTTAACCTCCAAAGAACATTAACAATACTCCTGCTGCTATTGCAGAACCTATAACTCCTGCAACGTTTGGTCCCATAGCATGCATTAAAAGAAAGTTAGATGGATTTTCCTTCTGTCCTACTTTTTGAACAACCCTAGCCGCCATAGGAACTGCAGATACTCCCGCAGCACCTATTAATGGATTTACTTTACCTCCCGATACTTTATACATAATCTTTCCAAATAAAACTCCTGCTGCTGTCCCTATTGAAAAAGCTATTAATCCTAGTACAATTATCTTGATTGTTGTTGTATCAATAAAAGAATCAGCTTTAGCTGTAGCACCAACTGTTAATCCTAAGAAAATTGTAATTATATTAGATAGTGCATTTTGTGCAGTATTTGAAAGTCTTTCAACTACACCAGATTCTCTAATTAAGTTGCCAAACATAAGCATTCCAATAAGTGGTGCCGAAGATGGCAATAATAGTATGCTAAAAACTGCAACAACTATAGGGAAAATAATCTTTTCCTTTTTTGAAACTGGTCTTAACTGCTGCATTTTAACTTTTCTTTCTTGTTCAGTTGTAAGTAATTTCATAATCGGTGGCTGTATAATTGGAACTAGTGCCATATAAGAATATGCAGCCACAGCTATAGCTCCTAACAGATGAGGTGCTAATCTAGTTGTTAAATATAGTGCAGTAGGTCCATCCGCCCCTCCAATTATACCTATAGATGCAGCTTCAGGCCCTGTAAATCCCAAAAATTTAGCTCCAATAAAAGTAAAGAATATACCAAATTGTGCAGCTGCTCCTAAAAGTAAACTTCTAGGATTAGCAATCAATGGCCCAAAATCTGTCATTGCACCTACACATAGAAAGATTATCGGTGGATAAATACCTAATTTCGTTCCCTGATACAAATAATACAATAATCCTCCTACTTCTTTGGTCTTATATACCATTTGACCTGTTACTGGGTCTTTCACTATCTCTTTTACAGGTTCAGCCATAAGACCCCCTAATGGTAAATTAGTAAGCAGCATACCAAAAGCAATAGGTATTAATAGATACGGCTCATATCCTTTTTTAATAGCCAAATAAAGAAGTCCGGAGGCAATCCCTATCATTATAACTTCTTTTATGGTTAATGCAGAAAAACCTGTGCTTGTCCAAAACTGCCTAAGTATATCCAAAAACATTTAGGTTTACCCCGCTTTCTGATATATTTAAATTTATTCAAGTGATACTAATGGATCCCCTGCATTTACAGAAGCACCCTTAGTTGTATTTATGCTAACCACTTTTCCATCTCTTGGTGCTACTATTTCATTTTCCATTTTCATAGCTTCAAGTATCACTAAAACTTGACCGCTCTTTACATTATCTCCCTCTTTAACTTTTATATCCAATATAGTTCCTGGCATTGGAGCTTCTACTGTTTCAGCTCCCTCTGGAACGTATTTTTCTTCTACTTCTTTTTTAGGCTCAACTTTTGGTTCTTTTTTCACTTCTTTTTTTGGCATTTCAGCAACTGGTTTATCAACAACAGGCCTACTTACTCTTTCTGATGCTTCTTGTCTTACTTCCTCCACCTCAACCTCGTATTTCTTACCATTAACTGTAATTATATATTTTTTCATTTTTTAGCCTCCTTATCTATCGATTAATTCAAACTGCTTAAGTCTACCAGCTCTAGCCCAAATTGGCGTATTTGCAGGTATTCTTTTTATATTCCTTATCCTAATTTCAGAAGCTGGTCTAGAAATACTTGCTGCAATAGCAGCCGTTATAACTGCTATTAACTCTTCGTCATCCTCTTCATTAAAAATTTCTTTTGGCACACTTTTCTTAGGTTCAATAACTTTTCTTTGCTCTTTATCTTCCTTTTTATTATCTTTATAAAAAACAAATCTAAATCCGTCTATAATATAAGAAATAACAAGCAACGCCAAGAAAACTATACCCATACTAAATACTGTAACTACCAGAACTTGACCAATAGTAACATTCTCTCCTAGCATCATATCACCTCTTTATAGGGGTATATTTCCGTGCTTCTTAGCCGGTCTATTTTCCCTCTTACTTGATAACATATCAAATGCGCTAATAACTCTTTGTCTTGTAGTCATAGGTTCAATTACATCATCAACAAATCCCCTTGAAGCAGCCACATACGGATTTGCTACCGTATCTCTATACTCTTTAATCTTTTCAGCTCTTGTAGCTAATGGATCATCTGAATTCTGTATTTCTTTCCTAAAAATAATGTTTGCAGCTCCTTCAGGCCCCATAACAGCAATTTCTGCATTAGGCCATGCAAATACTAAATCTGCCCCCATATCCTTACTGCACATAGCAAGGTACGAACCGCCATATGCCTTTCTTATAACTAAAGTAACTTTTGGTACAGTAGCCTCACTATATGCATATAGCATTTTTGCTCCATGTCTTATAATTCCACCATATTCTTGATCTATTCCTGGCAAAAACCCTGGGACATCTACTAAATTTAACAATGGTATATTAAAAGCATCACAAGTCCTTATAAATCTTGAAGCTTTATCTGAAGCATTAATATCTAAACAACCGGCAAGTACTTTAGGTTGGTTTGCAATTACCCCAACTGATTTACCATTTAATCTTATAAATCCTGTTATGATGTTTTGAGCAAAATAAGGCTGTACTTCAAAGAAATCTCCATTGTCAGCTATTATTTTTATTATTTCTTTCATATCATATGGTTTATTAGGATTGTCAGGTACAATCTCATTTAATATTTCATCTATTCTATTTATATCATCATTAGTATCAAATACTGGAGGATCCTCTAAATTATTTGATGGTAAAAAGCTTAATAATTTTTTTATTCTATTTATAGCGTCCTCTTCTGTGCTATCAATAAAATGCGCAACTCCACTTATGCTATTGTGAGTCATAGCCCCTCCTAATTTTTCTGCAGAAACATCCTCTCCAGTTACAGTCTTAATGACTTGTGGCCCTGTAATAAACATCTTACTTGTATTCTCTATCATAAATATGAAATCTGTAAGTGCTGGTGAATATACAGCTCCTCCCGCACATGGCCCCATAATTACTGATATCTGAGGAATAACTCCAGATGATATAGTATTTCTATAAAATATTTTGCCATAACCTGATAAAGCATCTACACCTTCTTGTATTCTAGCTCCTCCTGAATCGTTTAATCCAATTATAGGTGCTCCCATTTTTAATGCCATATCCTGCACTTTACAAATTTTGGCGGCATGCATTTCTCCTAGAGAACCACCTATAACAGTAAAATCTTGAGCATAGACGAATACAAGTCTACCGTCAATTGTTCCATATCCAGTAACTACACCTTCCCCTGGTGCTTTCTTTTTGTCCATTCCAAAATTAGTACATCTATGTTCAACAAAAGTATCTAATTCAATAAAACTTCCTTCATCAAGTAATAAATTTATTCTCTCTCTTGCTGTCAATTTACCACTTTTATGCTGTTTCTCTATTTTATCAATTCCACCACCTAGTCTAATTTTCTCTTTAGCGGCCTTAAGCTTCTCTATCTTTTCAATTGACATGAATTTACCTCCTTAGGTATATATTAATCTCTTTGACATAGTTCAATTAACACACCATAAGTACTCTTTGGATGCAAGAAAGCTATTTTTGCACCACCCGCTCCATACCTTGGCTTTTCATCTATCATTCTAATACCTTTACTTTTCATTTCTTCTATTGCTTTTTCTATATCATCAACTCTATAAGCTATATGTTGAATTCCCTCTCCCTTTTTCTCAATATATTTTGCTATAGGCCCTTCTTTGTCTGTTGACTCTAAAAGCTCAATTTCAGTATCGCCAATCGGTAAAAATGCTACTTTTACTTTTTGTTCTTCAACTATCTCAATTCCGTCTAATTCTAATCCTAATACTTCTTTATAAAACTTCAAAGTTTCCTCTAAATTTTTAACTGCTATACCAATATGGTCTACTTTTTTCACCATTTTTTATCCTCCTTATTCTCCTAACATAGTAATGATTTTATCCCTAGCAGTATAGGGATCTATTTCCCTTTTTGCAATTTTTTCAGATAAACTATCTAAATAATCTCCATTACTCGTCTTTTCTAGTACCATAGCCATAAGCTTCTCTTCTACTAATTTCAGCACCTCTAATCTAGCATTTGCTAATCGACGTTTATCAAATTCGCAAGAGTTAATCATATATTCTCTATGTTCAATTATTTTTTCTAAAAGCTCATCAATCCCTGTATTATTAAATGCTGATACTTTAAGTACAGGTGGCCTCCAACCTTTATTTTCTCCAAACTTAAGCATCATCTCTATTTCTAAAGCTGTTTTATCTGCTCCATCTAAATCACTCTTATTTACTGCAAATATATCTCCTATTTCCATAATACCAGCCTTTATAGCTTGTATATCATCTCCTAAACCTGGTACCATAATCATAACAACAGTATCTGCTATTCTGACTATATCAACTTCAGATTGGCCAACCCCAACAGTTTCAATAAAAATATAATCTACTCCAAAAATATCCAATATCTTAACTGCTCCATATGTTGCTTTCGAAAGTCCTCCTAACGAACCTCTAGTACCCATACTTCTAATAAATACTCCAGGGTCAGTTGCTAAATCTTGCATCCTTACTCTATCACCTAATATCGCACCACCTGTAAATGGACTAGTAGGGTCTATTGCAATTATTCCAACCTTTTTGCCTCTTTTTCTTAATTCTTTTGCTAATTTATCTGTTAAAGTACTTTTACCACCACCAGGCGGTCCTGTTATACCAATAACATGGGCTTTTCCAGTATATTTATAAAGTTTTTTAATAAGATTTATAGCTTCACTACTGCCCATCTCAAACATTGATATAAGTCTTGCACAAGCTCTTTTATCACCTTCAAGTAGTCTTTTTTCAAAATCCAAATTACTGCACCACCTAAAAATAGCTATTTTCTTTTAACATGTTCTCTAATATAATCTATTACTGCTGATGTAGGAGTACCTGGAGTGAATATTTCTGATATTCCTGCTTCTTTTAAGAAAGGTATATCGTCCTCAGGAATAACTCCGCCACCTATTACTAAAACATCTTCAGCTCCCTGTTCTCTTAATAGATTAACTACTTTTGGAAATAAATGATTGTGAGCACCTGATAATATACTCATAGCCACTACATCTACGTCCTCTTGAATAGCAGCTGCAACAATTTGTTCTGGAGTTTGTCTTAAACCTGTATAAATAACCTCCATGCCAGCATCTCTAAGTGCTCTAGCAATTACTTTTGCTCCTCTATCATGCCCGTCTAATCCTGGCTTGGCTACTAGTACTCTAATAGGTCTTTCACTCATTATTAAACCTCCTCAAAGATAAGTTTTGATAAAGCAAAATTAACCGTAAAACTAATATTTTTTATAGAATAATTGAAGGTTGATATTCTCCAAATTCTTCTCTTAGTACGCCACAAATTTCTCCTAATGTAGCATAAGCTTTAACTGCATCTAAAATATATGGCATTGTATTTTCATTAGTTCTTGCAGCTTTTCTTAAAGCTTCAAGAGTTTCTTTTACTCTTTCATTATTTCTTTCTGCTCTTAACTTTCTTAATTTTTCTTTCTGCAATTCACCCACTGAAGGGTCTACCTTTAATATGTCTTTATGTCCTTCTTCTTCTATTTGATATTTATTAACACCAACTACTATTCTCTTTCCTGTTTCTATTTCCATTTGATATCTATATGCACTATCTTGAATTTCTTTTTGTATAAATCCTTTTTCTATAGCTTTAGGAGAACCACCAAGCTCATCTATTTTCTTGATGTATTCATAAGCTTCTTCTTCTATTCTCTTAGTTAAGCTCTCTACATAATATGAACCTGCTAATGGGTCTATAGTTTCAGTAACTCCACTTTCATGAGCTACTATTTGCTGAGTTCTTAAAGCTATTCTAACTGAATCTTCTGTTGGTAATGCCAATGCTTCATCTCTAGAATTAGTATGAAGTGATTGTGTTCCCCCTAACACAGCTGCTAAAGTTTGAATTGTTACACGAATTATATTATTATCTGGCTGCTGAGCTGTTAGAGTAGAACCAGCTGTTTGAGTATGGAATTTCATAATCATTGATTTCTTATTCTTAGCTTTAAACCTTTCTTTCATAATTCTTGCCCATAATTTTCTAGCTGCTCTAAACTTAGCAACTTCTTCTAATAGGTCATTATGAGCATTGAAGAAGAATGATAATCTAGGTGCAAATGAGTCAACATCAAGCCCAGCTTTAATAGCTGCTTCAACATAAGCTATACCATTAGCAAGAGTAAATGCAACCTCTTGAACAGCTGTAGAACCTGCTTCTCTTATATGATATCCGCTGATACTTATTGTGTTCCAGTTTGGAACATGCTTTGAACAGTATTCAAAAATATCTGTAATAAGTCTCATTGAAGGCTGAGGTGGGAATATATAAGTTCCTCTTGCGATATATTCCTTTAAAATATCATTTTGTATAGTTCCTCTTAGTTTATCTTTTGATACTCCTTGTTTTTCCGCTACTGCTATATACATAGCCAATAATACTGCAGCAGGAGCATTTATAGTCATAGAAGTACTTACCTTGTCTAAAGGAATACCATCAAAAAGAATCTCCATATCTTTAAGGGAATCAACAGCAACTCCAACTTTTCCTACCTCTCCCTCTGAAAGAGGATGGTCTGAATCGTATCCAATCTGAGTTGGTAAATCAAAAGCTACACTAAGACCAGTCTGTCCTTGCTCTAGTAAATACTTATACCTCTTATTTGACTCTTCTGCTGTTGCAAAACCTGCATATTGTCTCATTGTCCAAAGCCTACCTCTATACATTGTAGGCTGTACACCACGTGTGAATGGATATTGTCCAGGATATCCTAAATCTTCGTTATAGTCTAAATCCTTGATGTCTTCTGGTGTATAGAGTCTCTTAACTTCTAATCCTGAACCTGTTGTAAATTTTTCTTTTCTCTCAGGAAATCTTGAAATAGTTTTTGATAATGTAGAATTTTCCCATTCCTTTTTAGCAGCTGAAATTTTTTCTAGTTTTTCATTATCAAACATCTGTAATCCTCCTTTTTAAGTAGGCCATGATTTGATACGGGCAGTTGAGCAAATGTTTTCCTACCCAAATATAGACTATTATACAATTCAAAATTTTGCAATATATATTTCAATTTTTTTAAATATTGAAGTATATTTTTCACAAATAAAATTATTCTATATAGAACAAAATCTTCGATTTAAATAAATTAAGGTAGATTTTCTTGAAATCCATTACGGAAATTATATTTAAAATTATCCACAAATTAATGCAGTTTATAACGACTCTGGCATGTAAACATGCCAGACAAAGTTTCAATAAAATCGACATTAAATTTTTAAAATATAAGATTTTATTATAATTTCCTATGGATTATAAAAAATTATTCCTTTAATTATTTATTATCTCCCCTAATTAATTTTTTGCTCGATTGACAATTTTATCATTCGCCATTTCCAAAAAATAGAAGCATAAGTTCTCTAAACTTATGCTTCTATTTTTATTTTTTGTTAATTTTTTCAAAAAACTCTTTAACATTTATTATATATCTAGTATGTGTACCCTTTCCTATTAATTTTTCCTCATCATAAGCTTCTACATCAAAATATAATTTTTTACCATCTATCTTTGTAAGCTTTGCTATGCCTTTTACTTTCATACCAACTGGTGTAGCTCCTAAATGTTTAACATCTACATGTATTCCTACAGTTGCATAACCTTCTCCTAGTTCCTTGTCAACTGCATTTAATGCAGCATTTTCCATAAGCCCTATCATCATTGGAGTTGCAAAAACATAAACATTTCCACTACCAAATTTCGCAGCTGTATCATCTTCAGTAACTACCTTTTCTGCTATACCTTCTAAGCCAACTTTCAAATTAAACTCCATATACCCACCTTCCCTTTATTTCTTTAATATCAAAAATTTATATCCAATTTTTATTATAACATAACTAAAAAAAAAGTGGTCAATGACCACTTTACTCCATACTAAATATTTCTTCAAATTCTTCAGCATTAAGTGTTTCTCTTTCTAACAGAGCCTCTGCTACTCTATGAAGCTTATCTATATTCTCTTTTAATAACTTCTCAGCTGTATGATAAGCCTTATCAATTATGCTTCTCATTTCTCTATCTATAGCAGCTGCTACTTCTTCACTATAATTTCTGCTTCTAGTTAAATCTCTTCCCAAGAAAACTTCATCTGTATCTGTACCATATGTCATAGGACCTAATTTTTCACTCATACCATAATGAGTTACCATATCTCTTGCTATCTTAGTAGCTCGCTCTAAGTCATTTTGAGCTCCTGTACTAATATCATTTAAAACTAATTTTTCAGCTACTCTACCCCCAAGAAGATGTACTAATGTCTCTTCCATTTCTGTTTTAGACATATAGTATTTGTCTTCCTTTGGTAGTATCATTGTAAACCCACCAGCTCTACCTCTTGGAATAATACTTATTAAATGAACTGGATCTGTATTAGGTAACAATCTAGCTACAACAGCATGCCCCGCTTCATGATATGCCGTAAGCCTTCTTTCCTTTTCACTTATTACTCTACTTTTCTTTTCAGGTCCTGCTATTACCTTAGTTATAGCTTCTTCAATTAATTCCATCGGTATTTTCTTTAAATTTTTTCTTGCAGTCAGTAGTGCTGCCTCATTTAATAGATTCTCCAAATCAGCTGGAGTAAATCCAGAAGTTCTTCTTGCTATAACTTTAAGGTCAACATCGTCATCTAAAGGTTTACCTTTTGCATGTATTTCTAAAATAGCTTCTCTACCTTTAATATCTGGTACTCCTACATACACTTGTCTATCAAATCGTCCTGGTCTTAAAAGTGCAGGGTCTAATATATCAGGCCTATTTGTAGCTGCCATAACAATAATCCCTTCATTTACCCCAAAACCATCCATTTCAACTAAAAGCTGATTTAAAGTTTGCTCTCTTTCATCATGACCTCCACCTAATCCGGCACCTCTTCTTCTACCAACAGCATCAATCTCATCAATAAAAACTATACAAGGAGCATTCTTTTTAGCCTGCTCAAATAAATCTCTTACCCTTGAAGCACCTACTCCTACAAACATCTCAACGAAATCAGAACCACTTATACTGAAAAAAGGTACTCCAGCTTCTCCTGCAACAGCTCTAGATAAATATGTTTTACCAGTACCAGGAGGACCTACCATTAAAACTCCTTTAGGTATTCTAGCACCTAACTCTATATACTTTCTTGGATTTTTAAGAAAATCTACTATCTCTTTAAGCTCTTCTTTTTCTTCATCTAATCCTGCTACATCCTTAAATGTTATCTTCTTTCTACCATCATCCTTATGCAGCTTTGCTCTGCTCTTCCCAAAATTCATAACCTTACTTCCGCCGCCCTGTGATTGCTGCATAAATACAAACCAAAAAATAATAGAAATCAATATCATAATAAAGATTGTTGGAAGAATATTTAGAAGCCATGGTGTTTCAGGCGGCTTTTTACCAACATATCTTATCTTATTTTTATCTATTAAATCTTTTAAATAATCTTCATAAAGGTTTTCCTCTGTACCGTCTGGAAGAATTAAAGAAAATGATGTTCCATCTTTCAATTTTCCAGTTATTATCCCTTCTTCCCTTACCACAGTAATAGATTCAACATTGTTACTCTTTATCTGCTGAACGAATTCTGTAAAATCAAACTGCTTTGTTTCTCCTACTGGTCTATTGAAAAGCTGAACTGCAGCTATAATTATTATAAACATCAGCAGATAGAAACTTATGCCTTTGAAATATCTCTTCAACTAGAGTCCTCCTCTCACTACCCTAAATCTCTCATACTAAAATATTTTACCACAATGGTCATTAAAACACAATAATACCCTAATAAGGTTTATTATTTATAAACATCCTCTTTAAGAACACATATATATGGTAAATTTCTATATCTTTCATTAAAATCTAATCCATAACCAACAACAAATTCATCTGGTATTGTAAAGCCTATATAATCTACTTTAACTTCGGTTTTTCTTCTCTCAGGTTTATTAAGCAAAGTACATATTTTTACACTTCTAGGCCCCCTAGATTTAAGGTTTTCAACTAAATAACTTAAAGTTAACCCTGTATCTATTATGTCTTCTACAATCAATACGTCTTTGTCTTCAATACTTGAATCTAAATCCTTCAGAATTCTTACAACTCCTGATGATTGTGTAGATGAACCATAACTAGATACAGCCATAAAATCCATACTTAATGGTAAATCAATATTTTTACATAAATCTGACATGAACATTACTGCTCCTTTAAGTACACAAATTACAACTAAATCCTTATCCTTATAATCTTTAGTTATCTCTTGTCCTAGTTCTTTAATCCTCTTTTGTAATTCATCTGTTTCAATTAATATTTGACGAATATCTTGTTTCATATAAATCCTCCTTACATTTAATTTGTATCTTCAGAACTCTTTTGGTTTCAGGCTTAATTTTATAAATTTCACTTATTCTATATCCTACAACCCAAATAATATTACGATCATCTACTAAAAGTGGAATCTTATCTCTTATATCTCTAGGAATTTTTAAATCTATAAAAAAATCTTTTAATTTCTTTTTTCCTTTCATTCCCAAAGGAAAAAATTTATCCCCTGGTCTTCTGTTTCTAATATATAGGTTTCCATATATTTTATCATAATCAAAATATTTTATAAACCTATTATTTTTTATATCAACTTCATTAACATCTAATACTTCTGTAATTATTTCGCATTTTAACTCATCAATTTTTGTTGATTTTTCTATATTAATTATATACTCATAATTTGTTATTTCATCCTTCAAATCTATTTTTTCCACTGTAAAATACCCATAGCCTATACTAATTTGTATATTTTTAGGTAAATTAATCCTTTTTCCTGTATTATTATTAAATACAAGATTTATAGCATCATATATATGCTTTTCTTCTATTCCCTTAATATGTCCTAATAATTTCTCAATAGCTATTCTCAATATCCTTGACTTTATAGAATCATGCTGCTTTGAAAATTTTTCTGTATTTATAATAATCTTGTTTTTAGTCTCTTTATGTATCATTTGCTCATATTTTTCTAAAGCGTACTTTTTTAAAAAATCACTATCTATAGCCATCAATCTCGAAGTTCTATAAATAGTATCAATAAAATTTTTATTAAAGTTTTCTTTGATAAAAGGAATAAGCTCAAGTCTGATTTTATTTCTACTATAAATTGGTTTAAAATTTGTCTTATCAATTCTAACTTCAATATTATTTTCTTTTATATACTTTTCAATCTCATCCCTACTAACATCTAATAATGGCCTTATAATATCCCCATTTTTATAATCCATTCCCTTTAAACCGTCTAATCCTGTTCCCCTTATAAATCTCATCACTAAAGTCTCTGCTTGATCATTTTTATTGTGAGCAACTGCAATCTTACCATTTCCTAACTGCGATAATACTTGTCTAAAAAAATTATATCTTATCTCTCTTCCAGCTTCCTCTTCAGAAAGCTTATTTTCTTTAGCATATTTAGACATATCTACTTTTATTGAATAAAAAGGAATTCCTAATTCATCAGATACTTTTCTTACAAATTCTTCGTCTTCGTCCGCTTCTTTACCTCTAACACCATGATTAACATGTGCAACATACAATTTGAAATCAATTTTTTCCTTAGCTTCTCTTAGAACATAAAGAAGAGCCATTGAATCAGGCCCTCCCGAAACACCTACAAGAATATTATCTCCTTTTTCAATTAAATTGTTTTTTATAATGGTATCTATTACTTTTTCCTTCATACAATCACCTGTCTTATCAGCATCTATTTCATTTTAAGAAGATTTAACTGTCTTTATTAAATTCCCCTATCTCTATTATACATAAAATTTTACTCCTAAAAATATAGTTAATACAAAAAAACATATACTAACTATAAATATTAAATTAATAACATCATTACTAATTATAGGCCTATCATTAATTGATTCAATAAAAAGCATTTTTAATCCTTCTATATAACAATTTATATCATTAAATTTATTTAACAAACCATCTTTCATAAATACTTTAAGTTTTTCACTTATATTAAGTGAATCTATAATAGCTAATATTTTTTTCATAGGAGTACGAAAAGGATCATATTCCCGTCTGGTAATAAGGCATACCATTAACATAGTTGTACTAAAAATCAATCTTTCAATATGTAAATTTTTATTTTCTATTCCCCATGAATTTATATCATATGTAGGAGTAAATTCTTTAATGCATCTATTTTTTTTAAATACTCCACCAAAATCCACAAACACTATCTTTTTAGTCCTTCTATCTACTATAATATTCTCTAACTTTAAATCTCCATAAATATATCCTAGCTGATAAAGTTTGTTTATAAGTTCTGATAATATTAATGATATTCCTAAAATATCTTTTATACTTAATTTATCTTTGTTAATAATTTCTTTTAAATTATTTCCTTCTATATATTCCATAACAATGTAATAATATCTTTTGTTCTTATATACCCAATCATCAATTTCATAAACTTTAGGTATATTATTTGATGAGGGGAGTTTTTGCAAAATTTCAAATTCTCTAGTTAAAGACATTATATCTTCGCTTATTTTCAATGCTTTTATATAGCCTTTATAATCTACTACTTTATATACTGTGCCTACTCCACCCTGGCCTATTTTTTCAAGTACTGTATATTTATTTTTATACCATTTACCTTCAATTTTATCTCCTTTTTTAAGCATTCAAACTCCCCCAAATCTATAAATTTACACTATATTTGCTGCAAGTATCCCTTTATTCACTTCTTTTACATCTAATAACATTTCTATAGCTCTTTTAAGAGCTGGCCCTGTTGGAGTTGTCCCACCTGTAGTTATATTATTTAAACTTCTCTGCAATTCATCTATATCTTCTGTAAAATCACAAATGGTTTTATAAAGTTCATAATCTGTACCTGGAAAACCTACAACTGCAATTTCTGTTTTGCCTTTTCTTTGCTTAAGTGTCCTCAGTAAATTAACAATACTTTTTTTAGCTATACTTACCTTATTCGTCATACTTCCACTTAAATCAATAACTATACAACATCTAATATCTACTTCTTCACCAAGTTTATCAATGACATCAATTATTTTCCTTCTAGATTCAGGATTGAAATTTTCTAACCCCTCTCCAAGTATATTTTTTAATTCTCTATTTACTGCTTCTTGTATAGTCTTGTGAACCGTTTTAATTGTTAACATTTCCATGGTTTTTGAAAAACTCTCCAAATCTGTTACCTCCCAAATTCCTCCTCCTTGGTTAGCTATCTGTTGAATTTCAGCTAGTGGCTTTTCTTTTGTCCGATTATTTACTATCCCTATAGTGCTTACAATTATGCCCATTTCCTTAGCTTTTTTAGATACCTCGACAGGGTCTATACCTACATTAGATTCCCCATCACTCACTAATATTATTTGTTTTATTAATCCTTTCTTATCCATTTTATTCCTCCTATCGTTTTTTTGTAATTATTGACAATAAAATATTTCGTATTCATATTTAATTAACAGTTTGTCCTTATTTATTTATATTTTTCATTCCGATTTAATATTCATAAAAAAAAGCGGCTAACGCCGCTTTTACCTTCTTCTCCAAACTTTAGTCACAAGAACCGTCATATCGTCCTTATTTTTGTTAATACTTACCGATTTTGCTATATTAATTATTTCTGTAGCAATTTTTTGAGGATTAACACTAGATATATTACTAATAACTTCTGCCATCCAATCTTCTTTATCATCTACTTTATCGTTAGAATCTAAAACACCATCTGACATCATTATTATCAAATCCCCATCTTCTATATTATCTTCATAGACCTGAAAATCCACATCTTTTAATATGCCTACAGGTAAACTCTTTGAATTTATTATATCTACTCTATCCTTTCTCTTTATAAATGTCGGAGCGCAACCAATTTTAATAAATTGTGCCTTACCCATATATAAATCTATTATAGTCATATCAACAGTTGAAAACATTTCGTCAGACGATTTTAAAAGTAAAATTGAATTAATAGTTTTAAGTGCTAATTCTTTATCAAAACCTGCCTCTAAAAACTTTTCTAAAAGTGAAATAGTTATATTGCTTTCTTGATTTGCCTTTCTACCTACTCCCATTCCATCACTTAAAGCTATAAAATAGTCATTTTCATTTTCACCAAAAGTATAACTATCACCCGAAACATAATTAAATGACTCATCCCATTTGCAAACCTTTGTTATAGCACCATATCTATTCGCCTTTATAAGTTTTAAGCTGCATCTATTATTCTTTCCAGGTATACTACAGCTAAATTTATCTCTAGTTAAATCAAATCCAACAACCTTAGAAACAATAGGTATAATATCCTTCAAACATATACCTTTCCCTTTGCAAGACTTTAGTTCCAATAAAATTTCAAATTTTCCGTCCTGAAATTGTGTACAATTTACTTCTTTTATATCGATTCCATTTTCTTTAAGCTTTAAATAAATTTCTCTCTCTAAATCATCTGCAAATCTAATATCTTTATAAATGGTATTTGCTAGGTCATTTATTATAGTAGCTACTCCATCTAACTGATCAGTTATTAATTGTCTACTTTCTAAAATCTTTTTCTCCCATCTATGATTAACTTTATATATGTCAAAAAGATAATTGCATTTATCTATTATATTTTGAGGTTTTAAACATCTTTTTCTAAAATATTCTGGCAGTAAATTTTTATTTATATTTCCGTTAAGCTCTATTAAGCTCATAATATCAAACATGGAATGATATGCAGTATAAAAATCTTGTTTCCAACAAAATTTATACATGCTACAGTCTTTACAAACATCATTAACTACTTCATCTACAAAATTCGATATGTCTTTCTGCTGTGAAAAACTTTTTACTTCTGCTGCTTTTTTAAATGTTAATGCTAACTCATTAAATACATTAGACACTTCTTTTAATCTTTTATAAGTTATATCCCTTATTCTTTTACTATATTGTATATTTGAATAAGTTAAGCCATTTTTACCCAATATCATTCCATTATTTTTTTCTATAGAAATAGCTAATATAAAAAATATAAAGATACTAACTGCAATCTCTTTATATAAAAGCATACTTTCTACAAAACCACTTATATAAAAAGACATTATAGCATTTCCTACAATAAAACCTAAACCAGTCCCTAATTTCCCTAAATCCTTAAATAATCCACCTAACAATCCTGAAAAACCATATATTGAAATAATCAATGGGATATTGTTATTGGACATTCCCGTTATCAAACCAATCGTTACTCCAATAGTAGTTCCAAATGCTGGCCCTTTAAAGTAAGCAAATACTAAAATAATAACAACCCCAATAATTACTTTTAAAGATAAATCTAAAATAGCTATATCTTCTAACCCTGAAATAGCCAATGAAATCATTATTGCGCCACTTATAATTTCTTCATTTGTAAAGATATCACTTAATTTTCTTTCAAAAATAGAAATACTATATGAAAAGATATATGTTAATGTAAACACTATTACACCTTCAAATATCGTCATGATAAAATCATACATATAGAATGTGCCTGTAAGTAATAAAACAGTTTTTATCATAATTAATAACAGAGATGACAAAATAGAATATTTTAATGTGTTTACTCTAATTCTGTTTTTTAAAATTCCATTTAGGAAAAATAATAACCATATTACCACTAAATAATAATATGCACTCATACCATGAATACTCAATATTCCAAAAGATGAAAATATTATTATTCCTAAGGCATTACCATATCTAATTAAATACGCCGTTAAAAATGCAATTCCAAAAGGTGTTAATCCATCCATTATAGACGCTCGCGATACTAGTAGTGCTAAAATACCTATTGCTATATTTTTTAAATTCAGTTTTAAAACTAAATTCCTTAAAATTTTCAAAAAAGTATTTTCATCTTTAATCATAAGTAATTCAGCTCTGTTTATCATTTGAATCCCCCATCCCATATTTTATTTTCTGTTATTTTATCAAACAAATTATGAAATATTTGTCAATTAAGGTTGTCCTATTCAAAAAACTTTTTGACAAAAATTATGCTTTTTTTAGCTGAAATCTAAAAATTGGACATATATTTTATCAGCACATTCCTCTCAAAAAAGAAAAAAAAGCAACTTTAATCTTAAGTCGCTCTTTATCATAAATTGGTTATTTTTAGTTGCTAATACCTTTAATAAATTTATTTTTATTTTTCTCCTTATCTATATATAATATTTCACCAGGTTTAAGCATATTCAATTCTTCTCTAGCAATTTTTTCAATAAATTCAGGTGTATCAGCATATTTGATTTTCTCTTGAAGTTCTGCAATTTCTACATTCAAACTATTAATCTTATCTTCCTTTGCTTTTCTTTCTTGTTCTAAATGCCTCATCATTTTTTCTTGATTTAAAAATGTAGTACTTAAATAAAACAAACATCCTAATAACAATATATATCTAATTCTAAATTTTTTCTTCTGTTTAGTTTTGTGCATAACAACCCCTCCAACATCTTTTAAATTATGTATGAATATTTCTATGTATTTTCTTAAAACCCTTTATTTTTTTAGCAATATAGTACTTGTGTACTTTCTAATGTCATTAAAAATTCGTTTTGGCAATTTAGTTATTTTTTTTACACTTTTATTAAATCTATTGACTTTATCGTTCAATTTTCTAAAAGGAGTTGATAATAAATGTATAATAAACCTAAATGGATATGTCAGTATGTTTATTGTATATTCAAGTAGCTTAATAAATATCCTTACTAAATAAACCATCAAAGTTATAACTGGCTTACTCAAAAGTTTTGTATAAATTAATGCACCACAAATGAAACCTAAAAAAACATACCCTCTTAATTCTCCCCAATTACTAAAAATTAGTGTAACTAGCGCTATAATCGATACAATAATCCAAAAAATTAAATCTTCTACTAATGTAGCAATTTTATTAGGTTTAGAAAAATATCTAAATATCCTATATAAATCATATACAAAACCAATTAAAACTCCACCATACATAGTAAGCAAAAAAATATAAGCTTGACTCTCAACTGTATTACCCACAAAATCACCCCTAATGAAAATGAAAACCAATGGTATAAACCATCGGTTTTATTTAAACATTTTGCCTAAAAAGCCAGAACCTTTTGAACCAGAAATATCTTTGTTAGTGTATAAAATACCATTTATCTTACCTTCTATAACTATATTCCCATCTTCCAAATTCAGTTTGCTAATGTTTAAGTCCTCTCCTTTAACTGTCATTAAACCTTTTACAGTTAATAGAATAATTGTATTATCATTAAAACTATCAACATGTTCTACTCCAGATATGTTGAGCTTTTCTCTATTTTCTAATATTATATTTTGACTTCTACTCGTAGTCTTATTTTCACTCATCCCCCATCCCCCCAAAATACTTATGTTAAATGATTATGTAATAAATCTAAGTTTTATTACTAAAATATGCATTTTATTAAATGGTATTATATTATATTATACATATTATGAGCATTGTCTTTAGTTGCATGTTCTAATAACTGTATTACTTCAATTTTCATCGTCCTAGTCCCAAAATTTATCTCAATTATATCTCCTATATTTACTAAAGTGCCAGGTTTAGCTACTTTACCATTTATTAATACCCTACCTTGTTCACAAGCTTCTTTTGCAACTGTTCTTCTTTTTATTATTCTAGAATTTTTAAGAAATTTATCTATCCTCATATAATCACCCTTCTATATTATATTTAATAATAGCTGACAGCTTACACTAACAGCCAATAGTTTAAAAGAAAAAAATCAGGTCAATGACCTGATTTTTTATTTGTTAACTGCTTCTTTTAAACTCTTACCAGCTTTGAAAACTGGTGCATTTGATGCTGGAATGTCGATTACTTCTTGAGGATTTCTTGGGTTTCTACCTTTTCTAGCTTTTCTCTCTCTTACTTCAAAAGTACCAAAGCCTACTAATTGAACCTTTTCTCCTCTTACTAATGCTTCTTCTACACTCTTCATGAATGCATTTAATGCACTTTCAGCATCTTTCTTTGTTAAACCACTCTTTTCAGCTATGCTTGAAACTAATTCTGCCTTGTTCACAATAAATACCTCCTTATTCTTCAATTATATTAAAATTAGTACGTATAAGCATATTCTACCTTTCCAAGTAAAATCCTTCTTTTTAGTATTATTTTTTATCTATTTTTTTATTTTTATGTATCTTTGTTCTCTCCCATAACTCATCCATTTCTTCTAATGTCATAAACTGTAAATCTTTCCCCATTTTTCTACTCATATCTTCCATAATTTTAAACCTTTCAATAAACTTATTTATTGTTTTATTTAAAGCAATTTCTGGATTCACTTTCAAAAACCTACTAACATTTACTACGGCAAATAATAAATCACCTATCTCTTCTTCAATTCTATCCTTATTATTCTCTTTCAATTCAATTAACACTTCTTGTAACTCTTCTCTTACTTTTTCTAAAGCTCCATTTACATCTGGCCAATCAAAACCTATATCAGCAGCTTTCTGCTGCAATTTAAAGCTTTTTACTAAAGCAGGTAACCCCTTAGCTATACTTTCAAGCCTTTGACTATGACTCTTGATATTTTTTTCTTTATCTTTTATCTTGTTCCAATTTGCCATTACTTCTTCAGAATCTTTACAATTAAGCTCTCCAAAAACATGAGGATGTCTGTTGATTAGCTTGTTGCAAATACTAGATATTACATCCCAGATGTTAAAGTACCCTTCTTCTTTACCTATCTGAGAATGAAATACTACCTGCAGCAGCAAATCTCCCAGTTCTTCTGCTAATGCATCCATATCATCTTTATCTATTGCATCAACTACTTCATAAGCCTCTTCTAAAACATACTCTCTAAGTGATTGATGAGTCTGTTTAATGTCCCATGGACATCCTTCTTTACTTCTCAATTTCTGCATAATATTTATTAAATTATTTAAATCATATCTTGTTCTATTTTCATCATCAATCTTAGGAATATAAATACTTGTCAAATAATCAATCCATTCTATTCTATCTAGCTCATATAATGGTATTTTTAATATTTTTTCTTCTCCTGGTACTCCTGCTGCTCTAATTACATATATCTGATATTCATCGTCATACACTTCCATTAGTTTCAATTTTACTTCTGAAGCTATTATTCTATTATAAACTTGTGTTATTATATTGTCTACATTAATATCTACTGACTGCACATTTAAATTTAAACCATCTACAACTTTCATCCCACTTATCGGATCTTTCTCAGTAGCATTTATTACACTATCTATAAAACTTACCCCTGAATGTATCTGTAATTCTACTTCCCCTTTATCTCTGTATTTTATCAACAACGATACTGTCTTTTCAGCTACCAAAGGATGTCCTGGTATACAATAAATAATAATACCATGCTCTTTGGATTTTTTCACTAGGTCTTTAGCTATATTCTCATAAATTATATCAAAATCTTCGCCTTTTTCATACATAAAGTCATATGATTCAAATTCAATATTGTTTTCATGAAAAAAACTTACTGTTGGGTGCTTTTCAGTTCTCAAATAGACTTTATAACCTTTTTTCAAGACCTTTACCGCGCCTATCGTTAATAAATCAGGATCCCCTGGCCCTAATCCTATAACAATAATCTTTCCCATACAAAACCCTCCATTATCCTTATATTTGCCAAAAAAGCTAGGTTTATACCTAGCTATTCCCTCAAAAGCCCTATTGCCCCTAACATTTTAGAAATTTTTCTACCACCTGGCAGTAATTCAAAATCTTTTGAAGTTATTGCTCCAGTTGCTAATAATGCGAAACCATATACTAATGCTCCTACAATTATAGAAACTAAAGTTGCTATCTTACTGCTTATTACAGATGATAAAAATACATATGAAAACTTTACAAATACAACCATTAATATAACTGAAATTATCGGCTTGATAAAAATATTTACAAAATTTAATGATGTCTTTGTATACTTTATAATAACCGCTATGAAGTTTAATACTGCAGCCACCAAATATGCAACTACCGTACTTAAAGCTGCACCTTTGACCCCTATTTCAGGTATTCCTGTCAATATATATGTTAAAATTATTTTCACTACTGCTCCAATCGCTAAATTTTTCACAGGAATCATAGGTTTACCTAAACCCTGCATAATAGCTGTTAGTGATTGCACTAAAGTTAAAAAAATCAAACTAAAAGACAATATTGCAAGTATAGAACCTACACTTTGTTGAGTTTCCAAATCTGAAACGAAATATACTAATTCAATAATAGGTGTAGACAAAATATATAAACCCAATGCAGAAGGCAATCCAATAAGAAGCGTAACCCTTATACCAGACCTTACTATTTTACTGATTTTAGCATGATTTTTTCTAGCAAACGCATCAGATACAGCTGGAACTAAACTCATAGCTAATGCAACTGATAGAACTTGAGGTAAATTTATAAGGGTCTGAGCCATTCCCGCTAATCTTCCATACAAACCACTCGCTTCTGTTTCTGTAAAACCTATAGATTGCAACCTTCTCATTACTATAGCAACATCAATATTATTCATTATAGGAACTATAGAAGCACCAATAGTTATAGGTATTGCAATTAATAAAACTTTCTTAATAACAGAATTTAAACTCTCTGAAGGACAATCAATGCTGTCCTTTATTTCCTGTTTTATATATTTTCTCTGTGAAAGATAAATAATCATTATTACAATAGTACCTGCTAAGGCTCCAGCAGATGCTCCAAAAGTAGCTCCTCCAGCAGCTAATGGTAACCCATTTCCTAAAAATTGATATGCTAAAATAAGACCAACTACAACTCTAAATAATTGTTCAACTAGTTGAGATACTGCCGTGGGAACCATTGTCTGTCTACCTTGAAAATACCCTCTAAATGCAGACATAATTGGAACTAACATCAAAGCAGGTGCTATAGCTATATATGAATAATATGCATTTTTATTACTGAACAAATTTGATAAATATTCTGCTCCTATAAAAACAAATAATGAAGTAGTAATTCCCGCAAATAAAAATCCAAAAAATGTTATCTTAAACAGCCTGTGAGCTCCCTTATAGTCTCCTAATGCCCTTTTTTCAGCTACAAGCTTTGCAACTGCAACTGGAAAACCTGCTGTAGATATTGCTAATAAAAAATTATAAAGTGGATAAACAGTCTGATAGTAACCAATTCCTACATCAGTAAGTACATAATATAATGTAATCCTATATACTGAACCTAATATTTTAGCTAATACTCCTGCTATCCCTAATATAGCAGCACCTTTCAAAAAATTTTCCTTAGTCATAAACTTCCTCCTAATTTTCAGCCACATTTAGTTAACAGAACTATTATATCAAAAATACAGTACTCATTAAATAGTGATTTTATTGAGAAGTTACTTTGTATTTGCTTTTACATTTATATTTACCAAAGAAAAAGCCTACCATACAAGGTAGGCTATGTAGCTCAAATTATTGTTCCATCTGTTTTGATAAGAAACCTGCTACAATTTCAGCTAATTTTACTTCTAACTCTCCCATCTTTTTATTATTACCTTTAGTACATAAAATAACTGCTCCAATTGGATCTCCTTGAGTAATTATAGGTGCTATCACCTGACTAGTATATTTATCAGCGTTAAATTCATCAGATGTTACTCTTATAGGCTTACTCTTTCCAGCAGCTATATACGTTTCCTTTCCTTCCATAATCTTTTCTAGCTCTGGACTAACTTTTTTATTCAAATAATCATTTTTAGATCCTCCAGAAATTGCAACTATTGTATCTCTATCTGTTATTACAGTTATATGTCCTGTAGTTTCATAAAGTGACTGTGCAAACTCGGTAGCAAATTCACTTAATTCAACAATTGGTGAATATTTTTTTAATATTATTTCGCCTTCTCTGTCCGTAAATATCTCTAAAGGATCTCCTTCTCTTATCCTAAGAGTTCTTCTAATCTCCTTAGGAATTACTACTCTTCCTAAATCATC
Source organism: Caloranaerobacter longqiensis (assembly GCF_050286925.1). NCBI lineage: Bacteria > Bacillati > Bacillota > Tissierellia > Tissierellales > Thermohalobacteraceae > Caloranaerobacter > Caloranaerobacter longqiensis. Next base: position 33,448 of record NZ_JBFWFX010000006.1, read on the forward strand.
AATCCTTCTTACTATTCCTGTGGCCTTCAATTTTTCCCCTCCTTATTACATAAATTTAGGTGGATTTTGTTTTAAACACTAATGTGTTTTAACAAAATTACACCGTCTAATTGTATATTTATTATTTTACTTTCAAGAACTTTTTATGCATCATTGGCAATTTAGTGTAGAATCAAAAAGCTCATTAACCTTCCGTTAATGAGCCTTTTTTTGAAAATTATTCTAAAAATATTTCCACATTAGCATTTTCTCTTAACTCTTTTAACTTTTTATCATATTCCCTATTTTTCAACTCTTTTATTATATCATCTTTAACTTCATCAAATGAATATAATTTATCAATCTTATCCTCTACTTTAATAATATGATAACCATACTGTGTTTTTACTATATCACTAATTTGTCCAGGTTCTAGAGAAAAAGCAGCCTTTTCAAATTCTGGTACCATCTGTCCCTTACCAAAATAACCTAAATCTCCACCATTTGCTGCTGAAGGACCTATTGATTTTTCTTTTGCCAATTCTGCAAAGTCTTTACCATTTTTCAATTGCTTAAGAATTTCTTTTGCCTCATCTTCTGTTTTAACCAATATATGTCTAGCTCTTACTCTATAGTCTCTAAATAAATCTATATTATCTTCATAATATTTTTTTGCCTCGTCAAGAGAAATATCTATATCTTTCAAAACTTCTTCTTTATATTTAGAAATCAGCATTTCCTTTTTTATTTCTTTTCTAAAATACTCTTCAGTTATATTGCTCTGTTTTAAAAATTCCTTAAATTTTTCTTCGTTTTCAAAATAGTTAATATAATTTTTAATTTCTTCATCTACTTCCTCATCTGTTACTTCAATACCTAACTCTTCAGCTTTTTGAGATATTATTTGCTCAATAATTAACTTGTCTAAGAATTTTCTCATTGCTTCTTCTTCAAGCTGCTTCCATATTTCAGGTCCTACCTTGCTCTCAACAGCCTTTTTATAGACATTAAAGTCCTTTTCGAAATCTTCCTTATATATACTATCTCCATTAACTTTTGCTACAATTTCCCCTTTAGTCTCTTGACTTACACAGCCTGACAGTCCAAAAATAAGTACCGTTACTAACAAAATCCCAATAATTTTTACTCTTATTTTATTAATCAAATTTATCAACTCCTCTGCTCTGCCTTCATGCACTCTTTCTATATAATTATACATCAATATTATATATTAATTTCCCCTTCATGAAAACTACTAATTTTTTGAATAACTTGCTCAACTTCTTTTAATATACTTTCTTGTATTCTTTTCATTAGCTTATATTTTATATGAGGAGTTTTTGATATATCAAATGACATACGCCTTCCAAAACTATTTAAAAGTTCATTAATAAGCTGTGGTGTAATAACATCAGGCTTAACAAATTCTATCTTAATGTAATTATCTATTTGAGTTAATGAACTTATTTTAGCTTTCTTACACATTGATTTTATTAATGATATTTTAAGCAAATTATCAACCTCTTTAGGTATGTCTCCAAATCTGTCTATTATCTCCTCCTGTACATCTGCTAAATCTTCCCTATTTTGAATTGATGATATTTTCTTATATATCTCTATTTTCTGTTCTTCATTAGCTATATAGTGGCTAGGTATATATCCATCTACATTCAACTCTATAGTAGTTTCTATCTCTTCTTCCTTTATCTCGCCTTTAAGTTTCTTTATTGTTTCCTCTAAATATTTCACGTATAAGTCATAACCAATCGAAGCCATGTGCCCATGCTGTTCGGGACCTAATAAGTTTCCAGCTCCTCGTATTTCTAAATCTCTCATAGCTATCTTAAAACCAGAACCAAACTCAGTAAACTCTTTTATCGCTTTTAAACGTTTCTCAGCAACCTCAGATAGTACTTTGTCTTTTTCATAAGTAAAGTATGCATATGCTATCCTATCACTTCTCCCTACTCTACCTCTTAACTGATAAAGCTGTGACAATCCCATTTTATCAGAATCATAAACTATTAAAGTATTTACATTAGATATGTCCAACCCCGTTTCAATAATAGTCGTACATACTAATATATCATACTCTCTTTTTAGAAAATCTATCATAACCTTCTCAAGTTCTCTTTCACTCATTTGTCCATGTCCAACTGCTATCCTAGCTTCAGGCACCAATTTTTTTAATCTAGCTGCCATCTGCTGAATACCCTGTACTCTATTATATACAAAATAGACTTGGCCATCTCTATTTAACTCCTTAACTATTGCATCCCTAATTATGTCATCATTATATTCCATAACGTATGTTTGTACTGGATATCTTTCTTCTGGCGGTTCATCTATAACACTCATATCTCTGATACCAACTAATGCCATATGGAGAGTTCTTGGTATTGGAGTTGCAGTTAACGTTAACACATCAATTGATTCCTTTAATTTCTTTAGAGTTTCTTTATGTTTAACACCAAATCTTTGTTCCTCATCTATAATCAATAATCCTAAATCTTTAAATTTTACGTCACTTGATAGTAACCTATGTGTTCCGACTACAATATCTAAATTCCCACTTCTTAAATCTCTTAAAATTTTCTTCTGATGACTTGGCGTTCTAAACCTACTTAACATATCTACTTTAACAGGAAATTGACTAAATCTCTCTCTTATCGTATTGTAATGCTGTTGAGCTAAAATAGTTGTAGGTACTAAAAATGCAACCTGTTTTCCATCCATAACAGCTTTAAATGCAGCCCTTAAAGCTACTTCTGTTTTTCCATATCCTACATCTCCGCATAACAATCTATCCATAGGTTTATCTTTTTCCATATCTCGTTTAATTTCTTCTATACATTTTAATTGATCACTAGTTTCCTCATAAGGGAATAAATCTTCAAATTGTTTTTGCCAAGGCTGATCCTTTGAAAAAGCAAATCCTTTAGTAGTCTGCCTTTTTGCATAAAGTTCAAGAAGCTCTTTAGCCATATTCTCAATTGCCTTCTTAGCTTTTTGTTTAGTCTTAATCCATTCTCCTGTTCCAAGTTTATTTACTTTAGGTTTTATAGAATCTGCTCCTATATATTTTTGTATTAAATCCATTTGATCTACAGGTACATATAATCTATCTTTACCAGAATACTTTATACTTAAATAATCTTTCTTTACTCCTTGAACCTTTAATTGCTCTATACCTACATACACACCGATTCCATGCGTTTCATGTACAACATAATCTCCTGGCTTAAGGTCAGTAAATGAAGTTATCTTCTTAGTATCTTTACTATATTTTTTAATTCTTTTCTTTTTAGATTTTCCATATATTTCTTTATCGCTAATTATTGTAAACTTCAAATCTGGATACTCGAATCCTCTACTAATAGTTCCTGCTAAAACAAAAATTTGTCCAGATTTTATTTCTACATCGAAGGTTTTTATAAAGCTACATTCTATCCCATACTCTTTAAGCGTTTCAACAAGCCTCTTCCCTCTATCTTCTACCCCTGAAAGTATTATTACCTTATATCCTCTATATTTCAAATCCTTAAGTTCATTAACTAAAAATTCTATCTTGTTATGAAATGACTGCATACCTTTTGATACAATGTTGACTGTTTCTTTAATTTCAAAAATATTAGAAGTCTTTTTCAATCCCGTTGACACAATACAAGGCCTTTTATTTAATTTTTCTTTTAAATCATCGAAGCTGTGATAAATACCTTCTTGTTTAGGCAATACTTCTCCTCTTTCAAAAAAACTTAAAAATTTACTCCTAAAACTCTTTAAATAAGTTTTCGCATTTTCTTCTATTCTCTGCGGTTCGTCTATAATCATTACTGCTGATTCAGCAAAATAATCTATTATGCTTTTATATTGAACAGGGAAATATGGTATAAGAGGCTCTATATTATCAAAATTTAATCCTGAATTAACTAATTCAATATAATGTTTGAACTTTTCAGTAAGCTTTTCAACCATTAATTGACTATCTTTTCCCTCATTCATCTTTTTTACAGTTTTTGTTAAATCATTTTCTATTTGCTTTACTACTTCTTCCCTATATTCATCTTCAAAGATGATTTCTTTAGCAGGTCCTATTTTAACTTCTGAAATATTCTCAATTGACCTCTGTGTTTTTATGTCAAAAGTTCTCAACGAATCAATTTCATCATCAAACAATTCTACTCTTACAGGATTTTCTAAAGTTATAGGATAAAAATCTACTATACCACCTCTTACACTAAACTGCCCTTTTCCTTCGATCATATCTACTCTTTCATAGCCTAATATATTTAAATTTTTTATTAGTCTTTCTAAATCAATTTTATCTCCATATCTCAAAACCGTTCTATATTTACTCAATATTTCTTTATTAAAAACTTTATCCATTATTGATTCAATAGAGGCTACAACAATTATAGGTTCCGATTCAATCAACCTATCTATAACCTTTAGTCTTTGATGTAGAATACCATGACTATAAGCATCAATATTATAAAAAACAACTTCCCTTTGTGGAAATAGTTCTACACCTCTAGAAGAAAATAGCTTTAAATCTTCAACAATTTTTTTAGCTCTAAGTTCGTTATAAGTAACTATAAGAACTTGTCTACCGGTATGCTGATTTAGTCCATAACAAATATGTGCTAAACTTTCTTCTGATAAACCATATAAAGATACAGGATATCTTTTATTATTTATAGCTTCTATTAATTTGTTATATTGATTTGAATTTCTAAGCGAGTCAATAAAAACATTCAAGAACAAGGAAATCAGCTCCTTTTCAGCAGCAACTTTAGCCCAGGCAAAAACCTGGGCTATGGTTTGACATTTATCAATTTTTACATTTTACTAATATTTTATTCATATACTAACCATTATATTCATTCATAGCTTTATTTAACCCTTGAAAAATAATCGTTTCTACAGCCAAAGCTGCCCTCTCTACCGTAGAATCAATCACTTCTCTTTCATCTTTGGTAAATTTACTTAACACAAAGTCGGCTAAATCCATACCTTCTTTAGGTTTCCCTACTCCTATTCTTATCCTTGGAAAATTTTCACTTCGTAAGTGATATATTATTGATTTCATTCCATTATGACTTCCAGCACTACCTTTTGGCCTTATTCTTAACGAACCAAACTTTATATCAATATCATCATATATAACAATAATATTTTCAATCGGCATTTTGTAATAATTATATATATCTAAAACACATTCTCCACTTCTATTCATATACGTCTGAGGCTTTACTAATATGACCTTTTCATTATTTATAAATGTTTCCCCATACACCGCTTTATGTTTTATTTTATTTAATTCCACATTATTTCTTACTGCTAAGCAATCAATTGTGTCAAATCCTACATTATGTCTAGTACCATCATATGCTCTACCTGGATTTCCTAGTCCAATTACTGCATACAAATGAATCAACTCCCTGCATTAACCTTGCAAGCCAGAATTTGATTAATCAAACAATCTGCTTACAGATTCATTTGAATAGATCCTTCTAATAGCTTCAGCAAATAATGGAGCAACTGAAACAACTTCAATCTTATCAATCTGTTTGTCTTCAGTAAGAGGAATAGTATCTGTTACTACTAATTTTTCAATTACTGAATCCTTTAATCTGTCAATAGCTGGTCCAGAAAGAACTGGATGTGTGCAGCAAGCATATACTTTCTTTGCCCCAAAATCCTTTAATACTTTAGCAGCTTTTGTTAATGAACCTGCAGTATCAACTATATCATCAACTAAAATTACATTCTTATCTTCTATATCGCCTATAACATTCATTACTTCTGACACATTAGCTTTAGGTCTTCTCTTTTCAATTATAGCAATTGGCAAATCTAATAAACTTGCAAAATTTCTAGCTCTTTTAACTCCTCCAATATCAGGTGATACTACTACTGTTTCTTTATCTATTATATTTTTAAAATAATTCGCTAATATAGGTACACCTGTTAAATGGTCTACTGGTATATCAAAATACCCTTGAATTTGTCCTGCATGTAAATCCATACTCACTACTCTGTCTGCCCCTGCTGTTGTTAATATGTCAGCTACAAGCTTTGCTGTAATTGGTTCCCTTGCTTTAGTTTTTCTATCTTGTCTAGCATATCCGTAATATGGAATTACAGCATTTATCCTACCAGCTGAAGCCCTTTTTAAAGCATCAATAAGGATAAGTAGTTCCATTAAATTTTCATTGATCGGAGGACAAGTAGGCTGGATAACAAATACATCTGCACCTCTTACAGAATCCGAAATGTGAACAGAAATCTCTCCGTCACTAAATCTTCCTACTTGACTTTCTCCTAACTCAATATTTAGCTCATCACAAATCTTTTTGGCAAAATACTTGTTAGCATTACCAGTAAAAATTTTAATTTCTCTTCCTCCTATATTCATAAAAAAACTCCTCCTATGTTTTTATTCTTTATTTTTATTAAACTTTTTTTCAATCCAACCCTCTTTATTTACCTGCCTTGCCCTTGCTATAGATAGAGTTCCTTTACCGACTTCCTCTGTTATTGTAGAGCCTGCTGCTACATAACCTTTTTCTCTAACTATCACAGGGGCAATTAAATTAGAATTACTTCCAATAAAAGCATTGTCCTCAACAATTGTTCTATGCTTGTTTACACCATCATAATTTACAAAAACTACACCACAACCAATGTTTACATTTTTACCTACTTCTGCATCACCAATATATGCTAAGTGTGAAGCCTTAGAATTGTCTCCAATTACAGAATTTTTTACTTCAACAAAATCTCCTATTTTAACTGACTTACCTATTTTACTATTAGGTCTTAAATATGCATATGGTCCTATTGTTGTATTCTCGTCAACTTCGCTATCAATTATAGTTGATGTCTGCACCACTACTTTATTGCCAATATTACTGTTAATTATTCTTGAATTGCTTCCTATTATACAATCCTCTCCTATTTTTGTCTTACCTTCTAAAAAAACTCCTGGATATATAATAGTATCTCTACCTATTTCAACATCCTTACCTATATATGTATTATCAGGATCTATTATCGTAACCCCTGATAACATCAATTTCTCATTAATCCTTCTTCTCATTATCTTATTAGCTTCAGCTAATTGTACCCTAGAATTGACACCGAATATTTCTGTATTGTCGTTTAGTTTATATCCACCTACTTTTAAGCCTTTCTCATTTAATATCTTAATTGAATCGGTTATATAATACTCATTTTGAGCATTATTATTGTTAAGATTACGCAAAGCCATTTTTAAATACTTGCCATCAAAACAATATATTCCTGAATTAATTTCCTTTATTCTCTTTTGTTCTATAGTAGCATCTTTTTCCTCTACAATTCCTACTATATTCCCTTTATCATCTCTAATTATTCTACCATACCCTGTTGGGTTATCAAACTCAGCAGTTAAAACAGTAGCATTGTTGCCACATTCTTTATGATAATTTATTAAGTCAGTAATCGTTTTACTAGTAATCAAAGGGGTATCTCCATAAAGGATTATAACATAATTATCATCTTTTATTAAATCTTCAGCCTGCATTACTGCAAAACCAGTTCCATATGGCACTTTTTCGCCAATAGGTTGGTCTACAAAAACTACTCCCTCTTCCTTTAACATGTCCTTCACTTTTTCTTTCCCATGTCCTACAATAACTATATTTTCATTTATCCCCGCACCTTTACTAGCTTCAATTACATGACTTAACATCGGCTTCCCACACACTTGATGTAATACTTTAGGTATTTTTGATTTCATTCTAGTGCCTTCACCTGCTGCCAAAATAATTGATGTAATCACTTCAAACACCCTCTCTAATACTATTTAAATAAAATCTATCTTCATTATAAAATAATAATAAAACAAATTCTGTTTTATTTTAATAAGATTAATAAATACATACAAACAATCTATACAATTCAACAAAAAAAATATGTATCCTTTAAAATACTATTAAGTTTTTGTCAAAAAAATAATAGAGCAAGATGCTGGCTTAGCGTCCTGCTAAGCCTACGGATTTTCTCAAAAATTTTCACCTAGTTTTTTTAACTAAATTCTCTCAAGCATTCACTTTTATAATCTCATATGGATTATAAAAGAGAGGGTATTGACCCCCTCTTGTCTACTCTCCCATATTTTCTTTCAATGCTTTCTCGTATTCTGCTAAAACAGATTCTTGAATTTTACTTCTTGTTCCTGAATTAATAGGATGAGCTATATCTCTAAACTCTCCATCTGGCATTTTTCTACTTGGCATTGCTATAAAAAGACCGTTATTTCCTTCTATAATCTTTATATCGTGCACTACGAACTCGTCATCAAATGTAACTGATACAATAGCCTTCATCCTACCTTCATCGCTTAGCTTTCTAATTCTTACATCAGTAACTTTCATAACTTCACCACCTTCCCCCGTAGCTGTTCAATATATAAATTAGTATTCTCTTAATTTTGACAAATTCCTTCTACTTTTAGAACAATTTAATCAATATTATTCAATAGCTTTCTATTAGGTTCAACAATAATCTCCTTTGCTTCTTCATCAATCTTTTTTAATATCAATAATGGTAAGTAATTATCTATTAATTTTTGTTCTGGCAACTCTGTCGCAATAAATACACCTGTTCCTACTACTTCAGCTTTAAATTCTTTCATCATATCACAAATTCCCTTTGCAGTACCCCCAGCTTTCATAAAATCATCTATCACTAAAACTCTATCGCCCGCTTTTACAGCTTTTCGTGATAGAGACATAGTCTGAATTTTTTTTGTTGAACCAGTCACATAATTTATGTTTACTGTAGCTCCTTCTGTAACTTTTATATTTCTTCGTATTATTACTAATGGTACATCTAATGCTTGAGCTGTCATTAAAGCTATCGGTATACCTTTAGTTTCAACAGTAACAACATAATCTATATTTTCACTAACAAATTTATGTGCAAATATCTTACCTGCCATGCCAACAATTGATGGATTATATAATAAATCGGTCATGTATATAAATCCGCCAGGAATTATTCTTTCTTTTTCAGTTAATGCAGATGACACATTACTCAAAAAATCACTTATCATTTGTTCAGTAATCTGAGGTATATATTTCACCCCACCAGATGCACCAGGAATAGTTTCAATTTTCCCTAATTGAAGTTTTTCTAACATTCCCTTAATTATTACTATATCTTCACTAATCGTAGATTTTGCTGCATTCAATTTATCTGTAAAATAATTATAAGTAAAAATATGATTAGGCCTATCACTTAATATTTTCATTATAGCTCCTATTCTTTCGTTCCTCTTAAGCTTAATCACTTAAATCCTCCTAAACACGAATATTTTATCTTATTAAATATAATTTTATTCGTAAAATATAAATAAATCAATACTTTGTTAGAATTATTTTTAAGGTATATAATTTCCTATGAATTCCTTATATGATATAATTTACTCAGTAACAATCTTTTATTCTAAGAAGAGCAGAATCTTCAATTTAAATAAATTTCAGAAATTATATTATTAAATTGTCTATAATATTTTAATAATATAATTTAATAATATAATTTCCTATGGATTATAAAATAATATTGAAAGTATTGGAAATAATATTATTACTGTATTATCTGGGAGGTAGTTTTATGTTTAATTTCGACATACATAAACATGATTTTAATCACGTGCATTTTATTGGAATAGGCGGTATTAGTATGAGTGGCCTTGCAGAAATTTTATTAAATGCAGGATATACCGTTTCAGGATCTGATATTAAAAATTCTGAGATAATAGAAAGTTTAAAAGAAAAAGGAGCTATCGTATATATAGGTCATGATAAAAATAATATAAACGGTGCAGATTTAGTAGTCTATACATCTGCTATTAGTAAAGATAATCCAGAATATATAGAATCCATAGAAAAAAACATAGTAACTGTTGATAGAGCTACTTTTTTAGGGCAGTTAATGAGAATATACAAATCTTCTATTGCAGTTTCTGGTACACATGGAAAAACAACTACAACAGCTATGATGTCTGTTATACTTGAACATTCTAATCTAGAACCAACTATCTTGTTAGGTGGTGTTTTGGACAGCATTGGGGGTAATGTGAAAATTGGCAAAGAAAATATATTTTTAACTGAAGCATGTGAATATAAAGGTAATTTTTTGAAATTCAATCCTAATATAGGTATAATTCTTAACATAGAAGAAGACCATTTAGATTATTTCAAAAACATTAATCATATAGTAGAAACATTTGCAGACTTTGCAGCATTGCTTCCTAAAGATGGATTGTTGGTTATAAATAGTGATGATATAAACACTCCAAAAATTATTAATAAAGCAAATTGTAATATCGTTACTTTCGGAATAAAAAATAAAAGTAACTATAAAGCAGATAATATATCTTTTACATCTGAAGGATTTCCTAATTTTAAGCTAATAATTAATAATTCAAAAGAATATAAAGTAACTCTTAAAGTAATGGGAATACATAATGTATATAACGCTTTAGCTGCTATTGCAACAGCCCATAGTCTTAATATTCCTATTAGCACCATAATAGAAGCTATTGAAAGCTATACAGGGACTCATAGAAGATTTGAAGTGAAAGGTATTATAAATGGAATTAAAATAATAGATGACTATGCACATCATCCAACTGAAATAAAAGCAACTCTTAATGCGGCTAAAAAACTTCCACACAATAAGATATGGTGTGTATTCCAACCTCATACCTATACAAGAACTAAAGCTTTATTAAATGAGTTTAGTGAATCTTTTTATGACGCCGACAATGTAATAGTAACTGATATATATGCTGCAAGAGAGAAAGATACAGGTCTTGTTCACTCAAAAGATTTAGTAGATTTACTTACAACCAAAGGTATTAAATCTTTATATATTGATAACTTTAAAGATATTGTTGATTACTTATCAAAACAAACTAGTGAAGGTGATATTATTCTTACTGTCGGAGCAGGAGATATATATAAAGTAGGAGAGATGTTGTTAAATAATAGTCGATAGTTAATAGTCAATAGTTGGTAGTCAGTAATCTATGAATTGATAACTATTGACTATTGACTAATAAACTCAACTAGCATTGTATACTTTTTGATATGTTCTCTAATGCAGATTTAAATGTATTTAAACTACTATTATGTAGTCTTAAGCTAGGTATGTTTTTATTTTTACATAGTTTAAGCGTTTTGCATACTAATTTATGTGATACTACATCTGTAAACATTACTATATAATCAGGATTCCCGATCCTTTTATCTAAATTAGAATTCATATGTGTGAAAACCTTTATTTTACATCCATATTTTTTACCAATATCTTTATATAATTTGCACATTCTTTCATGTCCACCTATGACTACAATGCTCATAAATACATCTCCTTATTGATAATGATTTTCATTATTGATATAAATATATCAACTTTTTATGTTTTTGTCAAATAATTTTAAATATTATCTGTTAACTTTTTTTGAATTTAGATGATTATTTCTTAAAAAATTGGTTATAAATATAAATACTTAGTCCCCCACTCCCCCCATCAAAAATGGGTTCCCAAATTTATTTTGGGAACCCATTTACATAGTTAATTTTCAGTTTCAGTATTTACATGATATAATTTCATCATCAATTCTCTAACCTGCTTTGGGTCATATGCAAAATATGATACTTTTTTCCCACCTATGCTTTTATATATTGCTCTACCCGGAAGTGTAGTCATTGAAATATCTTCCGTCTTTATACCTATTGCCTTACCTGCATACAATAGAATATCAGTTAAACTCATATCTGTTTTAACATATTTAAAACAAGTCTGAGCTACAACTGGTAATCTAAAACTTAAGGCTTTTTTTACAGCTGATTTAATAAATTGCTGCTGAGCTCTAATTCTACCTAAATCCCCATCAGGATAACCTACTGTATTATCATTATTTTTCCTAAATCTCAAAAACTGAATAGCTTTCTCTCCATTCAATATCTGTCTTCCTTTCTTTAGGTGTATATGAAGAGGAGGTTTAGCTGTAGGGTCATCATAATCCATATCAAAAGGAACATCTACCTCTACACCACCTAAAGAATCAACAATTTTCTCTACTCCAGAATAAGTTACCTTTACATAATGGTGTATTGGAACTCCACCAAGTATAGCTTCTACTGCCTTTATCGTACCTTTTACTCCTGCATCTCCATAAACAGCATTAATTTTTCTTTCATCAGCTTTTTCATAACCTAATCTGTAAAAATAAGTATCTCTAGGTATTGATATTAAATCTACTTTTTTTGTAACTGGATCGAAACTAGCGAATATTATAGTATCTGTTCTCGGTCCTTCTAATCCCAAAAGCAAAACATTTATTCTTTCACTTTCCTGTATAGCTTTTTTAAATGGGTCTAAGACTTTAGGCTTATCATCTGATGAATCACTATTATCTTCTACATTATTATCATCAGTATTTTTAATATCTTCTTGAGTCTGTGCTTTTGCATCATAAAATTTCATAAATGTAAATACTCCTGCACCTATTGCTAAAACAAAACAAAAAAATGCAATAGTAAATACCTTAAAAAATTGTTTCATATATCTTCACCTTCCTAAACAATATGCTAATTTATTACTGCATACATATAAAAGAGTCCAGTATTATTATAACACATTATTTATAATATTAAGTTACACTTAAGTTACAGATATTTGAATTACTAAATGATTATAGCATTAAATTTGTTTTTTTTCAAACCTAAATAGGGTGAGCTTTTTAGCTCACCCTTATCTTTCAACAATAACTGCTGTACCTTGACCTCCACCAATACATAGAGTCGCAAGCCCATATTTAGATTTTCTTCTTATCATCTCATAAATTAACGTTACAAGAATTCTTGCTCCTGAAGCTCCTATCGGATGTCCTAAAGCTATAGCCCCACCATTCACATTAACTTTTTCTGGATCTAATCCCAAATCCCTCATAACAGCTATTGATTGCGCTGCAAACGCCTCATTTGCTTCAATCAAATCTAAATCTTCCACTTTTAGCCCCGCTCTTTCTAATGCTTTCTTCGTAGCTGGAACAGGCCCATAGCCCATAATTTTTGGATCTAACGCCGCTGAAGCATACGATTTAATAGTAACTAAAGGCTCTATTCCTAATTCTTCTGCTTTTTCTTTAGCCATTACAATCAACATAGCCGCACCATCATTTATCCCTGAAGCATTGCCTGCTGTTACAGTACCATCTTTTTTAAATGCAGGTTTTAATTTTGCAAGCTTTTCAAGAGTAGTTCCATGTCTAGGATATTCATCTGTATCTACAATAATAGGATCTTCTTTTCTTTGCGGCACTTCAACAGGAACTATTTCATCTTTAAATTTGCCTTCTTTCTGTGCTTTTTCTGCTTTAAGCTGACTTTGTAATGCAAACTCATCTTGTTCTTCCCTAGATATATTCCATTTTTCAGCTATATTTTCAGCCGTTATACCCATATGATAATTATTGAATATATCTGTTAATCCGTCATGAATCATTGTATCAATTAGCTCGGCATGCCCCATCTTAAGTCCCCATCTGACTCTAGGTACAAGATATGGAGCATTACTCATACTTTCAGTACCACCTGCTAAAATAACATCAGCATCTCCTAACATAATAAACTGTGCTGCCATACTTACAGCTCTAAGCCCAGAACCACAAACTTTATTAATTGTCATAGCTGGTGTAGTCTCTGGAAGACCTGCTCCTAAAGCTATTTGTCTTGCTGGATTTTGACCTAAACCTGCCGATAAAATATTTCCAACTATTACTTCATCAATCATATCTTCTTTAATACCAGCTCTTTTGATTGCCTCCTTAGCAGCTACTACACCTAAGTCTACTGCAGATAATTTAGATAAACTACCACCAAAACTTCCTATAGGCGTTCTGGCTGCACCAACAATAACAACTTCTCTCACATTTATAACCCCCTATAAACTAATAATATTTCTAAAATAGGCTAACAGCTATCAGCCTTTTTTTCATTATTTACTGTAATCAAAAAATCCTTTTCCTGTTTTTCTTCCTAATAAACCACCTCTAACCATTTTCCTTAATAATGGATGTGGTCTGTATTTAGAATCACCAAATTCTTTATATAAAACTTCCATAATAGCTAAACAAACATCATTTCCTATAAGGTCAGCAAGTGCTAATGGTCCTATAGGATGGTTTGCGCCTAATTTCATAGCATTATCAATACTCTCTGCTGATGCAACACCATCTGCTAAAATACCAACTGCTTCATTAATCATTGGAATAAGTATTCTGTTTACTACAAACCCAGGAGCTTCCTCAACTTCAACTGGAGTTTTACCAAGCTCTACTGATAAATCACATACAAACTTCTTAGTATCATCTGAAGTCGCAATACCTTTTATAATTTCAACAAGTTTCATAACTGGTACTGGATTGAAAAAATGCATTCCTATAACTTTTTCAGGTCTATTAGTTACACTTGCTATTTCTGTAATAGATAAAGACGAAGTGTTTGTTGCAAATATCGCTTCTGGTTTACATACTTTATCTAATTCTTCAAATATTTTTTTCTTTATTTCCATATTCTCAACTGCTGCTTCAATAACTATATCTACATCTTTTATTAAATCAATATCGATAGTAGTCGTAATTCTACCAAGAACTTGATTTTTTTCTTCTTCTGTAATTCTCTCTTTTTTTACATTTCTATCCAAATTTTTAGTGATGATAGATATTCCTCTTTGAAGATATTTTTCTTCAATATCTTTTAATATTACTTCATGCCCTGCTTGTGCCAAAACTTGAGCTATGCCTGCCCCCATTGTACCCGCACCAATAACACAAACCTTCATCAAATCTCCCCCTTTAAAATTTATTTTAAAAATCTGTTTTAATTACTGATTTTTAAACTCTGGCTTCCTTTTTTCAATAAAAGCAGTCATTCCTTCTTTCTGGTCATATGTAGCAAAACATAATGAGAATAGATTTCTTTCTATTTCCATTCCTGTTTCAATATCTGTTTCAAAACCTCTATTTATAGCTATTTTTGAATATCTTACCGCAATCTGACCTTTAGAAGCTATCTTCTTGGCAAGTTCAATAGCAGTATTCATAAGCTCATCAGGTTTAACTACTTTATTTACAAGTCCTATCTTTTCAGCTTCATTGGCATCTATCATATCTCCAGTAAATATCAACTCTTTAGCTTTAGCTACACCAACTAAACGTGATAATCTTTGAGTTCCTGCAAATCCAGGAGTAATACCTAGTCCTACTTCTGGCTGTCCAAATTTTGCTTTTTCAGATGCTATCCTAATGTCGCAACACATTGCAAGTTCACATCCACCACCTAAAGCAAACCCATTTACAGCTGCTATGACTACCTTTTCCATAAGTTCAATCTTTCTAAAAACTTCTAATCCTTGTTTTGCAAACTTTCTAGCAGCTTCTGAAGTCATATCTTTCATTTCTAAAATATCAGCCCCTGCAACAAACGCTTTCCCCTCTCCTGTTATTATAACTACATGGATATCTTTATCCTTCTCTATTTGATCTACTGCATCGCTTAGTTCTTCTAAAACTTCAGAATTTAAAGCATTCAAAGCTTTAGGTCTGTTGATAGTTAATATACATATATTACCCTCTTTTTTTAGTAAAAGGTTTTCATACTCCATACTATCACCTCCTTATCTTTTAACATACTTTATCACTTATTCTATTACAAAAAATATATCAAAATTACTCCATCTCTTTAAATAATATATATTTCATAATTCTTTAAAAATTCAAACAATCCTCTTTTATTAAAAAGTCTTTTACTAAATTTTAATAACTTTTTTATAATAAAAGAAACCATTCTGATTGCAGAATGGTTTTACCGCCAAATTCCTATTTTCCTAATTTTATCATACCTTAAATCAAGTAAATCTTTTTTATCTAATTTCATCAATTTAGGAATTTCACTTAATATATATTCTTTTATTTTTTCTGCTACAAAATCCATATCCTTATGAGCTCCACCCAAAGGTTCCTCAATTATTTTATCTATAACTCCAAACTCTAGTAAATCTTTGGAAGTTAATTTCATAATATTTGCAGCTTTTTGAGCTAAACTTGCATCTTTCCATAATATACTTGCAAGCCCTTCTGGTGATATAACAGAATAAACGGAATGTTCTAGCATACAAACTCTATCGCCTACTCCTAAAGCTAAAGCTCCACCACTTCCACCTTCTCCAATTACAATAATAATTATAGGCACCTTTAACTTGCTCATTTCAATAAGATTTGTTGCAATAGCCTCTCCTTGTCCTCTTTCCTCTGCTCCTATGCCACAATATGCACCAGGTGTATCAATAAAAGTTATAATTGGTCTATTAAATTTTTCAGCTTGTTTCATAAGTCTCAATGCCTTTCTATATCCTTCTGGATGAGGCATCCCAAAATTTCTTTCTATATTTTCTTTTAAATCTTTACCTTTTTGATGCCCAATTACAGTTACAGGAATACCTTCTATTGTACCTATTCCACCAATTATCGCTTTGTCATCTCCATAGAGTCTATCCCCGTGAAATTCAATAAAATTAGGAATTATCTTTTTTATATAGTCAATAGATGTAGGCCTTTCTGGAAGTCTTGCAATCTTTACTTTTTGCCATGGTGTTAAATCCTCATATACTTGTTTTCTCATTGTATCTAATTTAATTTTCAATATATCTATTTCCTTTGATAAGTCTACATTATGCTCTTTACTAAATTTTTCTAATTCCTTGACTTTATTTTCTAATTCTATTAAAGGCTGTTCAAATTCTAAATGATTAAACATCTGACTCACCTCTTAAAGAGTGTATATACAATATATCTGCCAATACATCTCTTAGATTTTTTCTATGGACTATCTTGTCTACAAAACCTTTATCTTTTAAGAACTCAGCTCTTTGAAAGCCTTCAGGAAGTTTCTGCCTTATAGTTTGTTCAATTACTCTAGGCCCTGCAAAACCGATAAGAGCTCCTGGTTCAGATATTATAATATCTCCTAACATAGCAAAACTTGCTGTAACTCCACCTGTAGTTGGATCTGTAAGAACCGATATATATAAAAGTCCTTCTTCTGAAAGCCTTCCTAATGCAGCAGAAGTTTTTGCCATCTGCATAAGAGACAATATACCTTCTTGCATCCTAGCTCCTCCAGATGCAGAAAATATAATTAAAGGCATTTTTTTCTCTATTGCCCTTTCTATCGCTCTAGTTATTTTTTCTCCTACAACAGAGCCCATACTTCCCATCATAAAATTAGGCTCCATAATACATGCAATGCACCCATGCCCTTTAATTTTCCCTTCACCCGTTACTACAGCTTCATCAAGCCCTGTCTTTACTCTATAATCTTCTATCTTTTTTTCATACTCTGGAAAATTTAAAGGGTTTGCTGGTTTTAATTCTTTATCATATTCATTAAAACTTCCATTATCAAAAATTATATTTATCCTCTCTGTTGAGCCTATTCTAAAATGATAATCGCATTTAGTACAAACCATTAAATTTTTCTTTACTTTATCTATAAAAAGTACTTCTCCACACTTTTTGCATGTAATATGCTTATCATCATTTATCACAGTTTTCTCTTTTACCATTTTAGACTTATCATCTATTGGCTTTTTGACTTCCTTTTCCTCTTTATATAAAGTTATAGTTGCATACTTTCTTTTATGAAAGAGGTCTTTTATCATTTTTTTCACCTCTCAGCATATTTTTCTAGAATAACCTCATTTACAAACGAAGTATCAATTTCATTTTTGATAAATCTTTCGTTATTTAAGATATCCAAATGAAAATCTATATTAGTGCTAACCCCTTCAATCACTGTTTCCTCTAAAGCTCTTTTCATTCTGTTAATCGCTTCTAATCTATTCTCTCCCCAAACGATTATTTTCGCAATCATAGAATCATATGTCGGTGGTATCATATATCCGCTATATAAATGGCTATCTACTCTAACACCATATCCACCCGCTGTATGATAAACCTCTACCAAACCTGGTGAAGGTCTGAAGTTCTCTTTAACATCTTCCGCATTTATTCTACATTCAATAGCATGCCCTTTTATAATCACATCTTGTTGTGATATACTTAACTTTTCTCCTGCTGCTATTTTAATCTGCTCTTTTATTAAATCTATACCCGTTACTGCTTCTGTTACAGGATGCTCTACTTGTATCCTCGTATTCATCTCAATAAAATAAAAATTTTTGTCTTTATCCAACAAAAATTCCACAGTACCAGCATTAACATAACCCACAGCCTTAGCAGCTTTTATTGCAGCTTCACCCATTCTATTTCTCAACTCTTCATCAACTACTGCACTTGGAGCTTCTTCAAGCACCTTCTGATTTCTTCGCTGCAGAGAACAATCTCTATCTCCTAAATGAATAATATTTCCATATTCATCAGCTAATATCTGAAATTCTATATGCCTAGGATTTTCAATAAACTTTTCTATATACATAGAACCATCATTAAATGCAGATAATGCCTCTCTTTGTGCCATAATAAAATTCTTCTCAAATTCCTCTTCACTACGCACTATCCTCATACCTCTACCGCCGCCGCCACTAGCTGCTTTTATCATTACAGGAAACCCTATTTTTTTTGCAACATCTTTAGCTTCATCTAATCCTTTTACAGAGCCTTCAGAACCAGGAACAACTGGAACTTTAGCATTAATCATAGTCCTTCTTGCTTCAGCCTTATCCCCCATTTTTATTATATGTTCAGGATAAGGTCCTATAAATTTAATACCATGTTCTTTACAAACTGATGCGAATTTGAAATTTTCGGATAAAAAGCCGTATCCAGGATGAATTGCATCTGCCCCCACACATAGAGCTGCACTAATTATATTTTGTATATTTAAATAACTTTTTGCCGACGATGCTGGCCCTATACATATAGCTTCATCAGCTAAATGAACATGCAAACAATCTTTATCCATTTCTGAATACACAGCAACAGTTTTTATCCCCATTTCCTTACAAGCCCTTATAATTCTAACTGCTATTTCGCCTCTGTTCGATACTAATACTTTTTTAAACATAACCTTACCTCCTAATCTTCATCAAAGGCTGGCCATACTCGACTACTTCCTCATTTTCAACTAGTATTTCAACAATTTCTCCTGATACTTCACTCGTAATCTCATTCATTATCTTCATAGCTTCTATAATACACAAAGTTTGCCCTTCATTAACTTTATCTCCTACTTTCACAAAAGGTTCAGCCCCTGGACTTGGTGATGTATAGAAGGTACCTACAATAGGTGATTTAACAATAAATATATTCTCATCATCAATTATTTTCTCGCTTATTAATGATTCTTTTTTAGTCTCTTCTAATTTAACTTCACTGGCTAAATTCTCGCTATTTAAAACAACGTCATTCGATTTACTTATGCTAACTTTAATATCTCCGGTTTCAATATCCACTCTATTTATACTAGTTTTATCTATTGTCAATATTAACTCCTTTATATCCTTAATATTCATATAATTACCTCCCGATTTTATTGGCTGATTTTAGTATCTGGTACTAATATATGATATTATTATAACATAATATTATTTTTTTTGGCAATAATTATGACCCTATCTATCAAAGATAGGGTCAATATAAGCTAAAAACAAATCTATCATTTTAAATAGTGAAAATAAAAGCAAATGCTTAAAAAAATTTAGTTAAAAAACTAGGTGAAAATTTTGAAGAAAATCCGTAGGCTTAACAGGATGTTAAGCCAGCATCCTACAAGACAGGACGTCTTGATTAGGTGCGTTAGGATTTTCTAAAAATTTGAGCCTTTAGTTTTTTCTAAATTTTTTTGCATGAGCGTTATTTTCATATGTTTTCAAAAAATTATATAACCCTATCTATCAAAGATAGGGTCATAGTAAATGAGCTTGCAGTCTTCATCAACATGCTTACCAGTAGAATAAGATATATTTGGAAAAAAGTCTTTTAATTCTTCTTCTTTTATCTGTCCGTCTATATATCTAATAGCACCTTCTATCATTTGTTTACTCTCTTCTATAGCTTTTTTATATATATCATCAAAGCTTTCATAATGAATTTCTTCTTTTGCACAAGGATGATTCCATAGATTGTGCTTTCTATTTAGATAATCTTTTTTCTCATCTATGTACCTAGGATAAATAAGGCTGCTGTATTCAATCGATTTATCAGTTAACAAATCTATTATATTAAGCAAAACCTTTTTAAATCCATAAGGGTCATGTATTATTTTAAATGCTTTTGCAAAATCTTTAAAAGAATCTTCAATAAAATCAATTTCTATTTTAGGTTTATATAGTTTTTTCAAAATATATTTATAAAAGTTTATTAAAATTTTTGGTACCTTTTGTAAATAAACTTCCCTATGCACCGGGTATTTATACGTATATAAATTTTTTCTCTCCTTTAGCAATATAGTATCTATAATAAGCTCTAGTTTTTTATGATATATACTATACTTAAATGTCTCTGGTTTGTTTTTATCATGTACTCCTGACTGGTAATGGATAAAAGGATGCGCATTTCTATCCAATGCAAAATGGCAAATAAACCCTGATAGATAAGTAAAAAGTGTCAAATAATCATTATAGTCATTTACTCTTTTTTTAAGATACTTAAAACTTTCAATGAAAAAATCTCCTGTTTTTTTCAAATGCATCATTATTCCAATTTCAGGCCCTCTCTTTTTCTTCCTCCAAGGCCAAAAATCATTATAAAAAAATATATCAGGGCCTTGACATCCTAAATTGAATATTTTTATTCTTTCATTCAGTACTCTTTTCCAATTTTGACTTTCTAAAGAGTTAATAACATCATGTCCACATAACAAATGAGCACATATATCAGGCATTTTATCACTCACCTTTTAAACATTTAATTAAATATTTCCCACTACTATATTTTTAACTAAATTTCATTATATATTTTATGTCCCTTATCTTTAAATATCTCTATATTATAATTAAAATCATCATTTTATAAGTCTATTTTTCATCTCCATTTTATAATAATTAACAAAAAAGGTCTATACTATAAAAAGCATAGACCTCTAATCGAGAGCCTGTTTTTTTACTAATTGCATATAAAAAGCAGCTAATGGCACTTGAATTATATAACCAATTGCAATTAAAAATACTGCCAAACTACCTCCGAAAGCCGCTAAACTTAACCCTAATGCTATTGTAAGATTACGCATAGTTGTACCATATACTAGAGAGATTCTATTCTCTTTATCTAGTATTTTTTCACCAACTACATGGCTAATTAAAAGCAATGCAGCATAATATATCACTAATGGTATTAAAGAGTAAAGAACTAGCTCACTTTTATTAATTATAGTCTTACTTTTCAACGACATAGCTATAAATACAATAAACAATACTCCCAATGAACTTATTGATCCGAAATTAGGTTTTAATTCCTTGTATTTCTTTTCTCCTGATATTTTGATAATTAATCTTCTTGTTAAATCTCCTAATATTAAAGGTATGACAACTACTTTTAACAGACTATTAATGATTGATATGGTATTAATAGTTACAACTTCTCCTAAAAATAATTTCATATATAAAGGAATCACCAATATAGATAATAATAGATTCCCTGAAATCATTACAAGAGCCGTTTTCATATTCCCATTAGCTAGTCCTGTCCATGAAGCTGTCATACCACTCGTAGGTATAAGACTGATTAAAATCAATCCTACCATCAGCATCGGGCTATTCTTAAAGAAAATTTTACTTAAACCAAATGCCATAACTGGTGATATTAAAAAATTAATTACTATACTCAATAGTAAAGGTTTTGGATTTTTAAAGCCACTAAATAAATCTGTTACCTTTAAATTTATCATCATAGGATATATCATTAAAAATAATGTTGGTGTAACTAATTTTTTTAAACATCCTACATCATTTACATAACCATTTATAAGCCCTAAAATCATCATCACAAGTATAAAATATGGAAGCTTAGATTTAATAAGGTTCAGCACTTTCATCATATCATCTCCTCCAATTATTATTGGCATATGCTATATTTATACCCCTATATGGTATCATAGATGTGTAAAAAAGTAAAGCCCCTTTTTAAGCTCCAAATTACAAAAAAAAGCCACTAAAAGTGGCTTTATACAATTTTTTTAAAAATTTTTTTGAACATATGCCTTAGCATTTAAACCTGCTACAGCTCCTTGTCCTACCGCAGTGGCAACTTGCGTTATTCCTCCAGTACAATCTCCTGCAGCAAATAATCCATCAATATTAGTTTTTTGATTTTCATCTACTTCTATACTGTTATTTTTTATAACAACACCTAATTTTTTTGCAAAGTCAATAGAAGATGCTGAACCATATGCGACAAATAGTCCATTAATATTTTCTTCAGTACCATCCTCAAATATTATCTTTTCTAATAAATTTTCTCCTTCTAAAGATTTGATTTTTTTATAGTTTATTTTATAGCCCTTTTCTTTTATAGTTTTAATATTTTCTTCTTTCATTTCCAACTCATTTCCATTTGTATATATTGTTATATCATCTGTTATAGTCGCCATTTCCATAACCTCATGAAATGCATAATCTTTAAATCCAAGTATTCCTACTTTAGCCCCTTGATAAAAGAAACCATCACAAGCTACACAGTAATGAACACCTCTACCTTCAAATTTTTCTATATTATCAATTTTTACTTTTACTCTAGGCTTTCCAGTCGCTATTATCACTGCCTTCCCTTCATATTGTCCTTCAGTAGTTGTTACAGTAAATATCCCATTTTTCTTTATATCAACTACTTCTTCATCCTTTATCTCAACTCCTACCTCTAACGCTTGTTTTATTCCTCTTTCTATTAGCTTTTCACCCTTTTCAGGTTCACTACAACAATAATTTTCAATATATGCATTTTTCAATGCTTCACTTTCTTTACCTATAACAAGTGTCTTTAAATTTCCTCTACCTGTATAAAGCGAAGCTGATAATCCTGCTGGTCCTTTTCCAATAATTATTACATCATACATAACTATACCTCCCAATATTTCTGTTTTTACTTTAGAATTATCATTTATTATACCCTGCAGTTTTTTTAATAAATCAATTTCAAGAAAATTAAAATAATAACTAACTAAAAAAGGTCCATACTTATACAAAGTATAGACCTTTTAATCTGAATTAATCTATTAAAAATTTACCGTCCTTATAAAACAGTTCTCCATCAGCGTAAATTCTGCCTCCGTTTTTCATATCGCATAACATATCCCAATGAATTCCAGATTCATTATTTCCACCTGTCTCCTTAGGAGCTGCACCTATTGCAGCATGTACCGTTCCTCCCATTTTCTCATCAAATAGCATATTCTTTGTAAATTTTTGTATTCCATAATTTGTACCTATCGCAATTTCTCCTAAATATCTTGCTCCTTCATCTGTATCTAGTAAGGCATGAAGCAAATCTTCACCTTTAGCCGCAGTCGCCTTAACCACTTTTCCTTCTTTAAATTCTAATCTGATATCTTCAATTTCTTTACCCATAAAAATTCCAGGATAGCTAAATCTTATATAACCTTCAACTGTATTTTCAATTGGAGTTGTGAAAACTTCTCCGTCTGGGAAATTCTCTTTACCATCACAATTTATCCATTTTCTCCCCTCAATACTCATTTTTAAATCAGTATCTTTTGATATAATATGTAATGTCTTTTTAGAATTTAAATATTCACAGATCCTTTCCTGCTTTTTAGAAATTTCTATCCACTCTTTTATAGGATCATCTTTGTCCAAAAGTCCTGCTCCATAAACAAAATCTTCATATTCCTCTAAACTCATGTTAGCTTCTTGTGCACTTGCATGTGTAGGAAACTGTGTTCCACACCACTTTAAATCTTCACTCGCTCTATTTATAAATTTAATATTAATTTCTCTAGCTGCCGTCATCCTCTTTTGTATTCTCTCTGAATCAATATTGGATAAGGCCTTTTCATTGTATTCTCCCCAAATTGATAACACAGCATCAAAATTCTCTACTGCAAACTTCTGCATTGGACTTACAAATTCCAATTGTTCATCACTAGCTTCTTTCAAAAATATTTCATTTAAACCCGGAAGTGATACGTGTGTCTCTACATGAGCACCTTTTCTTATAGCCTCTCTATACACTTCTTTTATCAATGGATAGGCTATATCATACCCTGTAATCAATAAATAGTCTCCTTTTTTAATTCTTAATGAATAATTAACTAAAAGTTTTGCAAGTTTTACAATTCTTTGATCTGCCAATTAAAACTCCCCCTTGTTATTTATATTTTTTAGAAAACTCCTTCTATAGAAGAAGGTGTTTTTAAAGGATTTTTTTTATTTTGTATCGAATATCTAGATATTACATAAATGTTATAAGTAATATAAAAGGAAGTGATTAAGATGAAAATATAATATAAAAAATTAATAAAGTCGAATCAACTAATTTGATTGGAGGTATACAAATATGAAAGCACTATTAGTTATTGATACACAATATGGTTTAATAAAACAAAAAGATTTTACAGATGAAATAAAAAAATAACTGAGTATTGTTGTATGTTCACTGCAATAGCTGGTTTTGATAGAGGCTATAAAGTTACATTTATTGAAGATGCCACTGGAACTGTTGGTGATGAAAATCTATATGAAATGCCAGGCTTAGATATAAGAGACTTTGTAGGTTCCGTATTAAATTGGTCAAATATAATTGAGGTATTATATTTCGATGAATTTATGGAAAAAAGATAATAAGATTAATGTATATCTTCATTCTTTTTAATATAAATATCAAGTGCCTTAATACCTCTATGAGCTAGTCTAATAAACAAAACAAAACAATATATCCAAATACCAAAAAAAATAAGCATAATAGTAGTATTAATTATAGTAAATCCCATCATAGTACGTTCCTCCTTTTTAATAAGCCTCAAATTTTCTAAATATTATAAACATTATATAATATATTCTTTAGATATATAAACATTCCTTCATATATTACATTTTTTTAATATAGCGAATGATAAAATATTTATAAACTCGTTAAACTAACTACATTAAAAAGGCTAACAGTTGATAGTCGACAACTGTTAGCCAACACTTCAGTATTATAACTTAATTTTCATAAATAATTTATTAATTTTTATTTTTCTTTGCAATTGACACAGACCAGAAAAGTCCTCCATACAAAAATAATATCCCTATTATAAGCATAATCCATGCTCCAATGGTCATCTTTACCGACCCCCTCAAAAGGTTAAATATTATTTTTCTGCTACTACTCTTCTTGCATTATTTTTACATCCGAATTATATTGACTCTTAGTTTTACCTAATACTATAGATACTATAATAACAACTGCTAACATTAACCAACCGCCTACTATAATAGACCAGAGTGGATATCCTCCATAAAATTTTCCATTAACAGCATCAATTATTTCTTGTACTATATTCCAAATTAATATTCCACCAAGAACTATTGGAGTTATAACAGTAATCATTACATCATACCATTTACCTAGCTTAACCTCAGATATAGGATTAAAATAACTTCTCAATTTTGATGATTTATATAACCAACCTATTGCAATTACTTCAAATAACCCTATTGCTACTATACCAAAATTATTAATATATTTATCTACAATATCTAACCAATATAATCCTCCTTTTGTAGCATAAATGAGACTTATAATAAATCCCATAAGACATGTTAAACGTACAACTTTTTTCTTGTTCCATCCCCATTTGTCAACTAAACCAGCAACAACACTTTCAATAAGTGAAAATGCTGAATCTATTCCTAAAGTAAATAGCATTATAAAAAACACTAATGAGAATATTACTGAACCAAATGGCAATAAGCTTATTGCTTCCGGATAAGTCCAAAAAGCTAATCCAACTCCACCATTTCCTGCAACTTCACTAACTAAAGCTCCTTTAGTGAAAGCCATATAACCCATTGTTCCAAAAACTGCAAAACCTGCTAAGAAACTAATACCGCAATTTGCAAATACAGTAATAAAGGCATTGTTTGTAATATCTGATTTTTTAGGTAAGTAACTTGCGTAAGCTATCATTACACCAGTTGCCAAGCTTAATGTAAAGAAAACTTGACCATAAGCAGATGCCCAAACTTTAGGCTCTAATAATTTTGAGAAATCAGGATCTAAATAGAAATTAATACCATCAATAGCTCCTGGTAATGTTAAAGCTCTTATTACTAATATACCAAGCATTATAACAGGCAATGGTACAGTCCATTTAACAACTTTACCTACTGACCGTACACCATTTCTAATACACCAATAAATTGCTCCCCAAGCTAATACTAATCCTATTATTACCGGTATGCTAAATCCTCCTAATTCACCAGGACCACTTGAAATTTGTAAAACTTTGCTGAAAAAAAAGTCTTTTGGTGCATTTGCCCATGCTGTTGTTAAAGAATACCATAAATAATCAGTTACCCAAGCCATAATTACACTATAATAAGTAATAATTACAAAACTTGCTGTAATAGCTAACCAACCTAAACTTTCCCAACTTTTTTTAATCTTACTAATAGCAGTAGGTGCACCAGCTTGAAACTTATGACCTATAGCAAACTCTGTTATTATCAAAGGAATTCCTGCTGTTATTAAAGCTATGAAATAAGGTATTAAGAAAGCTCCTCCTCCATTTTGAGCTGCCATATAAGGAAAACGCCATGCATTCCCCAACCCTGCAGCTGAACCTATAGCTGCAAAAATAAAGGCTGTCCTTGTACTCCATCTTTCTCTGTCTTGCACAATATTCCCTCCTTATACTTTT
Source organism: Caloranaerobacter longqiensis (assembly GCF_050286925.1). NCBI lineage: Bacteria > Bacillati > Bacillota > Tissierellia > Tissierellales > Thermohalobacteraceae > Caloranaerobacter > Caloranaerobacter longqiensis. Next base: position 60,360 of record NZ_JBFWFX010000006.1, read on the forward strand.
TTTAATAAAATCAAATACTTAGATTTAAAATCCACCCCCTTAGATATTTATTAAAATTAATTTATATATAAAATATATATTATCAAAATTTTTAAAATATTTTTAAAATATTATTTTTTTCATTAATTTTCTATTTTTCATTTCTTTTATAAAGTATAGTCTTGTTTTATCTATTATCTTTGTTATTTTATTGAATTATTATCTTTTTTTGTGTAATATTAAATAAAAGCGACGTTGTTGCTTGCTTATCTATTTTTGAATAACACACATTAAATAATGAAAGGAGTATAACAAATGAAAAATTTAGATTTTATCTACAAAAGACATAGTGTTAGAAAATTTAAAGACATAGATGTACCTATAGAAGATATAAAAGAAATAATAAAAGCAGGCACATATGCTCCATCAGGTAAGAATCTTCAAAACTGGCATTTTGTCGTTGTGAAAAATAAAGAAAAGATAGAGGAGATGGCTAGAATCGTCGAGAGAAAAAATGCGGAACTTGCAAATTATGCAAAAGATGAGGATACTAAAAAGTCCTTTACTAAATATCTTAAATATCATACAGTTTTTAGAAATGCACCGGTAGTAATATTAGTATATGCTGGTCCATATCCTTCAACTGGACTTGAACTGCTAAAAGAAAAAGGAGCATCAAAAGAAGAGTTAGATGCTGTTATACTGCCAAATCCAGGTATACAGAATATCGCAGCTGCAATGGAAAATATTCTCTTAGCTGCATCTAATATGGGATATGGTACTTGCTGGATGACTGGACCTAACTATGCAAGTAAAGAAATAACTGACTATATAGGTTTTAAAAAAGAAGGTTATTTTCTTGCAGCAATGACTCCACTTGGAGTACCAGAAGAATCTGAACTAAAAAGCCCACCAAGAAAACCTTTAGAGGAAGTTATGACAATTATTGAATAAAAATATTTTAGCGGAGGTAAAAACCTCCGCTATTTATATTCACTATCCTCTCAAAGTAGCTTTTAATCTATTGGGATTTAATAATAATTCTAAACAATCATCTATATTTTTTATTATAATATCACTATTTTTGATTGTTTCTGCAAAACAACCTTCATCTCCTATTATACATATCCCTATTTGAGCTTCCTTAAGCATAAGCATATCGTTATTTCCATTACCTATAGCTATACAATATTCAGCTCCTAATTTCCTAACAAAGTTAAGTTTATCAATTTGCCCATTTTCTTGAGAAATTATTTTTAGACTAACATTTACATCTTTAAGATTTTCTTTTACATTGCCATACGTATCAGCTGTTAATACATAAACTTCTACTTTTTCACTCAACCTCTTAAGCTTTTCTTTGATTTCAGACCTTATAATACCATCTACAGCTAAAGTACCATTGTAATCAAATATAACATACTTTATTTTTAATTGTTTATATGACGGTATATCTACTTCAATCAAACTATCCCCTCACTAAAATAAATATATGTCTAAAACAATTTTATTTTTTCATTTTTTCAATTAATTCTTCTCTTAAATCTTCAAAACCAGGCTTACCTAATAATGCAAACATATTTTTCTTATATGCTTCAACCCCTGGCTGATCAAAAGGATTAACACCTAATATATATCCACTTATTCCACATGCTTTTTCAAAGAAATAAATAAGCTTTCCAAAGTAATATTCATTCATTTCAGGCACATTTATTACGATATTAGGTACATTTCCATCAGTATGTGCAAGTAATGTGCCTTCAAAAGCTCTTTTGTTTACAAAATCTAAAGTCTTTCCTTTAAGATAATTAAGTCCATCTAAATCTTTCTCATTTTCTGGTATCTCTATGTCTTCTTTAGGATTTATAATATTTACAATTGTTTCAAATAAATCCCTTCTACCATCTTGTATATATTGTCCTAGAGAGTGTAAATCTGTTGAGAATTCAACTGAAGCTGGGAATATTCCCTTGCCATCTTTACCTTCACTTTCTCCATATAACTGTTTCCACCACTCTGCCAAATAGTGAAGATAAGGCTCATAGCTAACTAATATCTCTATATTTTTACCTTTTCTATAAAGTATATTTCTTAAAGCAGCATATTGATAGCAAGGATTTTTTTCTAAATCTTCTGCCATATACTCTTCTCTACCTGCTTTAGCACCTTCAATAATCTTATCTATATCTATACCTGCAACGGCTATTGGAAGTAATCCTACTGGTGTAAATATTGAAAATCTTCCTCCAACATCATCAGGTATTACAAAAGTTTCATAGCCCTCTTCTTCAGCTAACTTTCTTAATGCTCCCTTAACTTTATCTGTTGTAGCAAATATCCTCTTTCTCGCTTCTTCTTTGCCATATTTTTTCTCCATATATTCTTTTAATATTCTAAATGCTATAGCTGGCTCTGTTGTAGTTCCAGATTTTGATATTACATTTATACTTATATCTTTATCTTGTATAACGTCTAATAAATGCCTTAAATATGTACCACTAATATTATTTCCTACAAAATAAATTTCAGGTGTTTTTCTTTTATCTTTAGGAAGTATATTATAAAATGTATGACCTAGAGCTTCTATTGCAGCTCTTGCTCCTAAATAAGAACCACCAATACCTACTACTATAAAAACATCTGAATTTTCTTTTATTCTTTCAGCAGCTAATTTTATTCTTTCAAACTCATCTTTATCATAATTAATAGGATAATCTACCCAACCTAAAAAATCATTACCTGGGCCACTCTTTTCATGAAGCATTTTATGAGCAAAAGAAATTTGAGCTTTCATATATTCTAATTCATGTTCTTTTATAAGCGCATTAGAATAATCTAATGTAATAGTATTCATTTACTTCCCCTCCCTGATAATTTATACCCAATAGTTATATTTTACTATTATATAACATTCAAATCAAATATATTTATTAAAAAAATAGAGGGATTTAAAATCCCCCTATTAATCTTCTTATTTAATATTCAAGCTGATATCTAGTGCTTTAACCGAATGAGTTAATGCTCCAACAGAGATTACATCTACCCCCGTTTTAGCAACTTCCTCAATATTATCTATATTAACATTACCAGATGCTTCTAATATAGCTTTTTTATTATTTATACTCACAGCTTCTTTCATATCCTCAATACTCATATTATCAAGCATTATAATATCGGCTCCTGCCTTTAGAGCTTGTTTGAACTCTTCAATAGTTTCAACTTCAACCTCTATCTTAACAGTATGTGAAACTTTTTCTCTTATTAATTTAATTGCACTTTCTATACTCCCAACAGCTCTTATATGATTATCTTTTATCATAACAGCATCTGATAGATTATATCTGTGGTTTGCTCCTCCACCTAATCTTACAGCATATTTTTCTAAAACTCTAATACCTGGTGTAGTCTTTCTTGTATCAGCTACCCTAACATTATATTTCTCTACCTTATCTACAAACTTTCTAGTCTTAGTTGCAATTCCTGATAATCTCTGAAGAAAATTCAAAGCTGTTCTCTCACCAGATAAAATAGCTCTAGTTTTACCTTTTATCTTAGCTATAACATCACCTTTCCTTAAAAACTGTCCGTCTTCCTTTAACCTATGAAATTGTATATCTTTGTCGAGCAGTTTAAAAGTAATCTCAGCTATTTCTATTCCAGCTAATATTCCATCTTCTTTAGCAATTATTTCAGCTTCTGAAATATCATCTTGTCCTATTAAATTGTCAGTTGTAATATCCCCATTATTCATATCTTCTAACAAAGCATTTTTAATTATATCTTCTATTTGAAGCACTAGCATTTTAACACCTCATCATTATTAATTTATTCTATAATGACATCCTAAACTCTTTTCCCTTTTAATGCAGCTTTCTATAATACTCTTTGATACAATAGCCATATTTAAGACTTCAATATATTCTTTATTATATCTATATTTATTTTTCAACATTTCATATATATCATCTATTATTTCTCTAGCTTTTAATAACCCTGATGCTGTACGTACTATTCCTACATGTTTGTCCATTGTATATTTTATTTTATCTCTAATAGGCTTGAAAGAAGACTCGTCTGCTTCTTCTATTTGAATATCATCTCTATCTAAAATCGTTAATGAAATATTCTCTATATTATTATTAATAGAATTGGCTATTCGTCTACCAAACACAACACATTCAAGTAAAGAGTTGCTAGCTAATCTGTTTGCTCCATGTACACCCGTATTAGTACACTCTCCACAAGCGTACAAATTCTCTACATTAGTCATTCCATCATCATTAACTTTTATACCTCCAATAAAATAGTGTTCTACAGGAACAACTGGTATTAAGTCTTTTGACATATCTAACCCATATTCTAAACATTTGTTGAAAATTGTAGGGAATCTTTTAATAAGAAAATCTCTATCTTTATGTGTTATATCTAAATATACAAATTCACTATCTGTTTTAATTAGTTCTTTGTATATACTCTGCGCAACAATATCTCTAGGGGCTAATTCTCCATTAGGATGGATCTTAAGCATAAATCTTTCTCCAAACTTATTTCTTAAATACGCTCCTTCACCTCTTACAGCCTCTGATATCAAAAATTTTTTACCTTCACCTTCCGAATAAAGTGCTGTAGGATGGAACTGGATAAATTCCATATTATCAAGCATACAACCTGCTCTATATGCCATTGCTATTCCATCCCCTGTAGCTAAAGGGGAATTAGTACTATTTTTGTATAAAGCTCCAATCCCACCTGTTGCTATAACTACAGCCTTAGAAAAAACACTAATTAATTTATTATCTTTAATAATCTTTACACCTATACACCTATCATCTTTTTTAATTAGCTCAACAGCCATTGTATTTTCTAAAATTTCTATATTATCTCTATTAACTACTTCTTTATACAGAGCTTTCATTATTTCTTTTCCTGTTGCATCTCCACCTGCATGAAGTATCCTAGCTCTACTATGTCCACCTTCTAATGTAGTTTTTAACCTTCCATAGCTATCTCTGTCAAAGGGAACTCCAAATTCTAAAAGTTTATCTATATTCTCTTTAGCTTCATATACCATTATCTTTAATTTATCTGTATTATTTACATTTGAACCTGCCTTTAAAGTATCTCTAATATGCTCTTCTAAATCATCTGTTTCTAAACTTGCTGCAATACCTCCCTGAGCAAGTGAAGAATTATTATCAAATATCTCTCCTTTTGACAATATCTTAACATTTAATCTGCTATCCAGATTAAGAGCAGTATAAACCCCAGCTAAACCCGAGCCTATTATAATAACATCAGCAGTATTTTTAAACCCCACAAAGTTTCACCTCTACTTATTTTATATCCATCATCCTTTGTAAGGATGTGAGCGCCTTTACTCTTATATCTTCGGGAACAGTAATTTCGAACTTTTCATACTTAAGTGCATTCAATACATCATTTAATCCTGTCTTTTTCATGTTAGAACATATAAGCCCAGGTGATAGAAGATAGAATTTCTTATCAGGATTATTTTTTCTAAGTTGATGTAATATTCCCATTTCTGTTCCTATAATAAATTTCTTACTACTGGACTTTGTAGCAAAATCAATAATCTGTGAAGTACTTCCAACAAAATCTGCCATTTTAACAACATCTTCGTTACATTCTGGATGAACTAAAACTAAAGCGTCAGGATGCGCCTCTTTAGCTTTTACTACTTCAATTTCTTTAACTCTATGATGAGTTATGCAAAATCCAGGCCATAAATCAATTTGTTTATCTTTAACTTTACTCTTTATATAATTGCCCAAATTTCTATCAGGCACAAATAATATTTTTTCTGCTTCTATGCTGCTTACAACTTTTAAAGCGTTTGATGAAGTACAACATATGTCACTTTCAGCTTTAACAGCTGCAGAAGAATTTACATAACAAACAACATAAGTATCTGGATTTTTTTCTTTATATTCTCTTAACTTTTCTGCTGTTACCATATCTGCCATAGGACACCCAGCATCTTTTGCTGGCAATAGTACTTTTTTATCTGGAGAAAGTATTTTTGCACTTTCAGCCATAAAATGTACTCCACAGAAGACAATTATTTTATTATCAACATTACTTGCAGCTTTACTTAATGCTAAAGAATCTCCGACAACATCTGCAATTTCCTGTATCTCTGGTATCTGATAATTATGAGCTAATATGATAGCATCCTTCTCTCTCTTAAGTTTTATGATCTCATCAATAATCCTTTGTTTATCCATATATATTACCCCTTCTATTATATTTGCATCTGTCTTTACATCTATACAAAAGTATAGCATTAATATTTACTACAATCAACTTTAGGCAGTTCTATCCTAAAAACAGCTCCTTTTGGCACTCCATTATACGCATAAATACTTCCATTATGTCCTTCTATTATTGCTTTTGTAATAGCTAATCCAATACCTGTGCTTCCTTTTTCTCCTTTATAGAATCTTTCAAATACTCTATTTTCCTCTCCATCTTTAAATCCTTTTCCATCATCTTTAATAATTATTTCTATTTTTTTACCTTTACAACTTGCATTAATACTTATTTTGCTTTCAGCATATCTTACGCAATTTCCTAAAATGTTAACTAATGCCCTTAGTATTTTTTCTGAATCTATTTTAACAATACAATCTTTTTCTATTTGCACATCTATATTTATATTTTTCTCATCTGCCAAAGATTTAATAGTTTTTATTGATTTAAATATAACTTTTGATAAATCAGCTTCTTCGAAATTAAAGTTTTCTTCTACATTTTCAATCTTAGCTAAATATATTATTTCATCAACTGTTTTTTTAAGCCTCTGGCTCTCTTCTATAATTATATCGAGACTTTCTTCTAATTCTTTACCTTCTACAACTCCATCTTTTATAGCTTCTGCATATCCTTGAATCGACATTAATGGAGTTTTAAGTTCGTGTGAAGTATTTTGTAAAAATCTTTTCTGCTGCTTACTATATCTTTTTATTCTTTCTGCCATTTCTTTGAAACTTTTATCTAATTCCTCTATTTCATCTCCTGTGTTAATATCTGGATATTCATGAAAGTTGTTAATCGAAAAATTTGTCATTTTATCCTTTAGCATCTTAATAGGTTTTGAAATATTTTTTTGAAAAATCATACCAATAAATAGTGCTATTATCGAAGCTATAATAAAACTTAAACTTTGAGTTTGTCTTATTAATCTATTTAATGCATGTATATTCTTTATTCTAGTAAATAAAAAAACATAACCATTAATACGTTGATTTTTATCTTTTATTACAACCCTCTCAACTATATAACCATTTAAAGTCGATTGTTTAAACTTTAATAATTTATATAATACATTTTGATTTAAGTTTTTAAAATCCCTATATACTATTTTACCTTCTCTATTAATTACTAATACTTCAGAATCTATAAACCTACCAGCAAGCCTTAATTGTCTTCTACTTAAAATAATATCCTTTAAATTACCTTCTTGAAGATTTACATTCCTTAATATTTCTGCAATTTTTTGTCCCTCATCTCTTAACTGTGCTCGAGTTTCTCTTATCAAATATTTTTTAGATAAATAATTAAAAGTTATACTAGTAACTAAAAAAGCTATAAGTAATATCAAAAAATATGATAATATAATTTTATTTCCTATTTTTTTCATATTAACCATCCATTCTATATCCATAACCCCAAATAGTTGTTATCTCTAACTTTGAATTTACCTCTTTGAGTTTTTTTCTAATTCTTTTAACCAAATCGTCTATCATTCTCGTATCTGGTATATAATTGTACCCCCATATTTTATCAATAAGCTCGTCTCTAGTAAAAGGTCTATTTTTATTTTTTGCAAGATATTCAAATAAATCATATTCTTTTGTAGTAAGTTTAAGCTCTTTACCATTTACTTCAACAAATCTTCTGTCTGTATATATTCTAATATCTTTAATTTCAATTATAGTAGCATTAGCATTTTTAGCTTTTTCTATTCTCCTTAAAATATTTTTAATCCTTACAACTAACTCTCTAGGACTAAATGGCTTAGATAAGTAATCATCTCCTCCAAGTTCTAAACCTATTATTCTATCGACTTCTTCATCTTTTGCCGAAACAAATATTATAGGAATATCGTTATTTTTTCTAATCTCTTTACACAATTCTAATCCATCAATACCTGGCATCATAATATCTAGCACTATTAAATCAGGCTTTAATCTATCAATCTCTTTTAAAAGATTTGCTCCATCCTCAAATAAAGTAACTTTATAACCTTCTTTCTGAAGATATTTCTTTATAAGATCTCTAATATTTTTTTCATCATCAACAACAAAAATATGCCGCATAATCCACCTCCTCAAATAGATTATAACATACAACAAAAGAGATAGGATAAACCTATCTCTTTATGAAAGAATATCAATTATTTCATCTAATAATCCAATTTTTTTAGAAATCTTATCATTTACATTTGTCTTTAATTCTATAACTTTATTAATATGTTCTCTTGCTGAATCGAAGTCCTTATTTTTCACATCTTCTCTAAATGCTTTTCTTTCAATTCTTATTTGTTTTAATAACTCCTTAATCTCCTTGTCTATTTCTCTAATTTGTTTTCTCACTTCTCTAGCCTCTTTTAAAGCCTCGATATTTCCATTTTCTCTAGCTTCAATATATAAGTCTAATATAGTATCATGTTTTTCTATTATTTGCATTCTTAAACTAAGTCTTTCTATTCTAAGTTCATTTATCTTGTGTAATTCATCCTTAAATTCTTTCATCGCTTCAAATCTTAGATTCTCTCTTTCTCTAATCTTAAGTGGTCTTTCATTTAATTTAAATGGTTTTTCTGAAAAATCTTTCGCAGAACCATTTGGACCTTCTGCAAAAACTCCTCCTGCAACTGTAAAAAGCATCACGCCTACTAATAAGAAAGTTAAAAGTTTTTTCATATTCATCTCTCCTCCCTTAATTTTTTCTCTTTACACTTTTATTATAAGAGGAGACTTTGGAATAAAAATATTATAATTGTGGAAAAAGTGTGTAAAAATATATTCATATTATTCCAAAACCCTCATCATTAAAACAGCAAAATCATCTTGCTTAACACTTTGCCTAAAATCATCTATCTCATCTTCTATATATCCCATCAACTGATCGCCTTCATACTTCATCATATTTAACAATCTATCTATTCCAAATTGTTCACCTTTTTCATTTATAGCTTCAACAATTCCATCTGTATAAAATATTAATTTATCTTCTTTAATAAGTTTTATTTTGTGTTCATCATAATCCACTTTATCAAAAAGATATGTTATCGGATATCCTTTTGCCTCTAATAATTTTACTTTATTGTCTCTTATTAAAATAGGACTACAATTATGCCCACCATTTACAAAAGTAAAAGTATTCTCTTTTGTATTTATAACCCCATAAAATATAGTAAAGTATTTATCATCATCCAACCCAAGTTCAAGAAATCCCTTATGAAGCTTTATTAGTGTTTCTCGCGGACTTAACATATAGTCTTTTATATCCCTCATACTTTGTTTAACAAACATAGTTATCATAGAAGCAGATACTCCATGTCCAACAACATCACTAATATATACACCAATATTATTATCATCAATATTGAATATATCAAACATATCACCACTTAACATTTCTGAAGGATTGTATATGTAGTCTATAAATAAATTCCCATATCTGCCTTTCTTAGGTAATATTTTCTCTTGTAATTTACGTGCAAACGTTAATTCACTACGCATTTTTTCATTTTTTTCAATGAGCTCATACTCAAGTTTTCTTTCTTTTGTAACATCTCTAAAAACTTCAACCGCTGCATAAATATTACCTTGATTATCTCGAACAGGAGAACTTTTTACAGCAAAAATTCTATCATCTATAATTTCTTCCTTCTCTAATATTTCACCAGTCCTTATTGTTGTCTGCGTAATACACTTCCTACAATGACAAGATTTTTTTAATGCTGTATAACATCTGCTACCGACAATTTCTTCTCCTAATGCTTCTTTCATAGGCTTATTAGCATATATTATTATTCCGTTTACATCAATAACTCTAACCCAATCAATCATCCCATCTAATATATCATAAGACAATCTTTGGTAGATTTCTATTTTTTCATCTTGCTTTAAACCTTCTTTCAACATAAGCCCCACTCCTTATGTAATAATTTTACACATTTAATTGCTAAAAAAATGTCATATTTATTCTATTATACCATAAGAACACAAGTTTCTATCTCTTAGGGTTACAATTTGGCCTAAATTATTATAAAATATTCTTAACAGGATAATCTATGGGAGTTGAATCATATGATTACAATAGAATCAATAGAAAGAAAATTAAAAGAAAAAGGTTTAAAGCTAACTAATCAGAGAAGAGCAATTATAGAAGTTTTATTCGAAAATAAAGATAATTTTTTAACAGCAGAAGAAATTTTCTTAAAATCTAAGGAAAAATGTCCTCAAACTAATTTTTCTACAATTTATCGTAACTTAGAAATTCTTACTAATCTCAATATAATCCATAGAACTAATATAAAAAATAATACATCTATATTCGAGCTAGTACAAAATGATTCACACCATCATCACATCATTTGCAAAAAATGTGGCAAGACAGAATTTATAGATTTTTGTCCATTAGATAAGATTTTATCAGAGGTAAATAAGAAAAATTTTACTCTAACAGATCATAAATTTGAACTATATGGATACTGTGATAAATGTAAAAAAAATAAGGGTAGTTAATAAACTACCCTATTTCAATTATTTACTTAAAGTTTTCTTTAGCTTTATTTTTAGAATTAAATTTTTCAATATAATAGTTAAAATTAGCATTAATACAGAAAACAACACAATAGTCCCGCCTGGAGCTATTTCAAGATAATATGAAATAAAAATCCCAAACACAACTGATATTTCTGCAAACATTATAGAAAAAAAAGTAGCCTGTTTAAAACTTCTAGCTATTTGAAGACTTGTTGCTACTGGCATAACCATCATAGAAGATACTAACAATATTCCAACTATTCTCATTGAAACTGTTATTGTCATAGCAACTAAAACAATAAAAAGGAAATTAATTATTTTCACTGGAACTCCAGCAATTTTTGCTGCTTCTTCATCAAAGGTTATAAAGAAAAGTTCTTTATAAAATAGTTTTACAAATATAACTATAACTAATCCTAATCCTATTATCATATATACATCTGTTTTACTAACAGTTATAATACTGCCAAATAGATAACTCATCAAGTCTACATTAAGCGATTTTGCGAAGCTAATTAAAACAACTGCAATACTTATTCCTGAAGACAATATAATCGCTATCGCCAATTCTGCAAAATCCTCATAACTTTTTCTCAGCTTCTCTATAGCCAGAGCTGCCGATACAGAAAACAATAAAGCTGTACTTAACGGATAAACTCCTGCTAATAATCCTGCCGCTACCCCCGATAAAGCTACATGTGATAAACTATCTCCAATTAAAGACATCCTTCTTAATACAACAAAAATTCCAATGAGAGGACATAATATCCCTATAATAATCCCGGCAATTAAGGCTCTCTGCATGAAACTATATTGCAATAAATCTACCATACTCATACTCCTTCTCTCATTTTCAAACCTAGTGCTTATGAAATAGAATTTTAACACTGTTACCATATAATTTTTCTATAGTTTCTTGAAATGACAACTTAGAATTTTTATCATGTACAATTAACTTTCCATTTCCCATACATGCAACTTTTTTTACTCTATTACTAATAACGCCAACATCATGAGTAACCATAACTATTGTAATTTTCATCTCTCTGTTTAGTTTATCTAGCAATTTGTAAAATTCTTCTTGTGATTTTATATCTATGCCAACAGTAGGCTCGTCTAAAAAGATTACTTTAGGAAAGTTAACCAAAGCTCTAGCAATAAAGACTCTTTGCTGCTGACCCCCAGATAAATCTCCAATCAATTTGTTTTTATACTTTTCCATATTAACGATTTTAAGAGCATTATGAACTAGTTCTAAATGATTTCGCTTAATTGACTTAAAAAGCCCAATTTTAGGATACAGGTTCATTGCAACAACTTCCTCTACAGTAGCAGGAAATTTCTTATTGAACGAATTTGATTTTTGAGCGACATAGCCTATTTTATCCCACTTATTGAACCTTTTTATGTCTTGTCCAAATAATTTGATTTCACCTTTTACAGGCTTTAAAATATTTAGCATAAGCTTTATTAACGTACTTTTGCCAGAGCCATTTGGACCTACTATACCTATATAATCTCCTTCATAAATATCTAAATTTATATCCTCTAATATCATTTTATCTCTATAACCAAAAAATAAGTTCTTAATACTAATTATAGTCTCCATAATTATTCACCCAAAGTTCTTACTAATGTTTCAAGATTTTCTTCCATCGTCTTCAAATAATCCTTACCTGAATCCATTTCCTCTTTTGTTAACCCTCCGATTGGGTTTAACACAGCAGTTTTTGCACCAACTTCTCGAGCTAAAACTTCAGCTAATTTAGGATTTGTTAAAGTTTCAAAATATATATACTTTATTTTTTTATCTTTCATAATATCGGCAATCTCAGACAGTTTAGCAACACTAGGTTCTTCTTCTGGATTAAGTCCTCTAATTGGAATTTGTATTAGTCCATATCTATTTGCCATATATCCAAAAGCTGCATGTGATACTACAATTTCTCTGTTCTTAACCTTGCTTAACTTATATTTATATTTTTCATCTAATGCTTTTAACTTTTCAGCAAACTCTTTAAAATTCTTTTCATAGAAATCTTTATTTTTATAATCTGCTTTTATAAATGCATTCTTTATATTTTCAGCCTGCTTCATAGCTCTAATAGGATCTAACCATACATGCGGATCATATTCTCCACGATAATGATTTTTTTCTTCACGTTCGTGAATAACATAATCTTGAACTTTTAAAAGTTCCACATTTTCAGAAGCCTTCACGACAATAAGCTTTTTATTATCTATAGTATCTAAAAGTTTATCGGCCCACGGCTCCATCATAACTCCATTGTATATAAATACATCTGCATTCTCCAATTCAGCCATAAGTTTTGCAGTTGGCTCCCAATCATGCGGCTCAGCTCCTGGAGGAATCATCAAATGTAACTCTATTTTATCCTTTCCTATATTTTTTGCAAAATCATACATAGGATAAATACTTGCATATACTTTTAGTTTATCTTTTACATTCTGTTTCTCAGTTTTTACTTCTTTACTTGCACACCCAACAGTAAAAATAAACATAAATATTAGCATTAAACTTATAATTTTCTTAGCCAAAATGCCCCCTCCTTTTAGAATTTAAAAATATTAAAGCATCAAAATATTTCTAGAAAAAAATATATCACTAAAACAATCTAAATGCAAGTAATTCCTATTTGCATTTAGAAAGTATGTTTTAAAATCAATTTTCGGATATACTATAAATTGAAAAAATCATGTCTTCAAGGAGAGAATATGAGAAAAAAACTATTTTTATTTACATTGATATTATGTATTTTATTTTTTCTAAAAACAAATATCTATTATACTTTAAAAAGCTACATTATTATGTATCCATACAGCTATTATAATAGATTAAATAGTATAACTTATAAAAGGAATATTAAATTTTATATTCCTAGTGGTATTATCACAAAAGAAAAAGACTGGTACCCCTTTGTACTGACTTTTAATGATAATGAAGGATTTTCAAAATATACTGGCAAAAAGTTGTCTTTAACTATTTTTTATAACTTTGGACATTTTAAATTTAAAGAAGGATTCTCCAGTTATTATGACCAAAATTCTCCTTATTTCAGTAGTTTTTATGGAGGATATGTTATATATAACAACGAAAATCCAGATGACTCTTATGGCTTTAATATTGACGGAAAAATTAAAATAGAAGAATTAGAATCTATCCCAAGATATGATCAAACTAGATTGGTTTTGCCATCTTTAGGATGCCCTGAACATAAAATTTATTTTAAAAGTAAAATTGATAAAATAGAATATGATATAGAATATTTAGGCATAAAAGATTGGGTTAAAATCGACTCAATAGTAACCACTAATGGGCCAAATCACAAATATAAGGAAAAACATTTAGGATATATACAATACGGGAAACCACCTGCTAATTATTCTGGAGAAGATTTTCCATTAGTAAATTTAAAAGGAAGAATTTATGCAAAATATTTTGATAATTATAAAATGACTATTATATTATATATAGTTGCACCTAATATAGATACTATCGAAAATTGTGATAAAAATATATTATCTAAATCTAAAATCAAATCAACTATCACAGGTATTTTTAATCGTTGATTATCTTACTTTTTATAATTTAAAACCAATTTAACTTTTGAAATAAAATTTTTAAATCTAGATATCTTTTTCATAACCTTTTGTAATAATATAACTACTTTTTCTTTATTCCCCTTTTCTATCTCACTAGATAACGCTTTAATAAATGGTCTTAAAGATGGAAATTGAGTCAGATATATAAGAGAAATCCATACATCATTTTCTGTTGCTCTATTTGAAGCAGCAGGGCCCCAGTACATATCATATTGTTCTTGAATAGAGCTATACATTATTTTTTCAAGCTCGGCTTCTGTAAGTAACCCTCTTTTTATAGCCATTTGTACTATATCCGTTCCTGGTAAAAAGTTCAACCCATGGAGCTGCAATTCAAATGGTGGTTCAAGCTCTAAACACAATTTATAAGTTTCTTTCAAATCTTCTACTGTTTCAAATGGATGTTTAAGCATAAAATCATATATTACTCTAGGTACTCTACACTCTGATAATATCTTGCTTGATTCAATAATCTGATTTTGAGTTTCTGTTCTATGAAAAATCTCTTTTCTAACTCTCAAAGAACCACTTTGTATTCCAACAACAATTTGATATAACCCTGCTTCAACTAAATTTTCTATAACGCTTTTCTTAATCCTTAATGGATGTCCCCATATTTTAAACGGCAAACCAATCTCCTTTTTATATCTTTCTTTAAACTCTTCTATCCATTCTTCCTTATCAGGAAATATCTCATCCCAAAAGTGTATAAATTTTAATTTTTTTATTTTTTTCTTTGCTTCATTTAGCTCTTTCATAACGCTATCTACACTTCTAAATCTAACAAATCTACCTTTATTTAAATAAAGTCTTTTTATATTAATAGAACTACAATAAGAACAAGCAAAAGGGCATCCTCTCGAAGCTGTTAGTTCATATCCTATTGACTTAAGCTGTGGGTCTCCTTCTTTTAACATGTCATTTGAAATAAGATATTTATTTTCACCACCTATTTCAGGGTATCCAATAATATCTAAATCTTGTATCAATGGCCTTACATCATTAATAATTATTTCTCCATTTTTATTTATGAAAGCTAAATTTTTTATGTCAGATAAGTCTATACCTTTTCTAAGTTTATTTAATAATTCAACAAACGCCTCTTCTCCTTCGCCTATTATTACAAAATCACTATGTTTAAGAGCTCTTTCAGGAAATAAAGTTGGATAAACTCCACCCCAAATAATAGGTATGTTAAATTTTTCTCTTATCCTATCATTTACTAAAAATATAGTTTCAAGATAAAGAGATGACATAACACTAAGTCCTATATAAGAAGGTTTTATCTTCTTTATAAGTTCCTCTAATAAATCTAATTCTTTACTACTTGCTTTACTTGGTTTTATACTATTAAATTTTTTGAAAAAAAGTATATGTGGTATATAGCCATGTTTTTTTAAATAATTAGCAAGGTATCTTACTCCTAAAGCCTTCTCATTATAAAAACCGATAAGCAAAACAGTCTTTCCCATATTTATCCTCCTAAAAGCTGTTTAAATAATCTTTAATTTGTCTTATTTTCTTAATATAACAATAAAACAGTATTTATATACATAATTAACTGAAAACAGAAGATAAATATAGGAAAGAAAAAAAGGATGGTTGCCCCATCCTTTATTGATGTCCTTTTTCAGGTACTATACAAATAAAAGCAAATTCTTCTTCGCCAATATTTTTAAATTGATGAATTTTACCAGCTGGTACATATGCAAATGAACCCGGCTCAAGTTCGTAATCCTTCCCATCTAAATGTAACATTCCCTTTCCTCTTATTATGTAATTAATATGCGGCCAATCATGTGAATGTCTTGGGGTATATCCTCCTTTTCCAAGTTCAAACACACGCATTACATGTCCTTCCCAACCCTCTTTAGGTGAAATTAGCACTTTCATTGTCGCATCTTTTACCTGAGGATTTTCTATTTTTATACCCTCAACATTTTTTACATGGGAAACTATCATATTAATCCCTCCTTATAAGCAATCTAATAATATTATATTATATTTTTGAAAAAAACACCAATAATTGCATATGAAATTATTTTGATACACGAAATAATTGGTGATATAATATTCATATAAAAATATTTTGATACTCGAAATAATGATATAATATTTTAGTGATTTGATTGGAGGAATAGTATGGATTATAACAAAAAACGAGAACTTATCTTAAATGGCAGTATGCCTGAAGTAATATTAACTTTATCATTACCAATCATGTTCAACAACTTTGTGCAAACTATATACAATTTAACTGACACATTTTGGGTAAGTAAACTAGGTTCTACAGAAGTTGCAGCAATGACTCTTGTTTGGCCAATAATCTTTCTTTTGATGTCTCTAGGTATAGGTGTATCTATTGCAGGTACAACCCTTATTTCTCAATATACAGGTTCTAATAATCTTGATAATGCTACTGATGTAGCAGGGCAAATAATATCATTTTCATTTGCCTTTTCTTTAGTTTTAGGCATTATAGGTTCTCTTTTATCTCATAGTATTGTAAAGGCTATGGGAGGAGAAGGACAGTTACTAATAAATGCAACAGATTTTCTTAGAGTAATT
The DNA here is from genome assembly GCF_050286925.1 of Caloranaerobacter longqiensis. Classification (NCBI taxonomy): domain Bacteria; kingdom Bacillati; phylum Bacillota; class Tissierellia; order Tissierellales; family Thermohalobacteraceae; genus Caloranaerobacter; species Caloranaerobacter longqiensis. The sequence continues at coordinate 77,327 of NZ_JBFWFX010000006.1, forward strand.
TTTCTTGGTATGCCAACTATGTTTATATTCTTCGCTTTTAATTCCATAAAACAAGGGCAAGGAGATACCATTACACCAATGAAATATTCTACTGCATCCGTAGTTTTAAATATGGCTTTAGACCCAATTTTTATTTTTGTATTCAATATGGGTATTAAAGGTGCTGCAATAGCAACAGTTATAGCAAGAGGTATTTTTGCATTTTATGCTGTATATGCATTATTTACAAAAACCGATGGTATTCATCTAAGCATAAGACACTTACACATTAATAAAACAGTACTTAAAAAACTGATTAAAATCGGTCTGCCATCTTCAATAGGCCAATCAACTGCAGCCTTTGGTTTTGCTATTTTAAATGTCTTTATTATATCTTTTGGAGACTCAACTATGGCTGCTTTTGGAATAGGCAATAGAATCAATTCCCTTATCCTAATGCCTGCTATGGGGATAGGAAGTGCTTTAGCTACTATTATCGGTCAAAATCTAGGAGCAAATAATATAGATAGAGCTAAAAGCGCTGTAAAAACTAGTACAATATTGACAACAATATTTTTAGTTATTGGCGGCTCAATATTGTTCATATTCTCTGAAAAAATAATTGATTTTTTTACTAATGATCCTGAAGTTTTAAGTCAAGGTACCTATTACTTAAAATTAATTTCCGCCTCCCTTCCTTTCATGGGATTCTTCCAAATTTTTATAGGTACTTTCCAAGGCTCAGGACATACTATCTCGGCTATGATATTAATGATGGGCAGGCTTTGGGGACTTAGAATTCCTCTTATAGTTTTATTTAAAAAGTTCACAAATTTAGGTACTAATTCAGTATGGTTTGCTATGGTTTTAAGTAATGCAATTATTTGTTTAGTAGGTCTCGGAATTTATATGACTGGAAAATGGCAAAAAAAAGTCATAACAAAATCTCTAATTTAAATAAATTAAAAAAGATTTTGCCCATATCCATTACGGAAATTATATTCAAAATTATCTATATAAAAGGTATATAATTCCATATGAATTATAAAAGAAAGGCCCTTATAAAGGACCTTTCTTTCCTTCTTTATTTATTTTTTTCTTCCATCTATACTTATCTCTATCTTTTTCACTTCTATATTTTTTCCTGACCTTCTTACCGCTTCATCAACAGCCATAACCATTCCTCTACAACATGGTACTTCCATGTATGCAACTAAAATACCTTTTATATCATTGTATTTTATTATGTTAGTCAGCTTTTCTATATAATACCCAACATCATCAAGTTTTGGACATCCAACAGCTATAGATCTACCTTTGAGTAAATCCAGATGATAATTTGGATATGCAAATGGTACACAGTCAGCTGTAACTAAAAGCTCTTTACCATCCCAATATGAAGCTCTTTCAGGAACAAGCATTAACTGCACAGGCCATTGACTTAATTGAGGTTTTATCTTAATCTCAATATCTTGAGATGTTACAGCCACCTTATCATCAACTTCTTCTTTTCTATTGATTGTCATTGCTCTACTTCCTGGGCATCCACCACCATGATGAACATGAGTCTTTTCTGCTTTTTTAATATTTGAAAGATGTTTTTCTACTGCTTCTTCGTCAAAATCATCTGCTTCTCTTTCAATTATTTTTATAGCCCCCTGCGGACAATATCCTATACAATTACCTAATCCATCACATAAATTATCAGCTACTAACTTAGCTTTTCCATTAATAATTTTAATTGCTCCTTCTGCACATCCTGGTACACACAATCCACAACCATTGCATTTTTCTTCATCTATTTGAACTATTTTTCTAATCGCCATATTTAAAACTCCTTTCTTTCTATTTTGTATTTTAATTATATAAAATGATAAACTACATGTATGTGATATAAATCAAAAAACCCCACTAAAAAGTGGAGTTTATGATAAATATTCTAATCTCTCTAAATTTTTAATTATAATCTTCTTACTGCCTACAATCTCTATAATCCCTTCTTCTTGAAGACTACTCAATTTCCTACTTATCGTTTCTCTAGTAACCCCTATATAATTAGCCATGTCTTCTCTGCTAAGAGGAATATCTAACTCTATACCTTTATCTGTAGGTTTCCCAAAATCTTTTATTAAACTAATTAATAAGCCAGCAAGCCTGGATTCAGCATCTTTTGTACCTAATCTTTGAACTGAATTTTCTAATGACACAATCCTATCATATAAAACTTCCATAATTTTCAATGCTATTGCTGGATTCTTTTTTAATATTCTATCAAAATCTTCTTTAGTTAAAATACAAAGATTTGTATCTTCTAAAGCTTCCGCATTAAATTTAAATCTTTCCTTTTTAAGTAAACTTAAATCGCCTATAAAATCACCTTCAGACATTATATATAATATCTGTTCTTTTCCTTCTTTTGTATATCTAAATATTTTAATTTTACCTTTTGTAATCAAATACAGTTTATCTGATACATCCCCTTCTAAGAAAATTATTTCACCTTTTTTATATTTTTTTCTTATAATAACATCAGTTATTTCCTTTAGCTGTTCCTCTTGAAGTATAGAGAAAATAGATACTTTAGTAGTACAATACCTCCCTTTACATTTTCTACACACATCTTTAGTTATATCCATGTAATCACCCCACTATATATTTAACTAATACCCCCTAGTTATATAAAAATTTCTATTGATTTTTCGGTGGCTTTGGTCCGTAGAATTGATAATAATCAACTTTAATTCTTCCATTATATAATTTTCTTTTTTTATCAGCTTTCCTGCCAAACAATTTTTCAAATTTTTCATTAGAAGTTAGCACATATATAGACCATGTATCAAGTTTTGAAAAAGTTTTACCCAATCTTTTATATAATTTATTAACTTCATTTTCTTCTCCAAGCCTTTCGCCATATGGAGGATTACAGATAATAACTCCATATTTATCCTTAATATTAATTTCTGTAGCATTCATAACACTAAACTTTATACAATCATCAACACCAGCTTCAAAAGCATTTTCCTTAGCTATCTCAATAGCTTCCTTGTTAATATCTGAAGCTAAAATATTTAGTTTCACATCTTGTCTAATCGATTTTAATGCCTCTACTCTTGCATCCTTCCACAATTTTTTGCCTATTCTAGGCCATTGTTCAGAAGCGAAACTCCTTTGCAGACCTGGTGCTATATTCTTACCAATCATAGCTGCTTCAATCGGTATAGTACCTGAGCCACAAAATGGGTCTAGTAAAATTCTATCTTGATTCCAATAACTTAACTGTATTAAAGCTGCAGCTAAAGTCTCTTTAAGAGGTGCTTCAACTTGATTTACTCTATAACCTCTCTTATGTAAACCATCTCCACTCGTATCTATTGTCAATGTAGCTATATCTTTTAAAAGTGAAACTTGAATAGTAAATTTCGGCCCAGTTTCTTTAAACCATTCAGTTTTATATTTAGTTTTCAATTTTTCTACTACCGCTTTTTTTACTATTGCTTGGCAGTCAGACACACTGAACAATTTAGACTTTACTGATTTACCTGTTACAGTAAATTCGCCATCTTCTGTTATCCATTCTTCCCAAGGCAATGCTTTAGTCTTTTCAAACAATTCTTCAAAAGTTAAGGCTTTAAACTCTCCCATTTTTAATAAGACTCTGTCAGCTGACCTAAGCCAAATATTAGCCTTAGGTATAGCAGATTCATCTGCTGTAAACATAACTTTACCATTCTCAACCTTTATATCTGTATAACCTAAATTTTGGACTTCTCTTTTAACGACTGATTCAAGTCCGAATGTTGTCGTAGCTATTAATTCTATTTTAGGCATAATATCTCTCCTATTACATTATTCTATAATTTTGTCTTATAACAATATTTTATCAGATATTCTTATTTTAAATGAGTTATTTTTAAATATTTGGGTATAAAAATATTAGACTGATTAATCAAGGAGGGTTCAAATATGAAATCATTAGGGCAATTATTACAAAGTGGAGATTGGAAAAACGAAAAACATGTTCCTGTAATTCAAATTCCTGAAAAGGTTAAATCAAATGAAGAAATCGAAATAAAAGTTTTAGTTGGAGAAGAAATAAAACATCCAAATACATTAGAACATCATATTTCTTGGATTAAAGTTTTCTATTTACCTGAAGACAGTAAATTCCCTGTTGAATTAGGAACTTTTAATTTTACTGCTCATGGTGAAAACAATGTTCTAAATGAACCTGTTGTAACAACTCATGTCAGATTAAATAAATCTGGTACTATTTATGCATTGAGTTACTGCAATCTACATGGTTTATGGGAAAATAGTAAAGAAATAAAAGTGGAAGAATAACAGTTGGGGGACATAAAGTCTCCCAATATTTATGCAGTTTTTGAATAGTTTTCTGTGAATAATCTAATTATTTCTCTATTAATTCTCTCATGGGCTTTTTTATTCTTTATGTCTATTAGCTCTAATATAGGATCTTGTTTAAAATCCCCACACAAGTCTACTCCTACTACTTTTCCTTTTGAACTAATCTCCGATAACCACCTTAGTAAAGTATCCTCTTTCATTTTACCTTGATCCCAGTCAGTTCTTAATACAGACGGATCTAATACATCCTTATCAATACTAATATATAAATCATATTTGAACAAATTTTTGTACTTATTTAAGTTAATTATATCGTTAGGATTTGTAATATGAATTATTCCGGGATGCCAAAAATTTGTAGGCTTTGACATAGAAGATGCTCCTATAACTAAAACTCCTTTTATTAAGTCATCTATTAAAGCTTCACGTACCCATGACCCACAAGAAAGCATTCCATCTGGAGCGTAATTCATATCGAAATGATTATCAAATAAAATAAGATATGGCTTGTTTGAAAGGTTTTTAATCAAAAAGTAACTCAAATAGTGATAATCTCCTGAACCTAGAAAAACAATCCATGGTCTAGGGAATAATTTAATTATTCTTTCAACGTTATCTTTATTGTTTAAAGGATAATATTTACGTGGCAAATTATTTCCTTTCATGGCTTGTCTAAAATCTATATATTGAAATCCGTGTTTCAAATAAACCACCTCCATTAAACCTTTATTTAGGTTTATATAGACATGGTTTTTTTGAAACTTTATAATTTTATTGTATGATATTAAATTCTTTAGCGCAATATATTGTTAGAAGCTATTATTTTTATAAATATGTGTTTGTCAGCATTTGAACGCCTAGATAGAACAAAATATTCGATTTAAATAAATTAAGAAAAATTTTGCCTATATCCATTACAAAAATTATATTGCGAACTATCCACAAATTAATAAGGCATATAATTAAAAAGGCTAATAGCTATTAACCAATAATTTAGTTTTATCCCTACTATAAAGGTTCTATTTTCATTAATATTAATAGAGGTATACACTTGACAAATTTAGTACATATATATTAGTATATAAAAAAGTCTTTTTTGAAACACATTACGGAAACTATATTTTATCCACAATTTTAATAAGTTTATAACGATTCTAACTATGAAGGAGATAGTAGCTCTTTATGGTTACAATTCAGAGAGCAGACTGGTTGGTGAAAAGTCTGCAGTACATAAAGAGACGAATTACACTCTGGAGTTTCAATGTGAAAGCATTGCGTAAGCTACACGTTATAGTAGCTAAGAGGCATCTTTGATGCGAAGTAAGGTGGTACCACGGGTCTTCCTCCGTCCTTATACGGATAGAAGGCCTTTTTTAGTTTATAAAAATCAGAAAAAAGGAGGGATTTTAATGACAAACGTTTATGATATTTTAAAAGAAAGAGGTTTTATTGAGCAAGCTACTCATGAAGATGAAATAAGACAGCTTTTAGGAAAAGAATCTGTAACCTTTTATATTGGATTTGACCCGACAGCGGATAGCCTTCATGTAGGTCACTTTATTCAAGTAATGGTTATGATGCACATGCAAAGAGCTGGGCACAGGCCGATTGCTTTAATCGGTGGTGGTACTGCTTTAGTAGGTGACCCAACAGGTAAAACTGAAATGAGAAAAATGCTTACAAGAGAACAAATTAATAAGAATGCAGAATCTTTTAAAAAGCAGTTTTCAAAATTTATCGATTTTAGCGAAGGCAAAGCACTACTTTTAAATAACGCTGATTGGTTAACAAATTTAAATTATATAGATTTCTTAAGAGAAATCGGAAGACATTTTTCTGTAAACAGAATGCTCACAGCTGAATGTTTCAAAACTAGATTGGAAAGAGGTCTTTCATTCTTAGAATTCAACTATATGTTAATGCAATCTTACGACTTTTTAGAGCTTTATAGAAAATATAACTGTAAATTACAACTTGGTGGTAGTGATCAATGGTCTAATATATTAGGTGGTATCGACTTAGTAAGAAGAGTTGAAGGTGCTTCTGTATACGGTTTGACATTTAAACTTCTAACAACTAGCGAAGGTAAGAAAATGGGTAAAACAGAATCTGGAGCAGTATGGCTAGACCCTAACAAAACTTCGCCTTATGACTTCTATCAATATTGGAGAAATGTAGATGATAGAGATGTAGAAAAATGTCTTGCTCTATTAACTTTCTTACCAATGGATGAAGTAAGAAGATTAGGCTCTCTTGAAGGAGCAGAAATAAATAAAGCAAAAGAAGTTCTTGCATATGAAGTTACTAAATTAGTTCATGGTGAAGAAGAGGCTAAAAAAGCTGAAAAAGCAGCAAAGGCACTTTTTGGAGGAAAAGGTGATTTAAAAAACATGCCTACAACTGAAATCAGTAAAGATAAAATTACTGAAGGTATAGATATTTTAAACTTATTAATTGAAACTGGTCTTACTTCTTCAAGAGGAGAAGGTAGAAGATTAATTAAACAAGGTGGTATATATGTAGAAAATGAAAGGGTTACCGACCCTAACCTTGTAATAAATGAAAGTGATTTTAAAGATAATAAGTTGATTATCAGAAAAGGAAAAAAAGTATATCATATGGTTAAGTTAGTATAAAACCCCCAATGTTAGGGGGTTTTTTTTATCAAAAAAAACATTGACATATGAATAAAAAATAGTTAGAATTCTAATAGTAAGAATTCTAACTATTTTTGAGAGGATGATATTTATGAATGACGAAAAAGCTAAAGAAATATATAATAATCTCTTTGAATTCGTTTCTCTTTTTCATAGAAAATTTGGAACATCATTTAGACACGGAACCGATAAATACAATTGTAAGAAGAACCAAAATAAAGCAATAATGATTATAGGTAAGCATGGTAGGATAACACCAACTGATTTGGGTAAATTTTTAGATATGAGGAAAGGTAGCCTAACAACCCTTGTAGATTCTCTAGAAAAACTTAATCTTGTAGCTAGAAAAGTTGATGAAGAAGATAGAAGAAAAACCTGGTTATATCTAACCGATGAAGGTAAGTCTTATTTAGAAAATAAGAAAAAAGAAATTGAAAAAGCAGTTATAAGCCAATTTAGCAAACTTAATGACGAAGAAATCGACTTGTTTCTTAAAAATATAAAAGAAATCGTTGATATATTAAAAAAGATTTGAGGTGGTACAATGGAGCGTTCAAAATTATTAGGAGAAGAAAAAATAGGAAAATTGCTTTTAAAATTTTCGATACCGGCCATAGTTGGTATGATGGTTAGTGCACTATATAACATTGTAGATAGAGTATATATAGGTAGAAGTGTTGGTTCGCTTGGAATAGCAGGTCTAACAATATGTTTTCCAATTATGATTATAATAATGGCATTTGGTATGTTAGTTGGTATAGGTGCTACATCATTAATCTCAATAAGATTAGGCGAACAGAAAAAAGATGAAGCAGAAATAATCCTAGCAAATGGAATGGTTTTATTAATTTTAATATCCATCATAGTATCTATATTAGGTCTTACTTTTTTAAATCCTCTATTGAAATTATTTGGAGCAAGCAATAAAACTCTACCATATGCAGAACAGTATCTCACTATTATTCTACTGGGAACTATTTTTCAAACTGTTGGTTTCGGTATGAATAATTTTATTCGTGCAGAAGGTAATCCCAAGACTGCTATGATGACTATGATTATAGGTGCTATATCAAATATAATTTTAGACCCAATTTTTATATTTGGCTTTAAACTAGGTGTTAGTGGGGCAGCAATCGCCACAGTATTATCGCAAATAATATCTACAATTTGGGTTCTTTCATACTTCTTTAGTAATAAAAGTCATCTTAAAATCCATATAGCTAATATAAAACTACAAACTCCAATAGTAGGTAAAATATTGGCAATCGGTTCTGCCCCATTTTCTATGCAAGTAGCCTCAAGTGGCGTATCTGCTCTCCTCATTAATCAGTTATCCTACTATGGTGGAGATATATCAATTTCTGCAATGGGTATAATAAACAGTATTGTGATGTTAATATTAATGCCTATTTTTGGAATAAATCAAGGTGTTCAACCTATAATAGGATATAATTATGGTGCTAAAAAATTCGATAGGGTAATAAAGGCTTTAAAACTTGCTATAATAGCAGCAACTACTATAGTAGTCATAGGTTTTATCGTCACAAGAATATTCCCAGAACAACTCATATCTCTATTTGATAACAAGAACAAAGAACTTATTAAAGTTGGGGCACAAGGAATGAAAATATTTTTATCAATGCTTCCTATTATTGGGTTCCAAATAGTTAGTTCAAATTACTTCCAAGCTGTAGGTAAACCAAAGCAAGCTATGTTCTTAAGCTTATCTAGACAGGTTTTAGTTTTAATACCGGCATTAATAATACTTCCAAAATTCTTTAAACTAAAAGGTGTTTGGATGGCTGGACCAATCTCAGATTTTACATCTTCAATTTTAACTGGAACATTTTTATTTTTAGAACTTAAAAAACTAAAAGAAAAACATCAAGCAATGGATAGATTTAATCCAAGGATATCTGAATAATAAATCGAGGGCAAAACCCTCGATTTATTATATTTTAGACTTTATTAAATCTATGAAATTTTTTGTTATCCTTGCTGTAATACCCCATATTATATAGTCTTCATATTTATAAAAATAAACAGGATATTTGCCTTTTCTCCAGTTATAATCTTTTCCATTTTGTATCAAATGATATGGAAAATCATCATCTACTTGTGGCTCTATGTACATATAATATTCAAATGGTTCATTTTCTATAAAGAAACTTAAAGGAACTGTAAAAATTTCTTCAACTTCATCATAATTAAAATCTATACTATCTGTTTTTAAGTCTTTCAATAATCCAACAAATGGATATATAGATATATTAAACGGTGTCATTATATAATCTAACTCGCCAATTATAGTAATATTCTCTTTACCTATATTTAACTCTTCAATGGTTTCTCTTACAGCAGCATCTTTATAGGTTTCACCATTTTCTACCATTCCACCAGGAAATGAGATTTCACCAGGCTGTGTATCTAAATTTTTTGACCTCACCTCATATAATATATGTAATTCATCCTTAATCTTTATTAGAGGTAATAAAACACTAAAATCTTTTTCTATTCCTAGGGGTTTACCTTTTCTATTGCTTATTTTCTTTTGAATATAATTCATATCCATGTTGCATCACCTATAATCTTTAATTTATATTGATTAATGCATATAAGAATGCAAAAAATAATTCCCCTGTCCCCTCATTATTTCAGTATTTTAAAATCATATTATCATATTCTCCTCAAGCTATATATAGTTTAAAACCTCGCAAAATGCGAGGTTTTCGTACATCCTACTAGAGTTTATAATAATTCATCTCCAGGTTTCCAGTTAACAGGACAAAGTCCGCCAGTTTTTAGAGCTTTTAATACACGTAACGTTTCATCTACACTCCTACCTACATTTAAATCATGTATAACTGAATACCTTACAATACCTTCTGGATCTATTATAAATAAGCCTCTTAATGCAACACCTTCTTCCTCTACTAAAACTCCATAATCTTTCGAAACCTTTTTAGTAAAGTCAGAAGCTAATGGAAAATTAATCTTTCCTAAATCTCCATTTATCCATGCTTTATGTGAATGTTCACTATCTGTACTTACAGCTAATATTTCAGCTCCTTCTGCTTTAAATTCTTCATATCTATCACTATAACCTGTTATCTCTGTTGGGCAAACAAATGTAAAATCTAAAGGATAAAAAAACATAACTAACCATTTTCCTTTATAATCTTCAAGGCTTACTTCTCCAAACCCCTCACCATTTCCTAACGCTGTTTTCATCTTGAATAACGGAGCAGGTTTTCCTACTAATCTTTCCATATAAATATCCTCCCTTTTATTTTTTTCTGCTTCCGTTATTATTTATTCCCAATCATATTTATTCTAAACAATCATTTTATTTTTCAAATGTACCTTTTACTTTTACGACTTTATTTTCTACCATTACTTTACCCATAGCTATGACAGTATCTATTTCTAGCCTTTCTTTATCAAGAAGCACAATATCTGCATCATAATTTTCCTTTAGATAACCTTTTTTATTCAGTTTTAGTATATTTGCAGGATTTGAAGTAATTACTTTAATTGCATCTTCTATCCTTATTCCTTCATCTAATATTGCATCTCTAACTTCTTTAAATAAAGATGTAACTTTACCCACTTGAAGGCCTATACATTCACCATTTTCATCGAATTCTGGCAAACTCCCCTGCCCATCAGATGAGAAAGTTATATTTTCTATTGGCACTCCTTCTTCAAGCATTATTTTTAATGCTCTACTACATTTAACTTCTCCTTCTTCTAGAAATTTCTCCACACTACTTGTCGTAAAATCCACATTCCCACCTTTTTTGGCATATTCAATAGCCTTCCTGAATAATTTTAAATTTCTATTCATATGTGTTGGTAAAAACTGCTTTATCGGTATTTCAGTTCTTTCAGCTATTTCTTCTAAAAATTGAACTTGTCTAGGTCCATCTCCCATATGGATATTTACAATACCAGCTTTTCCTGATAATATACCACCTACCCTTGAAGCCGCTGCAATTTTAGCAATTTCGTCTATTGTAGGTTGTGACGAGCGGTGGTCTGATAAAGCAATCTCTCCTACACCAATTATTTTATCTATTAGTATAATATCATCTTGTATATTACCTGTAACCGTTCTTACAGGAACTTGATAAGATCCTGTATACACATAAGTCGATATACCTTCTTCTTCAAGTCCTCTAGCTTTAGCTAGAAGATTTGCCATATTTCTAGTAGTTCCATCTGTACCCAAACATCCAATAACTGTCGTTACTCCTCCTGTAGTTATATCTGAAAGTTGAATTTCTGGAGTCCTCGTTTTGAAACTTCCTTCTCCTCCTCCACCTATTATATGAACATGACAATCAATAAATCCTGGCACAACTATTTTATTTTTTGCATCTATTACTTCTATCTCTACAAAATCATTAGGAATATTAATATTATCTAAAATATAACCTATTTTTTCTCCTGTTATTAAAATATCTTTCTTCCCTAGATATTCTGGTGCATATACTTCACCATCTCTAATTAATTTTAACATGGCCCCAACTCCCCCTTTACCTAGATAAATTTATCTTATATCTCCATGTTCCTCTTTGTTAGTAACATCTATTATTTTATTATTTTCATCAACAAAAACTACTTTTGGTTTTAACTTTTCTGCTTCATCTTTGTCTACCCAACAATATGCCATAATTATTACCTTATCTCCTGGCTGTACTAATCTAGCTGCTGCTCCATTTAAACATATTACTCCACTGTTTCTTTCTCCTTTTATCACATATGTCTCAAGTCTTGCTCCATTATTAATGTTAACAACCTGTACGCGCTCATTCTCAATAATACCAGCAGCTTCCATCAAAGCTTCGTCTATCGTAATACTTCCTACATAGTTTAAATTAGCTTCTGTTACAGTTGCTCTGTGTATTTTACTTTTAAATAAATTAATCATCATTACTATTCTACCTCCACTAATATATTATCTATTAATCTCGTTTTCCCAATTCTTACTGCTAATGCAATCAGGATGTTGCCTTTAAGTTTGTCTACCTCTCTAAACGTATCATAATCTATTATCTCAACATAATCAATATCTGCTAATGGCATTTCATTTATCATAGATTTTATACCTTCAATTAAAGTTTTTGCATCTCTCTCACCTTTATTTATCATATCCTTTGCCCAAAACAAACTTTTTGATAAAACTAAAGCCTGTCTCCTCTCTTCTTCTGATAAATACGTGTTTCTTGAACTCATTGCTAATCCGTCATGTTCTCTAACTATCGGACATGATATTATATTTACATCCATATTCAAATCTCTAACCATTTGTTTTATAACATATACTTGTTGGGCATCTTTTTGCCCAAAATATGCTCTATCAGGAGTTACAATATTAAATAATTTCATAACAACTGTTGTAACTCCTCTAAAGTGTCCTGGTCTTGAAGCTCCACATAACTTATCTGTAACACCTAATACTTCAACATAAGTATTATAACCTTCTGGATACATTTCCTCGACTTCTGGTGCGAATATATAATCTACCCCCACACTCTCTGCTAGTTTACTATCTCTTTCAATGTCTCTTGGATAAACTTCATAATCTTCTCCTTGTCCAAACTGTTTAGGATTAACAAATATACTTACTACTACTACATCATTCTCTTTTCTTGCCCTTTTCATTAATGAAAGATGCCCATCATGTAAATAACCCATAGTCGGAACAAAACCTATTGATTTTCCTTTAGCTTTTTCATCTGAAATTATATTTTTCATTTCCTCAATACTCTTTATTATATTCATTATAATTCTCCTTTCAATTTAGCCTTTAAGTTTGTCAATAACTTCTTGACTCATTTTAAAAGTATGCTTCTCTTCTGGGAATGTACCCTCATGAACTTCTTTTATATATTCTCTGATGCCTTCTTTTATTTCTTTACCCAAATCTCGAAATTTTTTTACAAATTTAGGAGTAAAATCACTAAACATGCCTAACATATCTTGCAATACTAAAACCTGACCATCACAATATCTTCCAGCACCTATTCCAATAGTTGGTACAGAAATTTTTTCTGTTATTATCTTAGCAAGCGGCTCTGGTACTGCCTCTAAAACTATAGCAAAAACTCCCGCTTTCTCTAATAAAATTGCATCTTCTATAATTTTCTTAGCATTTTCAATACTTTTTCCTTGAACCTTAAATCCCCCTAATACATTTACCGATTGAGGTGTCAGCCCTAAATGACCACATACTGGTATTTGTGCATCAACTAACGCTTTAACCTTGTCGATTATATTTTCCCCACCTTCTAACTTAACAGCATGAGCTCCACCTTCTTTTATCAGTCTGCCAGCATTTCTAATAGTATCTTCTACGCTGACATGATAAGATAAAAAAGGCATATCCGCTATTATCAATGCTCTATTTACTCCTCTAGATACAGCTTTAGTATGATGTATAATATCTTCAATAGTTACCTTAATAGTATTTTCATATCCTAACATTACCATTCCTAAAGAATCTCCTACAAGTATACTATCTACTCCTGCTTCATCTAAAAGTTTTGCAGTTGAATAATCATAAGCAGTAAGCATAGTAATTTTTCTTCCCTCAGCTTTAGCCTTCAAAAAACTAGCAGTTGTAAATTTCTCCTTCATATTTTACACCTCTTTTAATATTTTTTTTAACTCTAAAATAGATTTATTTTTATAATCTCCTTCAGTCAATTTAACAGTTTCATAGCCTAAAATTTTGTATAAGTTTAGTAATTCTGGAGCGAAATTTTCTAGACTCTCAATATGTTTAACTATTGTTCCTACATCTCCTCTTTTTATAGGACCAGTCAATGCTCTTTTAGTCCCAAGTTTTCTTATATTCTCAATAGTTCCCTTAATCAATGGATATACAGCTTCTATTGCTAATTCTTTATCTACTCCCATAATCTCATAAAACTTTAAACCATAATCGATTAAAGTAACTAAATAATTTGATACTACACATGCTGAAGCATGATAAAGACCTTTTAATTCTTCTGTTATTGTAAAGAATCTATTGCCGCATTTTTCTAACATATCCTTTAGTATATTTATTTTTTCTTTATCCCCTTCTACAGTAAACACAGTATGTTTAAGACTTATTAAAGCAGATTTTATATCTGCAAATGATTGTAATGGGTGCAAACTGTATATATAAGCTCCTTTCTGTTTCAAAGAAATAAGCTCTTTTGAAGATAAAGCTCCGCTCATGTGGACGAAAATCTGGCCTTTTTTTATATCGTAATATTCGGATATTTCATCAGCTACTTTTTTAATTGCATCATCAGGAGTTGTTATAAATATCAATTGTGTTAAATCTAATAGTTCCTGCAAGCTTTCAAAAGCAATGCCTTCAACCTCTTTAGCTCCTTTTTGTGCAGATTCAAACTTTCTACTATAATATCCTACAACATCGAAACCATTATCTTTTAGATATTTCCCAAAAGCACATCCTACCTTCCCCGCCCCTATAAAACCTATTTTCATTTGACCCCCTCCTCTAACAAAAAACCCCTCTTGTGGGCAAAAAGACACAAGAAGGGTATAGTTACGTATTCTTTCTCAAAATTTTCTTCTCCTGTCTCCGTCCACATAGGCTCAGAGCAGTTTTCAAATATTTATATTTTATTGTTAATCAGATTAAATGGTATAGTTCCACTAAGGATACTATCCAAAAATAATTTTATCATACTAAAATATCTAATACAATCTAAACTGCTAATAAAAATATATTCAAATATTACATTTATTTAATAACTTTGTTATGTAATTTTATCTATTAATATAATATATTTCAATAAATTTATAATTTAATGATGCATAATTCAACCTAATGTGTTATACTATTTATGTGTTAAACTATATTAATTCTATATTTTCATAGGAGGACTGTTATTATGCTACATTTATTCAGCGATAACGCTTTCAATAACATGTTAATAAACCCAACTAAAAAAGAATTAGAGATTTTAAGCAAAGATAAAGGAATAGTTACAGAATTTAATAGCCTTTGTTTCATAACTAATGTAAGAAGTAGAAGTGCTAAAAATACTTTTGTTGTAGACGATATACCTTTAGGTGTAGATCAGCAGGGAATTTCTAAAAAAGAAGCAAATAGAATTGTTAATGAAGTGAATAATTATTTAATGAATAAGGAATTAATTAGATTAGATAAAAAGATGGGAATGCATAGTAAATTCTCATTTAACTGTAGACTTTATATAACTAAAGAATATAGCAGGATTGCATATATGTGGAATAATTCTTTATTCACTCCCGATAATATTAATCATCCTGATATTGTAAGCGTCTATGTTCCTGAATGGCCTGAAAGGATTATATTAATATATCCAGAAGAAGGAGTAACTTATATATTAGGAACTGATTATTTTGGTGAAGCTAAAAAATCTTTCTTAAGAATGGCTATGTATAAAGTTAAGAAAATGGGCGGTTTAGGACTTCATGCCGGTAGTAAAGTGTTAAGAGTAAAAGATAAAGATGGAATATTAAAAGATGTAGGTTTTATTATGTTTGGATTAAGTGGTACTGGAAAAACAACATTAACAATCCATGATCACAATCTGAAAGGAGAAGAAAAGGCTATTATTAGACAAGATGATGTAATATTTATGGATATAAACGGATATTGTGCTGGAAGTGAAAATGGCTTCTTTATTAAAACTGAAGGATTAAGCGAAAGTCAAAGAGTTTTATATAAAGCTGCAACAAGTCCAAATGCCATTTTTGAAAACGTTAAAGTTTATGAAAATGGTAAAGTTGACTTTTTAAATACAGAATTGACTTCAAACGGAAGAGGCATAGTGCTTAGAGAAGAAATCGATAATACAGATGATAGTATCGACCTTGAAAAAGCTCATAAACTTATATTTATAACTAGGAGAAATGATATTATACCACCAGTTGCTAAATTAACCGCTTCTCAAGCAGCTACATTCTTTATGCTAGGAGAATCTATTGAAACTTCTGCAGGAGATCCTACTAAAGCAGGACAATCGAAAAGATGTGTTGGTACTAATCCTTTTATTATAGGACCTGAAGCAGAAGAAGGGCACAGGCTATATCGAATACTAAAACAAAATCCTGATATGGAATGCTATATTTTAAATACAGGAAGAGTTGGTAAAAGCAATAACTTTGAAGGAGAAAAAATCACTATAGAAGTTTCAACAACTATTATGCGTGAAATTGCAAGAGATACAATAGAATGGGAAATTGATAAGGATTGGGGCTATCTAGTACCAAAATCAGTAAATGATTTAGATATGGATAAGTATAATCCAAAAAGATATTACACGGATTTAGAATACAAATCATTAGTAAATAAGTTGAAAGAAGAGAGAGTTAAATGGTTATCAAGATTTGAAAATTTAGATATGCAATTAGTAAATAGTATAGCATAAATGCGGCTAAAATAGCCGCATTTAGTTTTTTAATAAATTATTACTATATCAACATAATATTCTCTATACATGTTTATCTTTGATTTTCGCAGACCTTTTTTATGCAAGCTTTTTTATGATTGAAGCACATATTAAAATTCTATAAATGCTGCCTATTTATATAGTAACTAATAAATGAATAGAAGTTTAAGCTAAAGTGTAATATTATGCAATAAATAATTGATTTTGTTTGAACAAACACTATTCCTAAAAATATACCAATTATTAAGTAAAAAATAGTATTCACAAAATCAAAATGGAATATTCCAAAAAAAATGCTAGTTATTATTATTGTTTGAAGTATTGTGTAGCTTCCATTTAAAGTTTTAAAAAAATATCCTCGAATGAGTACCTCCTCAACAATTGGGGCTGTTATACAAACTTGAAAAAAAGCTGCTATAGGATTAGAAAATATTTCTTCTATTGAATTTGCTGAATTACTTACTTTATATGAAAAATATTTATCAATAATTATCTGAATTGTATTTTCGTATAAAAAATATAAAAAAAACATAATTAACAATGCTATAAACAGCGTTTTTATATTCATTGGCCCAAAGTAATCATATTTAACAGAATTTTTATAATGTAAAAAAATTATAAATGCCAAATAAAGAAATCCTTGAACTATTCTTTTAATTATTAAAATTTTTTTAGCCTCAAAATTTAAACATAATTTATTAAATAAAACACTAATCACAGAATATATAATTATAAAAATCATAAATGATACTGAAAAATCCAAAATAGGATACTTAATTTTGATATTCCGCACTCCACCCATTCCTCTCATTTATACAATTTCATACCAATTATTTTACACAAACATTATTTAAGCTTGAAATCAATACATCTACATCCTTATATATACCACCCCTAATATTAATCCACTTTTTGAATTTCTATTTTAGTTTCGCTAATCTTTATAAGTTTATTTTACATATCTTAATTTTAGAATTTAAATCATTAATGCCATATGCCTTAATATCAAAAACATCATAATTAAATGTTAATTGTTTTTTATCCATTAATTTTCCTAAGTATCTAAGTTCAACTATTTCTTTTTCAAAATTAAATAATTCTATACCTACTGCACCTAACTTCGCACAAAATTTTGATTTTTTATAAAAATACCAAGCAAGTTTTCACTAAATCATAATCATTACCATTTGCTATTGCTATGTAATATGAACTTCACTTATTTTTATATATCCTAGATAAAATTGTTAGATAAAATAAAAAACAGTAGTATTAAAATAGAAACTATAAGTCTAATAAAATGATGTTTTAAGTTTAACTTCCCATACATTAATAAACCATTTATAATTGCAGAAATATGGAGAATTACTAATCCTATTATTAAAATATAAAATAAATATCTAGTTACTATAAACATATTTAAATTAGACATAATAACTAATAATCCACCTGGTATAACCCCTAAAATGCAGTTTAACTTCATATTTAAATCTCTATTTTTCAGTTGTAGAATACCTGCAACTATTGATAATAAACCATAAATACAACTTATAATTAAATATACATAATTTAAAATCACAAATAACATCTCCTCTTGCTTCTAAATTTAAGTTTATATCCTCAAGCGTATTCTAGAAATATATATGTAACTTATCTTATTTCTCTATTACTTCTTCATTTCTTCCTACTGTATTTACATAGTATCCTTTATTCCCATATTTAATTTTAAATTTACATGTCTATCAAATATCATTAAACTACTTTTCCCTTTGAGATAACCCATGAAAGATAACACACTCATTTTTTATTTTTTATCTGTATACTCTAAGGGGAGCATATCAAAAATAACCGCATTTTCATTTTTGCATATGAAATTCCGGATTAGTTAATTTGAAAGTGCTATTAAGTCCATCTGTAATAAAAATACGTTTATCTTTGGTAATAAATATAGCTTCTACTCCATCTAAATTTTCTATTAGCCTTTTCCCTTCAGAAAGCCCCAAAGAAAAAGCAATTGTTGAAAGTGCATCTGCATCAATTGATTTATCTGCTATTATTGAAACACTCACTAATGAATTTTCTACTGGATACCCTGTATAAGGATCTAATATATGATGATATCTTTTTCCATTCTGCTCAAAATATCTTTCATATATACCTGATGTAACAACAGTTTTATCTACAACCTTAACTATTCCAATATATTCTCCTCTTTTAGTAAAAGGATTCTGAACTCCTATATTCCAAGGAGAACCATCAGGTTTACTGCCTAAAGCAAAAATATTTCCTCCTAAGTTTATAATAGCATGCTTTACATTTTCATTTTTTAAAATATCAACTACTTCATCAGCAGCATAGCCTTTAGCAATCCCTCCAAGGTCTATTTTCATGCCTTTTTCCATAAGTTTTACTTTTATCTCTTTTTCATCTAATTGTATCTTTTTATAATCAATTAATTTTATTGCATTGTTTATTTCTTCTTCACTCGGTACTCTAGCCCTATCTGTGCCTATTCCCCATAATTCAACTAAAGGACCTATAGTAATATCAAATTTCCCATTAGATAAATTAGAATAAAATATTCCTTTTTTAATTACATCAAATACATCTTCGGAAACTTTGATATAGCCATTTCCTGAGTTAATATTAACTTTATATATATCACTATTTTTGATATTTCTACTCATTTTATTTTCTATATCTTTAATTCTTTCAAATGCCTTATCAAAAATTTTTGAATCGACATTTTGATATATATTCAATGTTACTATAGTTCCTAATAGAAATTCAGTTTTTGTTAATGGTTTATTTCTCACTTCTTTTGAACATCCTACCAAATTAAAAATCATTACAGCAATTAAAAATAAATAAATTACTCTCCTGATTTTTCCCATTTCAATCCTCCAATTCATATTTTAATTTTAACCCTAAATATATTATAAGGCTTTAGAGTCGAACTCTAAAGCCTTTATTTTCTATTATTCATAGCCTTTTTAGCTAATTTTTTAAACCTTTCACTAGTATACGTTGCACCAGTAACTACATCTACTTCATCAATATCTTGTTTACTAATAAGCTCCTTCTCCAATTTAATCTTAACATCTTCTGGAGTTATCCCTGATGCTTCTTTCATTTTTTCAGCATATTCTTTGTCTTCATTTTTATTTCGTCCCTCTTTATTGACTTCATTAAATACAACATCAACTATTTTACCATTTTCATAAGTGATTGAAATTTCTGCTTTCCAACCATATTTATCATAATCATCAGACGCTTTATAAGTACCATCTTTATGACTCATATTCTTATCAGTTACCAAGCTACATCCTGTTATAATTAACATTGTAATTATTGTAAAAATAATAATATAAGATGTCCTTTTCATACTCAAAACCCCTTTTTATTAAAATATTTACACATAAATAATATTATTATACCATCAGCCTTAAGTAAAGATATAATATACCTTATTCAATTTTTATACTCTTGATATCTCAACTTTCACATCATCTATCGGCTTTAAAAGTTCTTTAAGACTTTCATCTTTAATACTATTATTAAGCCATATTTGTTCACTTTCTCTGTCCAAAATAACTGGCATTCTATTATGAATGCTGCTTATTTTTTTATTAGCATTTGTAGTTAATATAGTAAAGCAATTTACATATTCACCATTTTTATCTCGAAAAAAACTATATATTCCTGCCATCGAAAATAAACTTTCATCTTTCAAATATATTTTATATTTTATGTTTTTGCCATTTTCCTTCTTCCATTCAAAAAAGCCACTAGCTGGTATCAAACATCGCTTGTTGTAAAAAGAATATTTAAATAATTTTTTAGTATCTATAGTCTCACTTCTTGCATTTATAATCAATTTTTTCAAATATGGCAAATTAAATCCCCATTTCATTAGCTTTATCATTTTGCCTTTTTCATTATTTATGATTATAGGAACTTCATTTGAAGGAAATATCTCAGCCATTGGTTTAATTAAAATATCACAATAATTAATATTAAATCTTTTTGATATTTCCCCAATATCTGTAAAAAGATAATATCTTCCACACATATAATCACTCCCACTTACAACCAACAATAAAATTTCTTAATTTTAACTATTTAAGTCTTTCATGACAGTATTTACAACTTTTCTTATAACTTCATAATCGTATCCTTTATAAGCTAAATGTTGAGATAACTTCTGATATATTTTATCCTTCTCTTTATCCTTTATACTTCTTAATTTTTTCTTAGCTAAATAAACTGCATTTTCATAAATTTTTTCATCTTCTATTTCTGAAATAACTTTGTTTATTATATCTTCACTTATTTTTCTCTTTGTTAATTCGAATATGATACGTTTTTTGCCATATTTATTACTATTTATTTTATTTCTAACATAATTTTTTGCATATTCTTCATCATCAATCATTTTATAATCTTTTAGAATTTCTATTACATTATCTATAATCTCATCTTGATAACCTTCTTTAGACAACTTATCTCTAAGTAACATCTCACTTTGCATTGTTCGCGATAATATACTAAAAGCTTTATTCTTAGCTCTTTTAAGATTTTCATCAAATATTAAGAGTTCTAACTTTTCTTTATCTATTTGAACTCCTTCTTCAATTCTAAATTTATAAATGACTTCTTTATGGACTCCAATAAAAAATTCATGATCAATATATATATTAACTTTTTCTTTATTATCTTTTTGTTCGACTATTTTAGTAACAACACCCATAATCATTCCTTCTTTCTAAACCCCTATAAATTTAAGCAAAACATAAATTAAGTAAAAATATAAGCCCTTTAATACCAATTCTTCTTCACTACCACCACTTTTTATGGTAAAAGGAGATGAAATTTTAATACTACATGGGTAAAACAGTTCTATACCGCCTTTAGTAAAAAAATCAGCAATCAAATGGCTAATATAACCTATAATAAAACCTTTATATACTCCAAATAAATTATATCTTATTGCTAAAATTTTAACAACCATTGAAAATAATAAAAGACCTAATAAGCTATGAGTAAATCCTCTGTGATGGGATAATCCTGTAAAAGCTAAAGTTATAGATAAAATTTTTAAGAGCCTGCTATTTAAATTTATGCCAAAATAGATACATCCAAAACTCAAAGTCATGTAGAATATAATTTTAAATATTCTATTTTTCTTAAAAAGTAGTTTCTGATTTAATTTGCTTTTTGGATGGTCTATATCTGGTAATAAAGACCCCAAAACTGTTGAACAAATAAAAATAATACCATTTTCCAAAGAATAGTCTGAAATAGCAGTAATTCCTGCTGCAACTCCTAGCATAACATGTGTCTTACCCTTCATCTTTTGTACCTCCGACTGATTCTATTAAGTTATGTAGAACACTAGTTCCAGTATAGCATAGATAACAACTTAATTAAATAGCTGAAACAAAGCTATTTAAACAACTTTGTTTCATAGCGCTATTTTAATAAAACTGTTTACTCATAAAAAAGTATTGACAAACTCTATAAAATGATTTAGAATTTTAAACTATAGTGACAAAAATGAATAACACGCTCTTATCTAGAGAGGTGGAGGGACTGGCCCTATGAAACCCGGCAACCTGTGTTTTAAACACAAGGTGCCAATTCCTGCGGTATAAGATATACCGAGAGATGAGAGAGAGAAATAAGTTTTTTATGCCTCTTTCATCTGAAAGAGGCTTTTTTAATATCCTCCCTCTTCACAGAAGGGGTATTATTATAATCATTATGATTTAGCACACTAACTTGTTAAAGGAGTGAAGTAATTGATTGTAATTCAAAATCTCAACAAAATATATGAAAATAAAAATGAAAAAGTACATGCTTTAAAAAATATCAATTTAGAAATCAAAAAAGGTGAAATATTTGGAATCATAGGTCTAAGTGGAGCTGGAAAGTCTACTCTTATTCGCTGTATAAATCTCCTTGAGAAACCCACAAGTGGAAATATTTTTATTAATAAAAAAGATATAACACTTTTAAATAAACATGAACTCAGAGAAATAAGAAAAAGTATTGGAATGATTTTTCAACATTTTAATCTCCTTAATTCAAGGACAGTTTTTGAAAATGTAGCTTTTCCTCTTGAAATTTCAGGCTACAGCAAGAAACAGATTAAAGAAAGAGTAGAAAATCTGCTATCTTTAGTAGAACTCTCAGATAAAAAAAATGCCTATCCTTCCCAATTAAGCGGAGGACAAAAACAAAGAGTTGCCATAGCTCGTGCTCTTGCTAATCAACCAGATATTTTACTGTGTGATGAAGCAACTTCTGCACTTGACCCTAAGACTACGAAATCTATTTTGAAACTTCTTAAAGAAATTCAAAGTAAATTTGGTTTGACAATTGTTCTCATTACACATCAAATGGAGGTAATTCGTGATATTTGCGATAGAGTTGCAATTATTGAAAATGGAGAAATAATCGAATTAGATACAGTTGAAACAGTATTTACAAATCCTAAAACAAAGATTGCTAAAGCTTTTATTTCACACATTCAACATAATAAAGAAGAAATTTGTTTTCCTAAGGTTTCTGGTTCCAAGGTTATTCGATTAAAATTTTTAGGAGAAATTGTAAAAAAGCCTATTATATCTCAATTAATTAGACATTTTTCAATAGATATAAACATTTTATCAGGTAATATAAATGAATTACAAACAACAAATACAGGAACTCTGCTTATACAACTCCATGGAAAAAATGAAGAAATAGAAAATGCAATTAAATGGCTTAAAAAAGAGAAAATAGGATTGGAGGTAGTATGGAATGGATAATTTGATAGAATTACTTTTGCCTTCTCTATGGGAAACAATATACATGGTAGCAGCTTCAACAATATTTGCTCTAATCCTTGGTTTTCCTCTAGGTATTTTACTGGTAGTTACAGAAAAAAACGGTATTTGGGAAAAACCTATACTTAACTCAATACTGGGAACTGTGATAAATGTAAGTCGTTCTTTTCCTTTTATTATATTAATGATTCTAGTTTTCCCTCTATCACGTCTCCTTGTAGGAACTTCTATCGGAACTACAGCAAGCATTGTACCCTTAGCAATTGCGGCTGCTCCTTTTGTAGCAAGGATAATCGAGAGTTCCTTAAAGGAAGTAGATAGTGGAATTATAGAAACAGCTTTAGCAATGGGAGCTACAATCCCACAGATTATTTTTAAAGTACTCATTCCCGAGGCTTTACCTTCATTAGTGCTTGGTATCACTTTAACAATTATAAATTTAATTGGCTATTCAGCTATGGCTGGTGCCATTGGAGGAGGTGGTTTAGGAGATTTAGCGATACGTTATGGACTTTACCGTTTTGAAACCGATGTAATGATTGCTTCTGTAATAATAATTATTCTACTTGTACAGGGAGTACAAGCAATAGGCAATAAAATTGCATTGAGTATTAATAAAAAAAGATAAGGAGGAATAAATATGAAAAAATCTTTAATTCTATTACTAATTGTTTCTATATTAGGTGGTGTTATTCTTAGTGGTTGTCAATCTTCAAAAGAAGATAAAAACGTACTAAAAGTCGGGGCTACTCCAGTACCTCATGCACAAATACTTAAAGTAGTAAAAAATAAACTTAAAGAACAAGGTATAGATTTACAAATTATTGAATTTACAGACTATGTAAAACCAAACTTAGCCTTAGCAGAAAAAGAAATTGACGCAAACTTCTTTCAACATGTACCATATATGAATAGCTTTGCTAAAAAGAACAATATAGATATTGTATCTATAGGAGCAGTACATGTTGAGCCACTTGGACTATATTCAGAAAAAGTAAAATCAGTAGAAGAATTAAAAGAGGGTGCAGTTATTGCTATCCCAAACGATCCTACAAACTGCGGCAGAGCTCTTATACTTCTTGAAAAAAATGGGCTTATAAAACTTAAAGAAAATGCAGGTCTTGAAGCTACAGAAAAAGATATAATTGAAAATCCAAAAAGATTTGTGTTTAAATCCTTAGAAGCAGCTCAACTGCCAAGAGTGCTTAAAGATGTTGACGGTGCTGTAATTAATGGAAATTACGCCTTAGAGGCAGGTCTTATACCTACAAAAGATGCTATTTTACTTGAAGATGGTGATTCTCCTTACGCAAATATTGTAGCTGTTAGAAAAGGAGAAGAAAACAATCCAAAATTAAAAGCACTAATTAAAGCTCTTCAATCAGAAGAAGTTAAGAAGTTTATTGAAAAAGAGTATAATGGAGGAGTTATACCAGCATTTTAATACTCTTTAAAGTTGCTAACTAATATTATAAAACCTCCTCTTAATTTGTTATTTTAAGAGGAGGTTTCCCTTATTCAAACATATTAAACCCTTCACCTAATACTTCATGTACTGTAGATACTGTAACAAATGCTTTATTATCAATTTTCTTTATATAGCTTTTTAATCTGATAAATTCTTTTTTATTCATAACAGCCATTATAACAGGTCTAGTTTTATTCGTATATGCACCCTCTGCATAATAAATTGTAGCTCCTCTTCCAAGCTCTTCTGTTATAAACCTCTTTATCTTTTCAGGAACTGAGCTTATTACTGTAACATTCATTTTAACATTAAGCCCTTCTATTACATTATCTATAACAAATCCATTCATTATTACTCCTAATAAAGCATATAATCCTAGTTTAGTTCCAAAAGTAAGTACAGCTAACAGTGTAACTACAAAATCAGCCATTAATAGTGATTTACCTATATCTATCGAGAAAAATTTGTTTAATATTTTAGCTATAATATCAGTACCACCAGTTGAAGCATTTTGATAAAATATTATCGCCATACCTATTCCCTGGATAAGAATACCATAAAACAAGTTTAATAATATATCATCTGTTACTGGTCCATTTATAGTGAAATATTTTTCAAAAACCCACATGGCTCCTGAAAGTCCAAAACTAGCATATATCGTTTTTGCTCCAAATTGACTACCTATTAGCAAAAATGCTACAACAAATAATATTAAATTCATAATAAACATTAAAGCTCCAATAGATACTGAAGGAAATATACTCTTAATTACCATTGCAAGTCCTGTAATTCCACCAACCGCCAAGTCTGCTGGCACAAGAAAAAAACTTAATGCAAAAGCTACAATAATAATTCCTATACTTATTATGATATAATCCTTTAATATATTTCTCATAACATCACCTCAACTCCAAAGTTATTATATTTTCATTGTACCTGTTTTCAAAAATCTATCATGCCATGATAATGCTTCACTTAGTATATGTGGAATATGTTTATATTTGCCAGATTGTGCTCTTTTAAAATAATCTTTAAGCATTGGTTTAAAATCAGGATGTGCACAATTTTCTATTATAACTTTAGCACGCTCCTTTGGACTTAAGCCTCTTAAATCTGCTACTCCTTGCTCTGTAATTATTACCATCACATCATGCTCTGTATGGTCATGATGTGAAACCATAGGAACTATTGAAGATATAGCTCCATTTTTAGCAGTAGATGGAGTTGTAAAAATAGAAATATATGCATTTCTAGTAAAATCACCAGAACCACCTATACCATTCATCATTCTTGAACCAAATATGTTTGTAGAATTAATATTCCCATAAATATCAGCCTCTATGGCAGTATTCATCGCTATTACACCCAATCTCCTTATTACTTCTGGATTATTGCTTATTTCCTGAGGTCTTAGAATTATTTTATCTTTATATGATTTAATCCTTTCTTTAAATCTTACAAGCCCTTCTTTAGAAGGAGTTATAGAAGTACCTGAAGCAAATAATACCTTTCCTGAATCAAGAAGGTCAAGCATTGAATCTTGAATTACTTCTGTATAACAGACTAAATTTTCAAAATTTGATTTCAAAAGCCCAGCTAAAACTGCATTTGCTACACTTCCAACACCTGATTGCAAAGGTAATAAATTTTGTGGAAGTCTGCCTACTTTCACTTCATGTTCTAAAAAGTCTATAAGATATCCTGATATCTTCTCTGAAATATCATCAATCGGGGCTAAAGGTCTAACATTATCTATAATATCTGTTATTACAATCGCTGCTATTTTATCTAAACCACATGGAATATATGGAGTTCCAATTCTTTGATCTACCCTTTCAATAGGTATCGGTTTTCTGTTAGGTGGATCATTGGGAATATATATATCAGCCATACCTTCTAAATCAAGAGGTTGACTTGTATTAATCTCAACAATCACTTTTTCAGCCATTTGCACAAATGTAGGTGAACAACCGATAGATGTAGAAGGTATTATATGCCCTTCTTCTGTTATTGCAACAGCTTCGATTATTGCAATGTCTATTTTCCCTAGAAATCCATATTTCGCATATTGGGGTACATGACTCAAATGCATATCTAAAAATTCACAACCACCGCTATTAGTATAATCTCGTATACTTTCATTAGTCTGATATGGCAATCTCTTTGCGATAATTCCAGCCCTAGAAAGCTCACCATCTAATTCGTCCCCTACAGATGCTCCTGTTAGTAAACCTATTCTTATTTTTTCACCTGTTTCTTTAACTCTTTTAGCCAATGCTAATGGAACTGCTTTAGGGTAACCAGATGGAGTAAAACCACTCGTACCAATATTCATTCCATCTTTAATTAACATAGCAGCCTCTTTTGCAGACATTATCCTGCTTAATAATTCTTTATTTCTGATTCTATCATCAAGCATACCCACCCCTCCTTACTAATTCATTAAAATTAAATTGGAAGTTTATACAATATAATAGTAAAGATAATCATACCTAAAAGTGCAAATGGATAAGTTGCTCCATAGCCAGCAGCTACATCATCACAATTTGTAGCATCTATAGCAGCCCCTAACCCCGGAGTACTCGTCATACCTCCACAAAGTGCCCCCGACAAAACAATCCAATTTATTTTGAATGCATATCTTCCTATAATAAAGCCAGCAAATATCGAAGAAAAACCGCAAATTAATGCTATTAAGGCTAAATATAGCCCTGAACCTGTAAGCGATGTTAAAGCAGAATATCCATATCTTAATCCCACTATAGTTAAGAAAAAAGAAAGTGCCAATTCACGTATTACACTCAATACCTTGCTATTCATTCTGAAATTTAAAAAGCCTATTTTACCTATATAGCCAAGCAATAGGGACGATATTAAAACTCCACCTGTTGTACCTAAACTAAAATAATTTATTGTAGGTCCCAAATATATTTTTAAATTCCCAATAAATACACCAAATAAACATACAAAAACAAACGCTATCAAATCAAATTGTACTTCTCTGTCTTTAATACTCTCTTCTTTAGATGAATACATTTCTTTAAAAAATTCCTCTTTTTCTTTATTAATATCTATTCCAAAAATTAATGGCATAAACTGCATAGCTAAAATAACAATAAGAACACCTGGTATATAGCCAATCGCATAGCCAAATCCAACCATACTTTCTGCTTCCTTACCATAAATAGAAACAGATTCAAGTGCAGCAGCCAAACCTGGAGAACTTGTTAAAGCCCCTGTATACACCCCAGAAATGGCAAATAAATTTTGTCCTTTACTTATCAAAGTCATAATATAAGTAACAAATGCCCCTGTAAATGTAATAATAATTCCTAAAATTATAAACTTAACCCCATATTTCTTCAACACTTTGTCCAAATCTTTTGAAGCCAAAAGTCCCACAGCCGCTACAAACAATATAAGAGTAAATAAGAAAAAATCTCTTGAAATCACTCCTTGTTTTAATATTGTTTTAGCATATGCTGGCATCTGTTCTAAACCTTTATACGGCAGTGCATAATTCTTATATATAAACCATCCTAGTATAAGTCCAGTAAACAATCCTCCAGAACTGCCGAGTTTAAATCTGCCAAAATTAACTTTACCTAATAATTGCCCCAAAAAAACCGAAGCGAACATCAACACAAAAGGATTAGTTATAAACTTTGTAACATCTAAATCCATTTTATCTCCCCTTTCGAACGAAAAAACACCCTATTCCCACTTGGGAATAAGGTGTATTATGGCAATAAATAACCGCCTCTAAAATAGCATAAATCGGCCTATACTACTCATAATACCTCCCCATCCTCGTGGGTAAAAACGGTATTGTTCCCTATGGCAGGTCTCCTGGCTCCGGATCATTACACAGTTACTGCCTTCCCATTTCTATTAAAAGAAACAGTGGCATTTGTGTAACTGTGTTCCTCGTCACAGTGGCGGGACCGCGTCGGACTTCCACCGAACTTCCCTTTTAAGCTTATGACATCTATCATAAGCACCATAGAGCTCCGTATTCTATTTCCAATCACATTTTATTAAACTAATTGCAACTTGTCAATGAATATTAAAAAAAAACAAAATTTTTAAACTTTTTATAATCCATAAAAAATTAGAACAAAATCATTTTTATAATTTATTTAAATCCAAAATTTTATTCAAATTAAAGCCACTCTGGTGGGTCTTTTATATATGGTCTTATACCATATTTTTCATCATGTTCTTTTAATACCTTATCGATTATTTCCTTTGAATCTTTTATTTTATCTATTAATTCTAGGTCTATACCTTGACTAAACGGACAACTACTTATACATATTCCACAATCAGTACCTAGACTTCTCCACATCCTATAACAATCTTCCTGTTTTATCTGCCACCTCTTTACTCCATCTATCTCTACTGGATCACCTGAAGGAATTGCTCTGCCCGGACATGTTCTTACACATCTTTTACATATCTTACAAAATTCCTCTAAGCCAAAATCTATTCTCTTATCGGGTACTAATGGCATATCTGTAGTAACTACCCCTAATCTAACCCTTGAACCGTACTCTCTCGTTATTATTATTCCCTTTCTTCCTATGTCGCCAATTCCTGCATCTCTTGCTACAAGTGGAGCTACGACTAAATAGTTACCATCCATATGGTTTCTTGCATCGTAACCTAATTCCCTAATATAATAAGATAAAAGCATTCCTATTATAGCTGCATCTACATACGCTTTTGATGTTTCTATCACTTCAGATACTTGAGGTGCTCTATTAATCATATTTTTATCCATTTCAACTGCAAAAACTATTCCATAAGGATGTTTAGCTTCTACTTCTTGACCATATACATCATCTTGTCTACCTCTATGACTATAATAATGATATTCTTTCATTTTTGCTATTCCAACTAGCTTAGCTCCATAATACTTAGCTAATCCCTTTATCCTTTTTGTCATATTCTCAGCATTAACTTCAACTTTAACGGGATTAATTTCTCCTTCCACATAATTCATTATATCTCCCAGAAATCTGAAGTTTGCTACTGCAATTGGCGAATTTACTGGACTATAAGTAGCTGTACCTTCTCCACATATTTGAGGTCTATTCCTAATATCATCATCTATTTCCTTTTTGTCTTTATTTCTTTTATAATAATCTTCATACTGAGGCGTACCTTTTTTATAGTTCATCCTCGCGAACATTGTATCTCTTTCATCTATCCTCTTCATATAGACACTCCTATTAAATAATAATTTCCTACAACTTATAATACAATTATATAACAAACTAATATCAGATCGTTGACAAACTTATTTTTTAAAATATCTATGAAAATAAAAGCGAATGCTTGAAAGAATTTAGTAAAAAAACTAGGTGAAAATTTTAAACAAAATTCTCTAAATTAATTACAATGTAAATTTTGTTGAAATCCATTACGAAAATCATATTTAAAATTAAAATAATTAAATTAAGCTAGCTTTCAGAGTCAGGACGACTCACCCAACGCGTTAGGATTTTCTAAAAATTTGAGCCTTAAGTTTTTTCTAAATTTTTTCGCATGAGTGTTATTTTCATAAATAATTTACTTTGTCAACAAACTAATATCTCTCAATTATTTCTTTATATCTAAAACAATCTTTAGTATGGTCATTTACCATTCCTACTGCTTGCATATAAGCATAACAAATTGTAGGTCCAAAAAAAATAAAACCTCTTTTCTTCATATCCTTGCTTATCTTTTCAGATAACTTTGTTTTAGAAGGTATTAAAGAGTCATCTGCCCATGAATTTACTATCGGCTTATTGTCAACAAACTGCCATAAATATTTATCAAAACTTCCAAATTCCTGCTGAATTTTTAAAAAAGCTTTAGCATTATTAATCACTGCTTCAATCTTCTTTCTATTCCTAATAATACCCTTATTCTCCATTAGCTTTTCAATCTTATTTTCTTCATATTTTGATATTTTCACAGGATCAAAATTATCAAATGCTTTTCTAAAATTTTCTCTTTTTTTGAGTATTGTAATCCAACTAAGACCTGCTTGAAACATTTCTAATACTAGGAATTCAAATAGTTTTCTATCGTCATGGATAGGTATCCCCCATTCTTCATCATGATATTTTATATATATTGGATCATCATTTACCCAACCGCATCTTTTTTTCATTCTAATCTCCCCTATTCAATATTAATTTTATCAATTCTTAATTGATATTATATCAAAAAACCCCTCATATGCTTACATATGAGAGGTTTCTTTATATTTATCGTCTGGATCGACTTTTTTATAAAAAACATTGGTTTTTACATTCATCTTCCTTCCATTTATTAAAATATATTCATCATCTAACCACTTAATAATAGGATCGCTTCCTTCATCCCAACTCCAATATATTACTTTAATCTTTTTCGTCTTAGTGTTCACTAGCTCTACTTTAATAGTCAATTCCTTTTTCCCTTCGATTATATATGCTTTAGCAATATATTGTTTATTAGGAGAATATACTTCTTTTACTAATTCTCCATCGAATAGTGAACTCGGATCATAATAATCAAAGTATATGACTAAAGGTCTATTAGAAAGTTTTATTAAAAATATTATAATTATTACTAATAAAACTATTTTCACTATTCTTCTCAATCTTAACATCTCCCTATTAAATACACAAATAATTTACTTTTTTATAAATTAAACCGAACTACGTCTCCTTTTTAATTTGATTCCGATAAACATAAATAAAGATGGAAGCCACATCATTATTAAAAATCTAGTTAATAGATTTTTAATCAAATACGGCAAATATACCTGTAAAAGCGAAAATTGGAATGGATAATTAAAAAAGCCAATAGGCCCCCAATAAAAATCATATCTTTCATCTTTCAAAAGTACCTTACCATCTGAAACTACATATATAGTCAGCATTAATACTACATTTATAATAACTAGAATAGATACAGATAAAAAATCATATTTAGGATGATTTTCTATATTTAACTTTGAACCTGCAAAAATATATAAAAATACAGAGAATAATCCCAATAAACCGAATAATATTAAAAAATATACTTCTTTAATATGCTTTGCTATGATGAGAAGAGGTATTGTTAAACAAAAATTTATTATTATTATTATAAAATGATATAACAATGCCTTTAAATTGTTCTTTAACATAATAATCCCCCTGTCAAAAACCTCTCATACACTTACATATGAGAAATTTCTCTATATTACAAAAATTAAACCAAACTATGCCTTCTTTTTAGCTTAATTCCAATAAACATAAATAAAGACGGTAGCCACATTATTATTAAAAATCTAATTATTAGATTTTCGATTAAATACGGTAAATATAGCTGTAAAATCGATAATTGGAATGGAAAGTTAAAAATGCCAATAGGAGCCCGATAAATACCATAAATTTCATCTTCTAAAAGCATTTTACCCGCTGAAACTATATACATAGTCAGTATTAATGCTGCATTTATAATAACCAAAATAGATACAGATAAAAAATCATATTTAGGAGGGTTTTCTATATCTAGCTTTAAACCAGCCAAAATATATAGAAATGCAAAGAATAATACCCATAAACCATGTAATATTGGAACATATATTTCTTTAGCATCTTTTAACATAGTAAGAAATGGAAAACATAAACAAAAACTTATTATTATTATTACACAATGATATAATAATACCTTTAAATTGTTCTTTAACATAATAATCCTCCTATTGAAAACCTCTCATATGCTTACATATGAGAGGTTTAAGAAAATTCACTTCTTTTACTTAGAATTATTTTCACTATTCTTCGCACTCTTAAAAAAATAGTAACACCCATCTATTAAATAAATCTATGTTATCATTATAACAAAGTATAATAAGGTCTTCAATACCATTGATGTCATTTTTTACCGACATTTTTCTGCAATTTTCACTACTGGATAAATTAGTTTGATATTGATTATTTTGTTGTTTGTGATTGTATTAGGTAAAAAAAATACCTTCTGGACTATTTTATCCAGAAGGCATATTGCTCCAATATAAATTAACTCATTACTACTCCTAGACTTAATGCAGCAATAATTATTATCATTAATATTACCAAAAGCTTCCATGTGAATTTTAACCACTTGTCGTAAGATAATCTACCTATAGCTAAACCACCCATAACAACAGCACTAGTAGGAGTAATTAAGTTAACAATACCGGATGCAGATTGGTAAGCAGTTATTACTATATGTCTTGCAACTCCAGCAAAATCTCCCAATGGTGCCATAATAGGCATTGATAATGTTGCTAAACCTGATGTTGATGGAATTAAGAAAGACAATGGTATATAGAATAGATATGTTAAAATAGCAAATGATACAGAACCTGTTTGTGATAAAGTCTTTTCTCCTAGATTAAGCACAGTATCTGTAATATTTCCTGCATTCATTATAACAGTAATACCACGAGATACCCCAATTATTAATGCAACACTTAATAAATCACGTGCACCTTCTACGAATGCAGATACAAGTTCTTTTTCACCCATACCAGCAACTAATCCGATAATAATTGCGGATACTAAAAATAGTGCAGTTAATTCACCAAACCACCATCCCAAAGTCGGAATAGCCGTAATTCCCATATCTTCAAAAGGAATAACTCCAAATACCATGATTATAAAAGTTAAAGCAAATAAACCTAATATAAACTTTCTCTTGCCAGTTAATTCTGGGAATTCGTTTTCCGAACTCTTTGATAAAAAATACTTTTTATTATCTTCCCACATATCATATACAATAGATTTTGTCGGATCTTTTTTTACTTTTTCTGCATATCTCATAACAAATAAAATTGTTACCAACTCACCTGCTACTAATATTAATAATCTTAATCCAATGCCCTCACCTAACGAAATTCCTGCAAATCCTGATGCTATTCCTGTTGCAAATGGGTTTACAGTAGAACCAAGTACTCCTACACCTGCTCCCAACATTATAACTGATATAGCTGTTACAGAATCGTATCCTGCTGCTATAAATACAGGGAGTAGTAATGGATAGAAGGCTATAGTTTCCTCTGCCATACCATAACTTGTTCCACCTAAACCAAAAAGTATCATTAGAATTGGAATCATCCATTTTTCCTTACCTTTTAAGTCTCTTGTTATTTTAGCTATTCCTGCATCTATAGCACCTGTTTTCATAACAACTCCCAAAAATCCTCCTATTACTATAACAAATAAAGCTACATCAACTGCATCATAAAATCCTTTAATAGGAGCCATTACTACTTCTTTAAATCCCTGTGGATTTCTATCAACAATATGATAAGTACCAGGAATCGGCTCTTTCTTTGCAGCATTAGGATCAACATAATCATATTGTCCTGCTGGTACAATCCATGTTAATATTGCTACAGCTATTATAATTGCAAATAAAATGGTATATGCTGTTGGCATTTTAAATTTTCTCATTGGTACCCCTCCTCATTCTTAAATTTCTCTTGTGCATATTGATAATTTTATTATACATCAACATTAATATTATAATTAATTAATTTTTGTTTTAATAAGAATTTTGTTTTTGTCATTCTTTTGCCAAATATTTTGAAAAAAGAAAAAATAAATAAAATAATCAAAATTCAAAATTATATGTGCATTTTTTGTCTTATCTTCTTTAAATTAGGTCCAAACTTTTTATCCAATTCTTCTCTATATTCTTTATATATTTCTGCAAGGTAAATATCATGAACTATAAATGATTCTGCCATCAGCATAAAAGCTTTGTTTTCTGTCCATATGGCTTGCGATTTATCTTCATTAAACATGGCAAATAGAGATTCTTCACCATCCGATACTAATGTAAACCATCTACCATGTTTAAAAGCGTAAGATTCCATTTCTTCCATTTCATGATAGTAAATTTCGCCTATCTCTTCACTAACAGTACCATAAAGTACAGTTACTATCTCTATACCTTTTTGCTCTAAAAGTTTTAATTCGTCTTTAAAATATTCATAATCTATATTCCATATTTCCAAATATAAGAATTTATTTGTTCTAGCTAGAACTTTCTTAATCTTATTTCTTATATTTTCTATTCCCTCTAAATGTAGCATATATGAAATTCTGTTTGTCGAATCCATTCTTTTTAAACTATCTTTTAAATATTTTACCGTACTATTAACTCTCTTTTTATATGCATCTAAAAAACCTTCTAAATCTACAGCTACATATTTGATAGGATTATCACTAATGATATTTACAAGATTTTTATCTAAAAGTTTAGACATAGTTTCATAGATCTTAGCCTGTGGAACGCCAGATAGTTTACTTAATTCATAAGCCGTTATATCAGGTTTATTTAAAAGTGCTATATAGGCTTTGGCTTCATATTTGTTTATGCCAATTTCCATCAATTTCTCTATTATTTTTTCTTTATCCATTTAATCATAATCCCTTCTATATTACCCATTAACTATTAATGTACCAGTCTTTCCTTCTATTCCTTCTTTAGCCTTTTCTAGAGAAGTAATTAGAGCCTTTCTACCTTCTTTAGATTTAGCAAACTTTATTGCCGCTTGTACTTTTGGTAACATTGAACCCGGTGCAAAGTGCCCTTCTTCAATATATTTTTCAGCCTGCTTAACTGTTAATTTATCAAGCCATTCCTCATTTTCTTTACCAAAGTTTATTGCAACCTTTTCTACTGCTGTAAGAATTATTAAATAATCAGCATCTAATATTTCTGCTATTTTTTCACTTGCAAAGTCTTTATCTATAACTGCTGGAACACCGATTAAACTATTTCCTTCTTTTACAACTGGTATTCCACCGCCTCCAACAGTTATTACAACATGCCCATTATCAACTAGAGTTTTAACCACTTCTTTTTCAGCAACATCTACTGGAATTGGAGATGGTACTACCCTTCTAAATCCTCTACCTGCATCTTCTTTCATTATATATCCCTTTTCTTCTGCTAATTTCTTAGCCTCTTCTTCAGTATAGAATGCACCTATTGGTTTTGTAGGATTATCAAATGCAGGGTCGTCCTTGTCTACAATAACTTGTGTTATAACTGTAGCTACTGGAATATTTAATCCTCTATTTAAAAGCTCCTCTCTTATCGCATTTTGAAGATGATATCCTATATAGCCTTGACTCATAGCTCCACATTCTGGGAATGGCATTTCTGGAGTAGTACTACCTTCTACCTTGGAAGCGATTTCCATAGCTAAATTTATCATACCAACTTGTGGTCCATTTCCATGAGCAATAATAACTTCGTTTCCACTTTCTATTAAATCAACTATAGGTTTAGCTGTATTCTTAACTAATTCCAATTGTTCTTTTGGTGTTTTACCAAGAGCATTTCCACCTAAAGCAACAACAATTCTTCTTTTCATATTTACTCCTCCTTATAGTTTTGGTTTAACAGGGGACAAGCCCCTGTTATTTTTAAAGATTTCCAATAGTTGCAACCATTACTGCTTTAATTGTATGCATTCTATTTTCTGCTTCATCAAATACTACTGAATGTTTACTTCTGAAAACTTCATCTGTTACTTCCATTTCTTTTAACCCAAATTTTTCATATATGTCTTTACCGATAGTTGTATTTGTGTCGTGGAATGAAGGTAGACAATGCATGAAAATTACATCTGGATTTCCTGTTTTATTAATCATTTCCATATTCACTTGATATGGTTTTAATAAGTTAATTCTCTCTTCAAATTTATCCTCTTCACCCATTGACACCCAAACATCTGTATAGATTACATCTGCACCTTTAACTCCTTCATCTATGTTTTCAGTTAGCTCAATAATTGCTCCTGTTTCCTTAGCTACTTCTCTCATTTCATTTACTAATTCTTCTGATGGGAATAATTCTTTTGGAGCAACTGCTACAAAATGCATTCCCATCTTAGCAGCTCCTATCATTAATGAGTTACCCATATTGTTTCTTGCATCTCCAACAAATACAAGCTTAACTTTATTAAGTGGTTTATTTACATGCTCCATAATAGTCATAAAATCTGCAAGAATTTGAGTTGGATGATATAAATCAGTAAGCCCATTCCATACAGGTACTCCTGCATGTTTAGCTATTTCCTCTACAGTTTCTTGCTTAAATCCTCTGAATTCTATACCATCATAGTATCTTCCTAAAACTTTAGCTGTATCTTCTATAGATTCTTTTTTACCCATCTGGCTGTTTGATAAGAATGTAACGTTTGCTCCTTCATCATATGCTGCAACTTCAAATGCACATCTTGTTCTTGTTGAAGTTTTTTCAAATAATAAAACTATGTTTTTACCTTCAAGTAAATTACCTTTGATACCTGCTCTCTTTTTTCTTTTTAAGTCCATAGCTAAATCTAATAAATATTTAATTTCTTGTGGAGTAAAATCCTTTAATGTTAATAAATGTCTTCCTTTCAAATTAACTGGCATTATAACTCCTCCTTTAATTTATTTGTATTTTATATTTCAAAATATTTTTTCTAAAAATATTTTAACTAAATAATCAAACTTTAATTAAAAGTATTAACTATTAACTACCAACTAATATCTTCTCTAATTAATGGCATTGACATACATCTTGGGCCCCCACGTCCGCGAGAAAGTTCTGAAGATGGAATGACATGAAGTTTTATACCATGTTCTTCTAGTAATTTATTTGTAACATGATTTCTTGAATAAACTACTACTTCCCCTGGTGCAATGGCTAAAGTATTAGAACCATCATTCCACTGTTCTCTACCCGCGTCTATTTTATTCCCATTTCCGCATCGGATTAATGTAACTTTATCTAGATTTAAGTATTTCTTTAATATATCACTCAACTCCATTGTTTCTTTTTCAATTATTAAATTGTGATCTTTTTCTCCTTTTCTTAATGAATATACAGTAAGTGGCCCTTCTATTTCAGGATGTATTGTAAACTTATCATAATCAATCATAGTAAACACAGTATCTAAATGCATAAAAGCTCTTTTCTTCGGTATATCAAACGCTAATATTACTTCAAATTTTTCCCCGTTGTTAAAAATCCTTCTTGCTAATTTTTCAACTGAAGCAGCTTCTGTTCTTTCGGATACACCTATGGCAAGCACCTTATCACTAAGGATGAGTTGATCTCCACCTTCTATAGAAGTATCTTCATCTCTATCATACCAAAAAGGTATTTCAATATCTTTGAACATTGGATGATATTTGAAAATATATTTTGAGAACAACGTTTCTCTATTTCTTGTTACTGTTCGCATATGATTTAATGATATTCCCGAACCGATTGTAGCAAATGGATCTCTAGTAAAATATAAGTTTGGCATTGGGTCAACTATAAAAGGATAATCAGATTCTATCATATCTACTAGAGAAATCTTTTTATAATCTTTAATTTCTTCTTTTCTAATTCCTTCCATCATTTTATCTACCATTTCTCTATTAGTAGAAAAACTTAACAAATATTCTTTTACAAGCTCTCTCTTCTTTTTACTCTTAATATTTGCTTCTTTGACAAATTCATCTATAAATTTTTCTTTAATATCATTATCTGTAAGCGACTCAGCAACTAAGTCTTCAAGGTAAACTACTTCAACTCCGTTATCTCTAAGTGTTTGAGCAAAAATATCATGCTCTTGTCTAGCAATTTCTAAATACGGAATATCATCAAACAATAATCTGTCCATTAAATCAGGAGTTAAATTTTCTATTTCTTTCCCCGGTCTGTGTAGTAAAACTTTCTTCAATCTACCAATTTCCGAATATACATATAAAACGTTTTCCTTTGCCATTGCATAACCCCCCGTTTATTTCTCAACCACATCAGTGGTTACTATTTACACTTTAAGTATATGTTTTTAAGAATTTTTTGTCAAATCGAGTCTTTTTCTATATATTTATATTTTTTCATTTTAATATTCGGAAATGTATAAATATTATATCAAATTATTAATATTCAATAAATATATTGTCGCATAATAACTATTTATCTATTTCAAAGTAGTTCCAATCCAATTTCATTTCTTGATATAATTTTAAAAAAAGAATATTTATACATTTAAAAAATTTTTTTAATAATTTTTAGGTATATTTTGTCAAAACAGATGACGGAAATTATATTCAAAATTATCCACAAATTAATATAGTTTATAATTTCCTATGGATTATAAAAAAACTTCGGGTTTCATACCCGAAGTATAAAGTCAAAAAATGCTTTTGTCTCTTATTTTATTCTCTTTAACACCTCACATAAAAATTCAAATACTCTCTTTGTTGAAGAAATACTTATATGCTCATTTGGAGTATGAACATCATAGATATTTGGTCCAATAGAAACCATATCTATATCCCCAATTTTTTCTTTTAAGAATCCACATTCTAACCCAGCATGTATAGCATCTACTTTTACTTCTTTTCCAAACATATCTCTATAAACTTTAGCCATTAAATCTCTAATAGGAGATTCTGCTTTAAACTCCCACTCAGGATAGTCAGCTACTAATTCCATTTTCGCACCAACCAAATCACATATATTTTGAATTCTATCATTAATTTCCTTTTTCAAACTTTTAACTGAGCTTCTTACTGCGCTATCGAATTCAATTTCTTCTTCTCTAGTTGTAAGAACTCCAATATTGTTAGAACTTTCAACTAAACCTTCTATATCAGCACTCATTGTTTGAACTCCATTAGGTATTAATCTCAAAATACTTATCAATCCTTTTTTAGTTTTTGAGCTAAATACTTTTTGTATTCCATCAACCTTTTCTAATTTAATATTAATATCAGGATCAGACGTTTTATATTCGTTTGAGAATATTTTTTGATATTCATCAACTATACGCTTAAATTTCCCTTCATCTTCTTTATTAATCATTACAACCGCTTTCGACATTTTTGCAATTGCATTTAATTTCTCTCCACCACTAACGTTTGCTATATCAATATTTATTTCTTTATCAAGGTTTTCTAATAATCTTCCTAATAATTTTATTGCGTTCGCTCTATTTTTATTAATTTCTATACCTGAATGTCCGCCTATTAAACCTTTGATAGATATTTTATACCCTATTTTATTAGTATCAGCTTTATTCCATTCGATAGGCAGATGAATAATGTTATCCACTCCACCTGCACATGATGCAAGTATAGTACCTTCTTCTTCAGAATCAATATTTATCAAAATATCTCCAGAAACGTTTTCAGGATTTAAATTTAATACTCCATCCATTCCAGTTTCTTCTGAAACTGTAATCAACGCAACAAGAGGTGGATGTGGCAAATCTTTTGATGCTAAAATGGCCATTATCATAGCTACTGCAATACCATTATCTGCTCCAAGAGTCGTTCCTTTTGTTCTTATCATGTCTCCATCTACTACCAATGGAATTGGGTCTTTTGTAAAATCAAAGTCTAAATCTTCATCTTTTACACAAACCATATCCATATGCCCTTGAAGTATAACTGTTGGTGCATTTTCGTATCCTTCTGTTCCTGGTTTCTTAATAATTACATTTAAACATTCTTCTTGTATAACTTCTAGTCCATTATCTTTTGCAAATTTCACTAGATAATCACTAACTTGTTTTTCATTCCCTGAACCTCTAGGAATTCTAGTTAATTCCTCAAAAAACTTAAATACAGCTTCAGGCTTAAGTCCTGACAAAACATTTACCATTATAAGCATCCCCTTTACTTTAATTTGTATTTTTTAGGCCTACTGTTAGGTATTTCTACAATAAGCCCTTCATTTATCATTTTTGTTATCAAATTCTTAGTTACTAATTTAGCATCAACAACTTGTACTTTATTTCTACTCCAAAATAAGGACGCTTTTGTACCTCTAATAAGCTTTTCAATATCAGTTTTAGTTAAAGATTCTTGTTTTTTAAGTTCCTTTAATATTTTAGTTTCAGCTTTCTTATACAAAACATTTAATAGTTCCTCAGTTTTCCTTTGCTGTTTAACATATCCCCACGCATACAAAAATGTAAACGTTATAGTAAATAATAATACCTTTAAAATAAAACTTATCATACCAATCACTTACCTTTTCTCTAACGTAATAAATTTATTATTTCTTAAAATATTCATATAAGTCCCTAATCTTTCATAGAGAGGTTCTACTTTGTCTCCAAATTCTTCTTTTAATATCTTAGCTATATCTTGTATATTTCTTTGCCCATCTATTGACTTCCATACACAACTTCCAATCGGATCTAAATCTATTCTCATTACCTCTGGCGTTTTAAAAAACACTCTTACTATCCTGTCTAACATTCCATTCCTTGGTATGATAACTTGAACTAATCCTTCATCATTAACTACCCATTCTAATGTATTATTTTTTTTAGGGACTAATTTCAGAAAATTATCACTTTTTTTGATTTTTTTAAACATGGCTACACCTCTATCTTTAATAAGATAAATAGTACCTAAAGTCTTGGCTGTTGCTTAAAGCAATAAGTTGCTTTAAGCAACAGCCTTTTAAAATCATCTTTTATCTATTTTAATTTAAAAGAACTTTTTAAGGATACAATTCTATTAAATACTAATTTGTCTTTTGTAGTATATTTAGGATCTACACTAAAATATCCATGTCTAAAGAATTGGAACTTATCATAAGGCTTAGCATCTTTCATGTTTGGCTCAACAAATCCTTGTAAAATCTCTAATGAATTTGGATTTACTTTGTCGAGGAATGATTTTTCTTCATCTTGATCATCATCTAAAATTAAATAGTCATATAATCTAAATTCAGCTGGTATAGCATGTTTAGCATCTACCCAATGAATTGTACCTTTAACTTTTCTACCTGTAAATCCTGTTCCACTTTTTGTTTCAGGGTCATAAGTACAACGCAATTCAATTACATTTCCATTCTCATCTTTTATAACTTCATTACATTTAATAAAATAAGCATGTTTTAATCTAACTTCATTTCCTGGGAATAATCTAAAATATTTTTTAGGTGGATTTTCCATAAAATCTTCTTGTTCAATATATATTTCTCTAGAAAATGGTATAAGTCTTTTACCCATTTCTGGATTTTCAGGATTATTGTCTGCCTCTAGCATTTCAACCTGACCTTCTGGATAATTTGTAATTACCACCTTTAACGGTCTTAATACAGCCATAGTTCTTGGTGCCTTTAATTTTAAGTCTTCCCTTATAAAATGCTCTAACATTCTATAATCTACTACACTATTACTTTTAGCTACACCAACTGCTCTTACAAAATTACGTATTGCTTCTGGTGTATATCCTCTTCTTCTTAACCCTGAAATAGTTGGCATACGTGGATCGTCCCAGCCATCAACATATCCTTGATCAACTAGCTGCTTTAACTTTCTCTTACTCATAACTGTATTAGTTAAATTAAGTCTTGCAAATTCAATCTGTTTAGGCTGATTTTCCATTTCACATTCTCTAATAACCCACTCATATAACGGCCTATGATCTTCAAATTCTAAAGTACAAATTGAATGTGTAACTCCTTCTATTGCATCTTCAATAGGATGTGCAAAATCATACATAGGATATATACACCATTTATCACCTGTATTATGATGTTTAACATGTGCTATACGATATAAAACAGGATCTCTCATATTTAAATTTGGTGAAGCCATGTCAATTTTTGCTCTTAAAACTTTTTCTCCTTCTTTAAATTCACCTTTTCTCATACGTTCAAACAAATCCAAATTTTCTTCTACAGATCTGTTTCTGTAAGGACTTTCTTTTCCAGGCTCTGTTAATGTTCCACGATATTTTTTTATTTCTTCTGGTGATAAATCACAAACATAAGCCTTACCTTTTTTTATTAATAATACTGCACGTCTATACATTTCTTCAAAATAATCTGATGCAAAATACAATCCATCCCACTCATATCCTAACCATCTAACATCTTCTTTAATAGACTCAATATATTCAATATCTTCTTTCAATGGATTAGTATCATCAAAGCGAAGATAAGTCTTACCATTAAATTCATCGGCTAAATCGAAATTTAAGCAGATTGACTTTGCATGACCAATATGTAGATACCCATTAGGTTCTGGAGGGAATCGAGTAACTATTTCTTTATACTTACCTGACTCCAAATCTTTAATAATAATATTTCTTATAAAATTTGATGATGTATTTTTCTTATCCATTTTATCAGACCTTTCTCCTATTGTATTTTTCAAGAGAAATTAATACATGTATATAAATATACCATAAATTCCTTAAACTTTCTATTGATTTTATTCTAAATAATTAAATTAATATTAATTAACAACTAATATCCTAAATTTTTATTTACTATTATAACGTGAATTCTACCTTTTTGCATCTGCTTTTTTATAACTACATACTGATTACAAATTCTATCAGGACTCATACAATCCATACAATATCCAACTTCAGCACAAGGAGTTTTTCTATTTAATCTTTTAGCATTAGCAGGTGCTGCCAATTGTCTATTCCTTTCTATCGCTTCATCTATATTTTTTACTATTTTATTTACTCCAACAACTACTATCACTTTATCTGGTCCATATATCATTGCCGCTACTCTATTTCCTCTACCATCTACATTATAAAGCTCCCCTTCTTCTGTTATTGCATTACTACTAGTAAAATATACATCTGCTGAAAAACTTTTTCTATATAATTCTTTAATATCTTCGCTAGTCAATCCCTCTTTGTATCTATCAAGAAAATTATACTTTCCATTTCTTAAAAAATCTATAACTCCTACTTCAAATAAAGTCATCGAACCTCCAACAGCTACCGTATCTCCTTCTTTTATTAACTCTTTAATTTTCTCAATTGCTTCCTTTTCATTTTGCACAAAATAACCATGCATATTGTTTTTTTCTAAATTTTCAATAGTTCTTTCAACCCTTTTCTCAATAACAAAGGATACATTTTTATCCATACTTTCATCTCCTTTTTATATATATTATTCTTAATATAATAATATTATATAAAGTTTATCGATAAAGTAATTTATTTTAGTGCTAGGTACATCAAATATAATCATAAAAATAGAAACTCAGCCAACTGACTGAGTTTTTATTTTTAAACACTAGGAACGTTTATTCCATAAAATATTTCTGTCATTTCCTTATCCAACTTTTGAATAATTTCTTCTCTTTCTTTTTGTGTTAAATCTTCTTCGCTTATTTCAAATAAATAGTTTTCCAATTTCAAATCTTTTATTTTCATTTTAGTATGGAATATATTAGATTGATAAATATTCATATCTATCAGATTATATCTAGCTATTGTTTCTTTTGCTATAAAGTTTTGAATTGAGTTAATATCATG
Organism: Caloranaerobacter longqiensis; assembly: GCF_050286925.1. Classification (NCBI taxonomy): domain Bacteria; kingdom Bacillati; phylum Bacillota; class Tissierellia; order Tissierellales; family Thermohalobacteraceae; genus Caloranaerobacter; species Caloranaerobacter longqiensis. Next base: position 121,403 of record NZ_JBFWFX010000006.1, read on the forward strand.
GTCAATAAAATGTTTTTTTCCATTTACATCTCTAGTAAATCCTCTGACTCTGTAATCTATAGTTATAATATCAGAATCAAAACTATCGATTAAATAATTCAAAGCTTTTAAAGGAGAAATTTTGCCACAAGTAGAAACATCAATATCAACTCTAAATGTACTTATATTATTTTCTGGATGCGTTTCTGGATAAGTATGAACTGTTATATGACTCTTATCCAAATGTCCTACTATATTTTCTCTTATAGGAGTTAATATTCCTCTATTGCAAGATGGATCTAGTACATATAATGGTACTTCTTCCTCAGAAATCAATAGTGTAACACTTGCACCTTGTGGATCATAGTCCTGTTTCGCAATATTTAATACATTAGCCCCTATAATTTCTGTAACAGTTGTTAATATTTTGGTTAATCTTTCAGAATTATACTGTTCATCAATGTATTCAATGTACTTTTTTCTATCTTCTTCAGTTTTAGTATAGCATATATCATAGATATTAAAGCTTAATGATTTTGTTAAATTATTAAAACCGTATAGTTTCAACTTGTTTTCATTAGTTTTTATCAACTTAATTCCCCTCTTCTACTAAATTCTTCTCTATATAATGATTAAATTTATATAGTTAAATCTAGTTTTCCAAAGTTTGAACTAATTATAAATTATAAAACAATAAAATTTAATAGTCAATTATATAAGATAAATTTAAAAAATTACCCCTACTTTATATAAGTAGGGGCTTTACTGTATCCTATTTAAAATTCTGCTGATCTTGGAGTTCTTGGATATGGAATAACATCTCTAATGTTAGTCATACCTGTTAAATACATTATAGCTCTCTCAAATCCTAATCCATAACCAGCATGTTTAACTCCACCATATTTTCTTAATTCTAAATACCACCAATAATCTTCCTGTTTAAGTCCCATTTCTTCCATTCTCTTTACTAAAACATCGAATCTTTCTTCTCTTTGACTTCCACCTATTATTTCTCCTACTCCAGGCACTAATAAATCCATAGCCGCAACTGTCTTTTCATCATCATTCAATCTCATATAGAAAGCCTTTATATCTTTTGGATAATCTGTTACAAAAACAGGCTTATTAAATACTTCCTCTGTAATATATCTTTCATGTTCAGTTTGTAAGTCATTACCCCATTCTACAGGATATTGGAAATTCTTATTTGATTTTTTTAGTATATCTATAGCTTCAGTATAAGTTATTCTTTCAAAATTTGAATTTACAATATTATTCAATCTATCTAATAATCCTTTATCTATGAACTTGTTAAAGAACTCCATTTCTTCTGGTGCATTTTCTAAAACAAAACTTATAATATATTTTAACATTTCTTCAGCCAATTCCATATCATCCTTAAGGTCTGCAAAAGCTATTTCAGGCTCTATCATCCAGAATTCTGCAGCATGTCTTGCAGTATTAGAATTTTCCGCTCTAAAAGTAGGTCCAAATGTATAAACATTCCTAAATGCCAAAGCATATGCTTCCACATTCAACTGTCCGCTTACTGTTAAATTTGTTTCTCTACCAAAGAAATCTTTCTTAAAATCAATTTTACCATTTTCATCTAATGGTAAATTATCAAAATCTAATGTTGTAACTCTAAACATTTGTCCTGCACCTTCACAGTCACTACCTGTAATTATTGGAGTATGCACATAAACAAAACCTCTCTCTTGAAAGAACTTGTGTATCGCATAAGCTACTAATGAACGAACTCTAAATACTGCTGAAAAAGTATTGCTTCTTGGTCTTAAATGAGCAATAGTTCTTAAAAATTCGAAAGTATGTCTTTTCTTTTGTAGTGGATAATCCTTATCTGATTCAGCTTCGATAGTTATACTTGTTGCCTTTATCTCAAATGGCTGTTTATTATTAGGAGTTGCTACAAGCAAACCTTCTACTTTAATTGCAGTACTAATAGGTAATTTTGAAATCTCTTTAAAATTATCTAAATTATCCTCAAACACAATTTGAATATTTTTGAAAAAGCTCCCGTCATTCAGCTCAATAAATCCAAAAGATTTTGAACTTCTAATAGTTCTTACCCATCCCGAAACAACTACATTCTTATCTATATACTTTTCTGTGTTTCTATAAATTTCTTTTACTAATACACTCTTCATCTTCATACCTCCCTTTTTATTATTAAATGTAAAATTAAAAATTGAAAATTTTAAAAAAGCTATTTCCTTAATACAAAATACAAAAATAAAATTTCTTAAGTCTACTTGATAATTTCAACCCAATTACATTTTCAATTTTACATTTTATATAAAAAACCTTTCATCCCAAAACAAGGGACGAAAGGTTACTTTCGCGGTGCCACCCTATTTGCTGCATAAGCAGCCAACTCTACCAGTACAGAAAATACTCTATACTGTCCAAATAATAACGGTTTGGTTCCGTCTAAGCCTACTCTCTTAATGATTTCGGTTAGAGACTCCGAGATGTTCTTCGATATGGACTTCGTATCGGTCTCCCACCATCACCGACTCGCTTAAACTACGTTCCATATCTACTCTTCTCTTCATAGTCTTTTCTATATTTAATTTTTAACTTATTATAATATTTTTTATAAAATATGTCAAAGTAATTTATATGATATAAGAAATTTATATAAATATTACATCACTTTACAAGACCAAGTAAATGATTAACTAATCTATTACTTATATTACTTATTTCTCAAATTGTTATTTTATGAAAAACATTATATAATATACATAAATACTAATATTTTGTAAAATCAATAATTTAATGTTCTTTGTAAATTATTAAACTAAATATTATTAATATAGAAGGAGAAGCTTAAATGAGTTTAATTAAAATAGGTTTTATAATACTGTTATTTAGTATTAGTATTTACATTTTAATCAAATATAAAAGGCAAAAGAACAAAATAAATTTTAATAAATTTATAACTACTATAATTAGATTACTTTTTATCATATTTATGGTAAAGATTACTGCTTCATATATTATACTTGCATATTTTAGTGCTAGTATAGCTTTAAAAAACATCTATAAACTAACCACATTTTTTAATAATCCTGAAATGGTAAGTAATTTAATAATATATGTTCAACAATACTTTAATAATAATGACCTTATTTCTATGATTTTTTTACACGGACTAAATATTATAGCCTCTATGATTTATATATTAATATCTAAGTTGTTAACAAACAAGCATTATAGCAATATTATAAATAGCTTTATATATTTAATAATAGCTTTATCATCACACAATGTACTCTTTTTTTCATTATTATCTATAAAATCAAATCTATTTATTTTTAAGTTTCTTATTATAACTACAATACTTATACTTTGTGGACTGATTGCTAATGCGTTCTATCAAATACATAAAGCAATTAAAAGAATTTAAAAATATAATGAGTTAATAAATTCACTTATTTTCTCTTTACATTTATTTGTATATAGCAGTGATAGAAAAATTTTTATTGGATAAAAGTTGAACTATATGAAATTTAGGCTTATAATTAAAATTGTTAAAAACATAAATAACCGTTAATACTATATAATGGTAAGGTGATATTTGTGGTCAAGAAAAACCCTATAAAAAAAATACCATTTAAAAAAATACCATTATGGAGAAGATTGACCATCATATCAATTTTAGCTTTTATCTTCTTTACATCATATTTATTTCTTTCATACAATGGTAGGATAGGAAAAACCGAAATAATTCTTGGTATTTGTAATATACTTCTCATATATATAGCTATCCACTATTATACAATGCCAAAACGAGGTTATATCCATTTATATGATGATAGCATAGAAATATATACCACATCTATAACACCCAGATTGAATATTAAATTTTCTACAATAAACAAATTAACTGAAGATAATAAGAGAATTCATATACAATATAAAAAAAATCTGAAGTTTGCTATTTTAAAAGAAGCTGTTCCCCAAGAACACATATCTTATTTAAAAACTTTTATTAAGGAAAAAATAAAAAGAGAGTAAATAAGCTCCAAAATTGGAGCTTATTAGCTTATTTATTTAGCTTAAAGCATTGGCTAATCGTTGAATGAAAGCAAAATCTAAATAACATCTGTACTTTTTTCTTTCAAAATTTGACTTTATATAAGTTAACTATAATATTCTTAATAAAAAATAATAATTTGGAAATATGAAGTTTACTCAATTACATTTGTTCATGGAACATCTTTTTAATTCCATTCCAATTGCCCTTAATATAGAAAACTCTCGCTTCCCAATATCATATCCATCTTTTATATTATACTTAACTTCAACTTCCATACCTTCATCTTCAAGAGAATACTCTATACCCATAGCGAGAGTAGTATCATCTTCAATAAGAAGTATATTTTCCATAAAACCATCTCCAGTTTTTATATAAATTTGATTAGAAAAATTCTATTAAAAATCTTTTTCATCCCAAACCATTTTTGCAAGAGGAAATGGTTCTAATGCTCTATCTAAAATACCATGAACATAGGCAATCATTACTCCATAATTTACAATCGGTATATTTAAAGACTTTGCACTATTTATCCTATAGAGCATTCCCCTTCTATTTAACATACATCCTCCACAATGCACAATTAAAGAATATTTTTGTACATCGTCTGGGAAAGAACTTCCAGAACTAAATTCAAATTCTAATTTCTTTCCTGTAATTTGTCTTATCCATCTAGGAATCTTTACTCTACCAATATCATCGGCTTGTCTATGGTGAGTACATCCTTCTGAAACTAAAATCTTATCTCCATCTTTAAGTTTTTCAATTGCTTTAACCCCTTTTACTAGTTCAACTAAATCTCCTTTAAATCTAGCAAATAATATTGAAAAGGAAGTCATCAAAATATCCTTTGGAGTGTCAGCAGCTACCTTCAAAAAGGCTTGTGAATCTGTTATTACAAGTTTAGGTTTTTTAGAAATATTTTCTAAAGTTTCCTTTAATTCATATTCTTTTGTAACAATAGCAATTGCATCGCTTTCTAAAATATCTCTAATAGTCTGCTGTTGAGGAAGTATCAACCTTCCTTTTGGTGCTGCCTTATCAATCGGAGTAACAAGAACTACAAAATCACCTGGTTCTATCAAGTCCCCGACTATCTTAAATTTGTCTTCATCTTCTGGTAAAACACTAATAATTTTCTTTTTCAATTCGTTTATTCCCTGTTTTTTCAATGCTGAAATTGCCAAAACAGGTACTTTAAATTCCTTTTTTAAGTTAATAATATCTTCATTTGATACTTCGGAAATATCAGCTTTATTTAATACTATAATTAGCGGTATTTTCTTTTCCTTAATTCTATCAATTATTATTCTATCTTCATCAGTTATACCAACAGTTGAATCAATTACAAACAATGCTACATCTGTTTTATTTAAAACTTCCATAGTTTTTTTAATTCTAAGTTCCCCTAAATCACCAACATCATCTAATCCAGCAGTATCTATAATAACGCAAGGGCCAATAGGTAAAATTTCTATAGATTTATAAACAGGGTCTGTAGTAGTCCCTTTAACATCTGATACTATTGCTATTTCCTGATTAGTAATTGCATTTATAATACTGGATTTTCCAGAATTTCTCTTACCAAATAAAGCTATATGAACTCTAGTTGAACGCGGTGTATCATTTAAACTCATTTACATCCCTCCAAATTATTTACCTGGTATTCCCGGTTTTGTTACCTGATAAGGATTTAAAATTTTGTCTATTTCCTCCTCATTCAAAATATTTTCTTCTCTTAAAACTTCTCTTATTGTCTTATCATTTTCAAGTGCTTTCTTGGCTATTTCACTTGCCTTATCATAACCTATATGATGAACAAGAGCCGTTACTAATACAGTAGACCTTTCAAGGTTTTCCTTACACCTTTTTTCATTTACTTTTATCCCTTCGATACACTTTTCTCTGAATAAAACAACAGCATCATTTAATAGTTCCAAAGATTCCAAAAGACTTTCAGCTATAAGTGGAATAAATGCATTCAGTTCAAGCTGTCCTGAAGAACTAGCCATGGTAATAGCATAATCGTTTGCTATGACTTTCATAGCCACTTGTGCCACCATCTCTGGTATTACTGGATTAACCTTCCCTGGCATAATACTCGATCCAGCTTGCATCATAGGAAGCTCTATTTCTCCTAGTCCACCTTTTGGCCCTGAATTTAACAGTCTTAAATCATTTGAAATTTTAAGCAAATTCACACTACATGCCTTTAATAATCCAGAAACTTCTACAAATACATCAGTATTTTGGGTTATATCTATAGGGAATTCAGACCTAGCTAGTCCTAGTTTTGTTAGGTCCTGAATAACATCTGTTATCATAAAAATAAATTTTAATGGAGCATTCATTCCCGTTCCGATTGCAGTCCCACCTAAATTTATTTGTCTAAGTCTTTCCTCAACCTTGTAAATTCTCCATCTATCTCTGGCAATTGCTTTTGCATAAGCTCCAAATTCCTGGCCTACCATCATAGGGAGAGCGTCCATAAGCTGAGTTCTACCAAGTTTAATTATTTCACTAAATTCATTTTCTTTAATCTGAAGTGCCTCTTGTAAATCTGCAAGAGAATTGCTCAATTTTCTAAGCATATGAATAGCAGCAATTCTAAGGGCAGTAGGATACACATCATTAGTAGATTGAGACATATTCACATGATTAAGTGGATGAATAATACTGTAGTCTCCTTTTTTTCCTCCTAAAATCTCTATCGCCCTGTTTGCAATAACTTCATTAACATTCATGTTAGTGGATGTTCCCGCTCCGCCCTGAAGTGCACTTAATTTAAACTCATCATCAAATTTACCTTCAATGACTTCTTCACTTGCTTTAATTATGGCATTAGCCTTATCTTCAGGTAATCTATTTAACCTTTTATTTACTATTGCTGCAGCCTTTTTAATAAGAGCAATTTCTCTTATTAGTTTTAAATTTACTGTTTTTGATTCTAATTTAAAATTTTCTAATGCTCTTTTTGTATTTATTCCATAATATCTATCATTTTCAATCCTGCACTCTCCTAAAAAATCCTTTTCTACTCTATAATCCAAACTCCAGACCCCCCTCTCATGTCTATTCTTATTCATAAAAATCTAAATACGAATATTTCTTACCATCTTTTTGCCACCCTAATATTGCATCCATGTTTACATTCTGTGCTGCTTTGAAAATAGACTTATCTACGTTTTCAAAATTTTTCTTTAAATCTTTTATAAGCTCTTTAATTTCATTTCTTTTACTCGACGTCTTCTTTGCAGCAACCATACATGCACAATTTAATGGCCAAATTCCACTATTTTGAATAAAATTCTCAATATGTTTTTCACGTATATAATACATCGGTCTGATTAATTCTATCCCTCTAAAGTTTGTTGATTTTAACTTAGGTAACATTGTTTTAAAACATCCAGAATATAAAATATTTAATAAAGTAGTCTCAATAACATCATTAAAATGATGTCCAAGAGCTAGCTTATTGCATCCAAGCTCTTGAGCTTTATTATACAATGCTCCACGTCGCATTCTAGCACACATATAACAAGGATAATCCTGTGCGATATTATCAACTATTTCAAAAATTTTTGATTCAAAAATATGGATAGGTATATTTAGATATTGACAGTTATCAATCAACAACTCTTTTATGCTTTCATGATACCCTGGATCCATTACAATAAATTCAAGTTCAATTTTAACTTGACCTTGACGTTTTAATTCTTGAAACAGCTTTGCCATAAGCATACTATCTTTACCACCAGAGATTGCAACAGCAATTTTATCTCCATCTTCAACCAAATTAAACTCTCTTATAGCTTTAATAAATTTTGACCATATATGCTTTCTGTATTTTTTAATAATGCTACGTTCTATTTCTCTAAGAGGTTTTCTTTCATTAAAAGGAACTAATATCTCACAACCACTTCCTGCAATACCATTTTCTCGATTATTGTTTTCTTTATTACTCATTATACCACCTCGCTTTTTTCGAAAATATTATATCACCTTTTTAACTCTTTTGTCTTTGAAAAATTAATCAATACACCTAAATTTAGTACTTTGAACTATATACTACTAAAACCTCCCTTTATCGTTTGATTTATGTAGAAATCAAATGTAATCATTTAAATTTCTTATACACTATAAAAAGTGACAATAGATATATTATTGTCACCTTAAGTATTTTAATAATACTTAACTATTTTTGTCTTTAAGATTCTTCTTATCTTCTTAGCAATTTTACCAATAGTTTGTATTTGTTATTTAGTTTTCTAAATAATTTTATAAATTATTATTTTTCAATTAGATTTTAATTTACACAGTTAGTTCATTAGAGTAATTTTTCTCATTAACTTATTCTATTTTTTAAGTATATGAGCCTCATATAATTTTTCGTAGCCTACTTGATTAAAAAGACAAACTTTCATACAAATACTACATCCATATTGTTCTGAAAATACTTTAAAGCATTTGTAACTTTCAATACTTTTAATTAATCCATTTTTATTCTTAACTGGATTTTCAAAAATGGCTTTACCTGGATATTTCCTAATGCAAAGCTTATATTTATCTTCATCATTTCAGCCTTAATATTAAATTATTATTTATAAACTTAAATATTTTTTAAATAAAGTTATCTTTTAACAATGAATATTACATACAATATTGATGTCAAAACCTTTTTCATTGTCCTTTGAAAAAATAAATAAATTTATATTTGCAAAAAACACTACTTTTTATTTGTTCTGTTACTCTAAATATAATTTTATCTTAAATTTGAACAAAATCTTCGATTTAAATAAATTATAAGGAAGATTTTGCCCTAATCCATTACGGAAATTATATTTTAAAATTATCAACAATTCAATAAAGTTTATAATTTCCTATGGACTATAAAAAAATTTCCTAGAATATTCTAGGAAATTTTTTAATTCAAATTAATAATATTCTTTAATTAGCTGCCATATCAATAGCTCTTCTAAGCTCTTCTTCGACTTCCTTGGCTACATTTGTTAAATCCGCTTTACCTATCATGTCCATCAACATTGTGGGTTTTAACATCCCAATAAATATTGAATCTTCTTTTTCATATACAACTACTTTACATGGTAAAAAATAGCCAACTTCTAAATGTCTTTCAAATACTTCCTTTGCTTTTTTGGGATTACATACTTCAAAAATTTTAAAATTATGTGCTAAATCAAAACCTTTTTCTTTTAACTTATCCTTAAAATTCAACTCCCATAAAATTCCAAAGTTGACTTTGCTCAAGCTATTTTTTAAGCTGTCAATTGCTTCATCAAAGGTTTTATTAGTCTTTACTTCATATTTCAAATCCATTCTTTCTCCTCCTCCTAATATTTTTTATAATCCATAGGAAATTATAATAAAATCTTATATTTTAAAAAATTAATGTTGATTTTATTGAAACTTCGTCTGGCATGTTTACATGCCAGAGTCGTTATAAACTACATTGAATTGTGGATAATTTTAAATATAATTTCCGTAATGGATATGGGCAAAATCTACCTTAATTTATTTAAATCGAAAATTTTGTTCTATAATTAACATTATATTTATTCCCAATAAATATAATTTTAATCTAAAATTATTCTAAAATAATATTTAAACTGAACTTAACGACATTATAGTTTCAGCAATCTTTCTGATTTTCAATCAATACAAACATTACAAATATTTACAGCAACTATTTATTTCAACACTTTATATCATAAGTACCATCACCCCCTATTGGTATCAAGGTCCTGAAACGATATTTTTTATTGCTTGTTTAACATTTGCTTCTTTTAATCCTCATATAATTAAATACCCAATTGATAATAGTTAAAACTCTAAAGAGTAGGTTGAGAATTTTTGATTTTTTTATTTAAAACTGGGTAGTTTATAATATATTGAAAGTAAATTTTGGGAGACACTTATCTATAAACGATTAAATGAGGTGAGAACATGGGATTATTTAAAAGGTTGTTTGGCAATAATGTTGTGATGTATTCAGATTCATTATGAATTGATTGCCAAAAAGCAAAGAGTTTCTTTGCCACTCATAATATTAAAGTAAAAATTAAGAGTATTGAAGACCCACAAGTTCAAGAGGAGATGAAGAAAAAATTTAACCGAATCATGACTCCTACTATTTTAATAAATGGCAAAACAATAATCGGATTTGAAGATAATAAAGAATTAATAAAAAAATTACTAAAAATAAGTTAAAAATTGAGTATAAAGTAGATTTAATTCACCACTACTCATATAAGTAAAATTTATAAACGTGTTTCTATAACTAAATAGGTTTATCGTTTTTATTGAAATAGGATTTGTTTTTCATTTTTAATACTAAGTAATTTTTTTCTTTAATTCAATAATTTTTCAAGGATTTTCTAATATTCTTTTAATTTATTATACACGAATTTATATTATATAATAAGAGCTAAAGGAACCATTCCTTTAGCTCATAAAAATTTAATATGTAAAATTACCATTTTTAAATACAGATATCTCTTTTCCTTCTACAGTAATTCCTATTATTTCAAGATCTTCTGTACCTATCATAAAATCTTCATGCACAAGAGAATCATTCACTCCTAGTTTTTCCAATTCTTCCTTGCTCATATTTTCACCATTTTTTATACATACCGGATACGCTTTTCCTATTGCTAGATGGCATGATGCATTTTCATCAAAAAGAGTATTGTAAAACAATATGTTCGATTTTGAAATAGGAGAATCATAAGGAACTAAAGCTACTTCACCAAGGTAGCATGAACCTTCATCAGTTTCAATAAGCTGTTTTAAACTTTCATAACCTTTTTCAGCTTTAAAATCAATAATCTTTCCATCTTTAAATGTTAGTGTGAAATTCTCAATTAAATTCCCATTATAGTTCAAAGGCTTTGAACTTACTACAGTACCATTTACTCCTGTCTTTTTCGGTAAAGTAAATACCTCTTCTGTAGGCATATTTGCAATGAATTCTACTCCTTCAGGAGTATAATCTGAACCTCCAAGCCATATATGATTTTCAGGAAGTTCAATTTTCAAATCTGTTCCCAAAGAATTTTTAAAGTGAAGAAATTTAAACTTATTACTATTTAAAAATTCCAAACTCTTTTTAAGATTATTTTTGTGTTCTTCCCAAGAAGCAATAGGGTCTTCTGTATCTACTCTCACAGCTTTTAAAATAGCATCCCATAGTTTTTCAACCGCATCGTCCTCTGAAAGTTCAGGGAAAACTTTCTTTGCCCAAGCCTTTGTAGGAACTGATACAATACACCATACATTTTTATTACTCATCAAACTTTCCCTATATTCTTTTAATGAAGCACTGCTAGCCTTATGTTCTTTTGCTATTCTTTCAGGATTTACATCCTTCATAAGTTCTGGATCAGATGCAGATATTCTTAGGAAAGCCGCTCCTTGCTTCATATAATACATATAAAACTCTTTCTTCCATTGAGGAAACTCTTCAAAAACTTCTTCTGGAGCATGCATATACCTAATTTTTGAAAACAACTCATCTACCCAATTTATAACAACATCCTTTGCTCCCTCTTGATAAGCAACCTTTGCTACCATTCTTGCAAAAGAATCACATTCTATAGGAGAAGTTATAACAAGAATTTGGCCTTTTTGAATGTTAAGCCCCGTTTTTACTACAAGACGAGCATATTTTTCAAGTAAAACATTATCCATAATTAAACTCCTTTCTCTTAATTTTTATCCTATTGATTTAATATATATCCCCTATAAATTAAGTATAACATATTATCAGTAAATTTTGACTTTAATGTATTTTAAAACTAACTTCATAGCTCTTTTCAGTCGTATTTATAAATATCCTCTTTTTTTAGATTGTTAAAAACTGGCTGTTGAATAATCTAATCATAAAATTACTTTCATAAGCACAAAATAATATTGACAATAAGGAGGTGTTTTAAATGAATTTAAATACTAGAGATATAATTATGAAAAAACTTCTTGATGCTCAAGAAAATGTACGTGATTATGAAATGTTTTCTAAACAAGTAGATAATAATGAAGTTAGTAGTATATTTAAAAAATTTGCTGAAGAATCAGGTCAACAAGCTAGAAAGTTACAAGAACTAATAGAAAAATTTGATAACAACTTGAAGTGAAAAATCAACTTTTTACTGCATAGAAGGGCATTTTGAGACCTTGGCTAACCAATATGGTTTTCAAGGTCTTATCTTTATCTTGATTCAAAGAGATGGTTCTCTTGTTTCTTTCATGCCTTTACAACAATATTTACTATAGTTATTCTTGCTATTTAAGTTTCTCAAATATTTTGACTATCTTAATATTTTAATTGTAGCACAATCATTGTGCTGCCTTTTTATAAATATTTTTTAAATTGGATAAATTTTTATTCTTTCTAATCTTTACGAGTAATACAAATGGATATATAGTTTTTTCATTGAGATTAACTATATATATGTCGTCTTTTGCCCATTTTATATCTAAAACATTATCATTTAAAGTAACTTTTTCTAAAATGGCCGAAGAATTAAATCTTCCACTAGCAGGCATAATTATTTTACAAGCATAAATAATTTCCCCATTTGAAAAATCTACATATTTATCTAGTTTACCTAAAATATATTGTAATGAATCTAAATAATTACTAGTGAAATCATTCCATTGTTCCTCATTTTCAAAAACTAATGTTTCAGCTGGTGGAAACTCTCGCCCATCATCTTCTAATGCTACAAATCCTTTAAAAACTAATTGATAATCTATTTCTGAAGGTTTAGTACATCCAGTAATTAATATAGATATGCTAATTAAAAAGATTAAAAATTTTAACTTTAGTTTCATATTATTACATCCTTTCACTATAAAATCTACTTTCTTACTTTACATACATTCTAAACACATATACTTATATATTTCTTATCTATGTATTCCAAAAGTCCATCACTTTTTCAACTGCCCTCTAAAACACTCAACCTTATTTCTTTCAATGTTTCTATATATTTTTACAAGTTCTTTATAGTTTTTTAAGTTTTAAGGATAACTTTAATTATCAGCGCTTAAGTTTCTCAAATATTTCGACTATTTTAATATTTGTTTTATACGCATCTATAAGATTATTAGATAAACACCTATCAGCGATATCTCTAAATACCTTTATCCAATTATGTCTCCCTCCTTCACGAGGAGCACAAAGTAATCTGTCCCTTCTTAAAGCTGGAATTTTTGATGGATCTAAACATATAATAGATAATTCTAAAAGAGAAATTTCGCCTGCTTTATAAAGTTTTTTAGCTATTTTTTTAACTTCATCAAATGTAGCATTGGTAATATCATATTTTTTTCTAAGTTCATCCCAAATATTATTAGTATTAGCTGATACACAGGCACGATTAGCTCTAATCTTGCTTTTATACAGAGACTTATCATTAACATTTTTTGTATAATAGTAATTAATATTATTATTAATTTTAGAAATTGACATGTTTTTCTCCCCCTATTTAAAAAATTATATTTTGTAATAATTATCATCAATTAATATTAAAGATCTAATATATAGTCATTTATGTAAAAGACTGTTAGAAATATATATATTTCTAACAGCCATGACATATTGTTTATCTTATACGTATGTCAACAGACATTGTATTCCATGGATAATTTTCTGAAGTAGCTTCATAAGTAAAATTTCCTCCCGTAAAACCACTAGCATCCCACCATCTAAACCAGCCATCAATTATTCTATCATTATCTAAATCAATTGGTTGGGACTGAACTTCTTTTAATCTAACTCCATTTAATTTAGCAATTCGTGAACCATATCTACTATATCCGATTTCATAAGTAACAATATAGAACGGATTTCCTCCATGATCCTTATCAGTACAAAGTTTTGTTGATGAGTAAATCTCTTCAGTTCCTCCCTGAGAAGAATATATTTCAGCTATACCTACTTGAGACAATGGTGGAGCAGATGCAGCATAACTTACCGAACAAAACGATAATATTAATAAAGTTATTAAAAGTAATCCGGAAATCTTCTTCATGGTATCCCTCCTTTCTTTTTATAAGTATTGTCAAATGCATGATGCAATTAAATCCTTAACAAGAAATATATTGAATTAAATGTAAAATATTACTATATTACATATAATATCGCAAAAATATTAAATATGTAAATATTTTTGTTGGAATGTTAAACTTTTTTAATATTTTTTTAGAAAAAGGATTTTGTAGAAAAGTGTCGAATATCCGTAATCATGCTTAAATAATAAGGTAGGAGGCTATTTCTAATGAAATTATCTATCAAAACATTGAGGACAAAACTTCTATTATTGCTAATCTTAACTGCAATAATTCCCGTATCTATCGCTTCTTCAATCTTATACAATCAAAGTAAAAATAACTTAGATTATTTAATTAAAAACAATTTAAATCATAATGTCTCTATCGTCAATTATAAACTTGAAAAAAAGGCACAAGAAGCTTTATTTTTAGCGAAACTCTATTCAAATAAACCTGAAATTATTGATGTTTTTAAAAATAAAGATCGTGATGCATTAAAAGAAATAATTAAACCAATTTTTCAAAGATTAAAGGAAGAACACCACTTACAAATATTAGAATTTGGAGATGATAAAGGAATTGTCTTTCTAAGGGCACACAGTTCCAAGTTCGGAGATGATAAGAGCAACAATGAATCTATAAAATTAGCACTAAAGGGACAGGAAATAAAAGGGTTTGAATTTGGAAAAAGTGGATTAGCAATTCGAGCTTTTGTTCCTATCAAAGATAATGGAAAAATTATTGGAACTCTACAAGTTGGTTTTGAAGATGATTTTTTAACCGAGATTAGCGATATTACATCTGGCGATATAAGTATTTATGTAAAAGACAAATTAATTAAAACTTCAAGTAACACCGAAAAAGAAAAAATCGGACAAGTATTAAAAGACCCAACAATCTTTCAAAAAGTTTCTAAAGGTAAGGCTGTAAAAATTATAGACGATAATGGATACATAAGATTATACAATCCTCTATGGAACCCTATAAAAACTCAAGTTATAGGCATGATAAGTATAAGCTATAATGTTTCATCTTTATTATCTTTGAAAAAAAATGCTTTAATAACTACTTTTATAATTATAATTGCATCATTTATACTTTCATTAATATTATCAATAATATTTAGTAAAAACATTACTCTGCCAATTAATTTGACGATTGAACACTTAAAACTTATTGCAACAGGAGACCTTACAAAAGATGTTCCTAAAATATATCTCAATAGGAAAGATGAAATGGGTGACCTTTCTAGAGCCGTAAATATAATGCAAACTGATATAAGAGCACTAATTAATCAAGTAAACAAAACTTCAAATCAATTAGCTTATTCTTCAGAAGAATTAGCAACAATCACAAATGAAAATGTCAATGCGACTAATCATGTTGCTTTAACTATACAAGAAGTATCAGACAATACTCAAAAACAAATGTCAATAGCTGAAGAAACTTCAAAATCTATGAAAGAGATGGCAATAAATATTCAAAAAATTGCTCAATCTGCTGCTGTAGTACAGCAGTCTGCTCTTGAAGCATCAAAAGAAGCAGAGCAAGGAAATGAATTTATACAAAAAGTTATAAATCAAATGGATTCCATAAATAGATCCGTTCATGATTCATCATCAGCAATAAAAGTATTAGATCAACATTCACAAGAAATAAATCAGATATTAGAAGTCATCAATAATATTACTTCTCAAATAAATCTGCTTGCATTAAATGCCGCTATAGAAGCTGCACGTGCAGGAGAACACGGCAAAGGATTTGCTGTTGTAGCTGATGAAATAAGAAAATTAGCTGAGCAATCGGAAAAGTCAACAGATGAAATTTCAAACATAATGAAAGAAATACAAAAAAATACTAATTACTCTGTTCAATCAATGGAAAATGTAAATGATGAAGTTCAAAAAGGAATGAAAATAACAGACGAAGCCGGTAAAGCATTTATAAAGATTTTAGAAGCAATTCAAAACGTTGCAAAACAAATCCAAGAAGTCTCAACTGCTTCTGAACAAATGTCTGTAAATTCAAAACGAATAGCTGCTTCAGCAGAACAAACATTTGATATAGCTAAAAATTCTGCTGCAAGTTTTGAAAATATAGCTGCTGTTTCAGAAGAACAATTAGCATCTATGGAAGAAATAGCTTCATCTGCAGATACTCTAAATAGTATTGCACAAAGTTTAAATGAATTGATAAGTAAATTTAAAATTTAAATAAGCAAAACTCGCTTTGTAGCGAGTTTTGCCTTATAATCTCAACTCTCCTGTATTAGAATATAAAATATTTTCTTTCTTCTCTATATCATCTTTTTGACTACTAGACATTTTTATATTACCATAATTTTCTTTTATTTTACTTCTTACAATATTAATTGCTTTTTCTGGTACAACGATAAGGCCAAAATTTAAAATCGATTTTACTTTTTTATTAAGCACATCAAGGTCAATATTTTCATCAATAACTAACTTCCCCATATTTCTTATTGTTACTCCTTCATCAACATTTTCTACAACTCCTGATAAGACCATTTCCCCTGTATTTTTAATTAGTTTTCCTTCAATTATTTCTATTTCTATATTTTCATTTCCTAAAATACTTTTAACAGCATCATAGTTTTTTTCACTACAAACTATACTGCCGCATATTAGAGATTTAATATGTTTTTTGAGTTTACTATCATCCTCAAGATATATTTCCACTTCTCCATCTACAAATAAAATGCTATCATTATATTTTTTTATTGTATTATCATCCAAGTTTATATCTTGTTCTATATACTTTGAGCCCTTTGGTACTACAGTTTTATCTAATAAATAATACTCATCAATATATTTAGCAAATTCTTTTTCAAATTCATCTGCTATCACTAATTTGTTCAATATTTGAATATTGGATACTTTTTCTTCAAATAGCTTCATATCAACATCTTCAATAATAATAACTTTATCAATAGCTAATTTTGAATGTGGCTTCAGCCCATATAAAAATTGATTATTTAATATAATAGTACCATTAAATAATATATAATCATCTTTGTAACTAGAAATTTGCCCATTTATTGTAGATTTTGATTGTATAACTCCACTTAATTTTTTCGGACATACTATTCGTCCATTTACTATCATACAGTATATTTTTTCATTTATAAGATTACTGTCAACATCTTCTTTGAAAATAACTATCCCGTTCACTAAAATAGCTACTGGATTTAAAAGCCCTTCTAAATAATTTCTATCTATCTTTAAGTCCCCCGAACGAGTAACCATTTGTATATCCTTTGGTATTTTTACAGCACAGCCTATATTTACTTTTTCACAATTTTTAAGCAGTAATCGCGACTCATCACTTTCAATGAGTATCCCTATATTACATATTTTAGTAATATTCTTTGCTAAATCTTCTTTAATATTTCTAGTGTCAAGTAAGCCTATATTCTCAATTATAGACATTTTATGACCTCCCTTAATTTTAAATTTTATTTTTTAACATTTTTAACGAAGCACTTAATCGAGATCTCACAGTAGAAGGTGATACTCCGAGTATCTTTCCTATTTCTCTACTATTTAATAGCATCTTGTACCTAAGCACCAGAACTTCTTTATTCTTCTGAGGTAGTTTCTGAATTAAATTATCAAAAGCAACTTGAGATTCAAAATCTTGACTTTCATTAGATAATGCATTATTTAGTATACTGTTTTCATACAGTAGTATCTTGTTCTGTTTCCGTATAAAATCAATATTTTTATTTTTTATTGTAGTAAAAAACCATCCTTTTATCTGATGCTCATTCATATCATGAAACATTTCTTCTCTTTCTAGTGCGCTTACATATGCCTCCTGTACAAGGTCAAAAGCCCTATCGCTATTTTGAGTTATAGATTTTGCATATGCAATAAACTCTTTATTATATTTTTGGTAAACTAAATAAATATTCACTCTATCACTTCCTCGATTAGTGCTTCCACATATATAACGTATGAAAATATAAAAATGTCCATAATTTTTATAATTTATAGAAAATTATAAGTCGCTCTTTGCGGCTTTTTCATTCCTAAAATTTGTTTTTCATATGAGCTGCTTTCATTCCATTGCGTAACTATATCCCGCAATAGTCATATTATGTTAGTAAGTAGCTCTAAGGAGATGATTATATGTATTTATGTCCATTTTATCCTTTAAATCAAATGAATATGAATAAAATATTTATACTAGATTTTAAACAAGGAGACGTTAATGGTGATTTAATAATAGATAATGTTTATCTAGTAGGAAAAAAACATATGGTATGAAAAGTCCCTTTGTTGATAATATAACTCTATTAATTCAAGATGGAAGAACAAATATTTGCTATAAAATCATTCCAAAAGAAAATGCTGGATATAATCCAACAATCTTTTTAGGAGATTTTAGAAGAATTTAACCTGAGATATACCTATAAAGTAATATATAAAGATTATTATCAAGTAGAAATTGAAGAAAATAATGCAAAAAAATATATTATAGATATTAAATATAAAGGTAAAGAATACCTGTCTGAAATATATGATGACAAAGGTAAACTTAAAAAGCCTATTGAAGGATGGGTAAATCCACTTGGTGGACTATACCCTATAGATTTTCAAAGAGATGGAATTTATGAATTATATGCAGTCCAGCGAATAGCAGATAGGTATAATGCTGATGGATTAGGATATATATTGTTGCCCCTTTTAAATAATTTTATCTACAACTATCATAATTATTAAAATTATATTCTCTAGATAATAAATACCTTTATTCCTTTTTCTATGCTGTAATTCCATAAAATTTATAAAGTCATTATAAATATCTGTATTTATTGTCAATATACAACATAAAACAGGAATTATTATATACAATGCTCCTCCTAAAATATTATCCATATTAAAATAATGGAGCATCCTTACAGGTAATATCCCTATCGAAAAAATCAATCCATACATCAAAATATATCCACTAAATTTATTTCCTTTATAGAAAGTAAATAAAAAAAATATCATCATACCTAAGTTGACAAAAAAATTAATGCTGATTTTGAAATTCCCTTTAATTAAAGGATATATGAAACTACTAAGTAATATAATGATACTGTATATTACTATAATTAATATTCGTATTTTTCTTACTTTAATGACTGCTTTTTCATCTAAATACACTAAACATCTCTCCCTTCCGATTTAAAAAGGCAGCAAACTGTGTGAAAACTCAAAATTTATTAAAGTCTACATTTATTCCTGTATTTTCTCTTTCCTTTTATACTTCTACTAAATTTTTTCTGCAATTTCATGCATAATGATTTCTATAAAAAGCTCTCTTTTCAATATTAGTTTTATCGTTTAATATTATTACATAAGCAAGTATATCTCTTTTATTTTTTTCTCAAAAATTCCCTATAGTAATTTTACACTAACTGAAAGGCATCTGAAATACTTGTAATACTCTTGAAAAATTAAATGAAAAGCTAAAAAAAATAATGCTTTATTTTGCTAGAAACATCATGTAAGGTTTTTTTAATAAAAGAAAAAGCTTAATGTTATGATTATTTAAAAACAATACACCTTTTAATGTAAATTATGGAATACCTATCATTTATCTAGTTTAATGTAAGGATTAATAATGCTGGGATGATAAATTGCTCATTTATTATCCCCCATTTGCTTAATAACAAATGAGGGATAATAAAAATATTTAAGTGCTACAATTTTATACAAAATTTAATTATCTTGATGTATTAAGAAAATAAACTGCGGTCACTTACTTCTTTAAATAATGAAAGCAGCTTTTCTCTGGTAAGATTTTTCTTCTCATCACCTGTAACATCCATTATTATCTTACCTCTATGCATCATTATAAGCCTATTCCCATATTTTAAAGCATAATTCATGTTATGGGTTACCATAAGAGCAGTTAAATTTTTTTCTTTAATAATTTTATCTGTAATATTCATTACTATTTCAGAAGTTTTAGGGTCTAAAGCTGCTGTATGTTCATCAAGAAGTAAAAGATCAGGTTTGGTTAAAGATGCCATTATAAGACTTAGACACTGCCTTTGCCCTCCAGATAAATGGCATACTTTTGTATACAATTTATTTTCAAGTTCTAAGTCTAGTTCTCTTAAAATATTCTTGAAAAATTGCTCGTTCTTTTTATTAACTAAAAAAGAGAAATCAAATTTTTTTCCTTTATTCATTGCCATAGATAGATTTTCAAAAACTGTCATTGAAGGAATAGTTCCCATGGAAGGATCTTGAAAAATTCTTGATATTTTTTTACATCTAACAACTTCAGTTTCCTTTGTTATATCCTTTCCATTAAGATTTATGTTACCTTCATCAATTTGAATTTTTCCAGAAATAACATTTAAAAGAGTTGATTTTCCGGCTCCATTACTTCCTATTATACATATGAAATCCCCTTTATCTATCTTCAAAGATAAATTTTTAAAAATTTGATTTTCATTTATATTATTTGGATTAAATGTTTTTGATATATTAATTAGTTCTAGCATTGATATCACCCATCTATTTTAAAGAATTAATTAGACATAATTTACTTTCTTTTCTTTAAACAGTTTTAAGTTGGCAAATTTAAAATTAAGCTCAGAGTTTCCAACTCCTAAGGCTAATATAACAATTATACAGCTTATGAGCTTTAAATCACTTGGATTAAAGCCTAATTTAAGGCTCAAAGATATACTTGTTCTATATAAAATGGCTCCTATTATACAAATTAAACTAGGATTAAAGAAAGATATATTTTTAAATATGGAATCGGCTATTATTATTGAAGCTAGTCCTATTATGATTATTCCCGTTCCCATATTTATATCGCTAAAACCTTGGTATTGGGCTAAAATACCTCCAGATAAGGCTATTAAACTATTTGACAACGAAAGGCCTAATATCTTTACTAAACCTGTATTTACTCCTAGGGATATAACCATGTTTTCATTAGCTCCTGTAGCCTTTATTAAATATCCTAATTTTGTTTTAAAGAACAAAGTAAAAATTATTGATACAAAGAAAGTAAACAAAAAGGCTATTAATAAAGAATTTTTTTCTGAAAATATTGTTTCATAATTGAATAAAGGAAGATTAGCCTTTGTCATTATTCTTAAATTTATAGAGTAAAGACCTATCATGACTAAAATACCAGATAATAAATTGGCTATTTTAAGCTTTACATTCAAGATTCCAGTACATATTCCAGCTAAAAATCCTGCTAAAGTAGAAAATATAAGACTTAAAAAAGGATTAATTCCCTTTGTTATAAGTATTGCCGATACGCTTGCACCCAAAGTGAAGGTTCCATCGGCTGAAAGATCAGGAAAATTAAGAATCTTATATGTGATATAAACTCCCATTGCCATTATTGAAAAAATAAGACTTTGTAAAAGTATGCCTAACCAAAAGCTACCCATCTATCTGTCCTCCTTTATGACCTTTGCCCTTTTTAGGAGTTCATTGGGGATTTTTACTCCAAGTTTGTTTGCTATATCTTCATTTATAATAAGTTGTGTTTCTTTTAGTGTTGAAACAGGTAAATCCTTTATTTCTTTACCTTCTAAAATTTCAACTGCCATAAGCCCCGTTTGAAAACCCAGTTTATAATAATCCAAGCCTTCGCAAGCTAAAGCTCCAGCCTTTACCATAGGCTCATCTACTCCAATAATTGCTATATTATTATTGCTAGCTATTTTAGCAATTATCGGTAAGCTAGATGCAACAAGATTATCCGATGGGAGAAACAAAAAATCTATATTTTTAATTTTTGAATTAAGAGAAGGTTCAATTTCAGAAGTATTTGTAACTGGAATTTCAATTATTTCAAGATTCAAGTCCTTGGAAACTTCCTTTGCAATATCAACTTGAACCTGTGAATTTATTTCACTTGTATTGAAAATCACGCCTACTTTTTTTGCATTAGGAAAGATTTTTTTCCCAAGCTCAAGTTCTTTTTTTATTGGAGTCATATCACTAGTTCCAGTTATATTACCTTCAGGGGAATTCAAATTTTTAACTAGACCGGCTGATACGGGGTCTGTTACAGCTGTAAAAATGATAGGAATTTCACTTGTAGCCTTGTGGGCTGATTGGGCTGATGGAGTGGAAATAGCAAGGATTAAATCTTTATTTTGAGATACAAAATTTTGAGCTATTGTCGATGTTAGAGCAATATCGCCTTGAGCAAATTGGATATCTATTTCTAAATTTTTGCCCTCTTCATAACCCTTTGATTTAAGAGCTTCTATAAATCCATTCCTAGCACTATCAAGGGCAGGATGCTCAATAATTTGACTTATACCAATAGAAAAAAGTTCATTGGAAATATCAGAAGAAGTATTATTAGATGAACATGCACCTAATGATATAGAAAAGATAAGCATTAAAAAAAAGCCTAAAGTTTTTCTTAAGCTGGCAAGAATAGATTTTACTACCATGCTACCATCCTCCTATTTTTGATTTTTTTCTTCGTATTTTTTCTACTTTCCTACCTTGCTACCCTTAGCCCCATAGGCTACCTACATGTGAAATTAATCCTACAAAATAAAAACACGGTTGAGATAATTATAAATGCATTTTAAACAAAATGTCAATAGTAAATATTTATTTAATTAATCGATTACAGGTATAGATCTATGTCCAAGTCCTATAGCTAAGTCGTTTAAATGGAGAAGCCCTACACTAACAAAAAGACATACACTTATATGTTCATCATATCTTGCTATACCTATTTTCCCTCCAAAATTAAAACCTAGTGCCTTTGAACTTACTTGTATTATAGCTTCCTTTGTAGCGCCTGCTACAGCTCCTTCATGTACATGACAATCTTTAATAATTCCAGTTTTTTTAGATGCAACAAGAGCCCTTTCTATTATTTTAGGTATTGAGCTTATAAGGTCTCCTCCTATATCGACAGCAGTTGCTTTTATATTTTTCTTAGCAAGTTCTTCAATAATTATTTTTTCTTCTTCTCTAGTTGAAATAGCTAATTTTATAGAAGCTTTAGCTATTTCTGTACTTTTATTTTTCAAAAAAACCACTCCTTCATGGGTAAAGTAAAAGTTTCCAGAAGTTCGATAAAAAAACACAACAAATCAATACAAATTAAATTACTTAAGTGGGCAGTACTCTATTTCAATGTTTTTAAAGAAGAAATAATTTTTAAGATATATTCTAATAACGCCAGATTTACATTCAATACTTTTATTTACAAAAATATTTTTATCTCCAAAATTATATTGTTTATACATAAAAGCTGTTTCCTTATATGGCCTTCCCTTTTCCACGAAAGGTTGAGCGACATTGCCAGCTCCTCAGCAAAAGGATCTAGGCTCGTTTTCAATTTTTAAATCTTTAATATTCTTTTTATCCATATATTCTAACACTTCCGGTTGAATTATAACTTCTTTTACATACATTTTAACCAAACCTTTCTATTTAATTAATCAATGGCTTTCTTTAGCTTTTTTCAAACATAGAACTATGATTTTTATTTAATATAACATAATTGATAATAAATTTCAATATACAAATTAGAGAAGCATATTTAAGAATATTTCAATAAATTTATAATTAATTTATTTGATTTACACAATTAAATTTATATTAAAAATAGCAACTAATACTCAGTTGATAAACCATCTCGTTTTGTGTAATAATAACAAAGCTTAAAAACAATTAATCCTATTAGTACATAAAAACCACTATTAAGAATTAAATTTATCAAGTCATTTGCTGTTATTTTATTACCTATTAATATATTCTGCGAAAGTCTAATCCCTATGGTTAATGGTAGCATTTCTGAGATATTAACTACAACTTTAGGTAGTTTCTCTAATGAAACAATTCCACCTGTAAAAAATAGTAGAAAATATGATAATATAGATTCAAATGAAGCTGTTTTTGTAAAAATTAGTGTC